>JAFOTD010000032.1 GCA_017388175.1 Clostridia bacterium | reverse complement strand
ATTCTGAGGAGGCAACGCCGACGAAGAATCTCCGAATATCGGCAAGATCCTTCATTGCTGCGCGGTTCAGGGAGACATTCCGCAGCCCGTAGGGACGACCATCGGTCGTCCGCTGATCGGATGCGCCCGCATGCATTTGCCTTCCCTTTCCTTGACATCGGCAAAATTGCTGATACAATAATACCGAAAAATCATTCGGAGAACCGGTATGAAGCAAACGACGAAAACCATTCTGATCCGGGCGGCGGCGGGCGTGCTGATCGCGTTGAACGCGCTCGGGCTGTTTTTTCTGATCCGCACAAAGCCTGCGACGTCGCTTACGCTGTCGGAAACGTCGCTTACACTGAAGATGGACGAGGGCCGCCCGATCACGCACACGATCGAGCCGTACAACGCAAGGCATAAGCTGCTGCATTTCAGCGTAAGCTGGTCGGAGGAGGTCATTGCGTGGGTGGACGAGCTGGACGAAATGATCGTCGCCGTCTCGCCGGGAACCTGCACGATCGCGGGCGCGGTCGACGAACAGAAGGCGAGCGTTTCGGTGACCGTCACGGAGGAAACGATCCTTGCGGGGACGTGGCTTGCGCCGGACGGCGAAACGCTGACGCTTGACAATGCGCTTACGGGAACGCTTTCCACCGCGGACGGCACGCAAACGACCGCATGGGTCCGCACCGCCTTTGCCGACGGCGAGTGTACAAATCCGCACCGGTTCGTGAAGCTGACGCCTGCCGAGGGCGCGGAGCCGGTGATTCTGTATTACGACAGGCTCAACGACACCCTGCGTCTGCATTTCTGGGGCGCGAAGGCTTTGCCGGATCTGCATTTTACGCGCGGATAACTGTTTTTACGGGGGTGGAAAATCCGCCCCCGCTTTTTCATTTTTCATTGCAACATTTTGCCGTCTTTATGTGTCTAATCAGTAAAGACACAAACCGGAAGGGAGGGAAGCGCTTTGAGAAACGGAAGCGAGAACGCCTGGTTTTCCCGCGAGATCGAGGCGGTCGCGCCGACGATGTTTCGCGTCGCGTTCGCAATCCTCAGAAATCGCGCAGACTGCGAGGACGCCGCGCAGAACGCGGTTTTAAAGGCGTACACCCATTTAGACAAGCTCAAAGAACGGCGATATTTCAAGACATGGATGATCCGCATTCTGAAAAACGAATGCAGTAATTTTGTGCGCTCCGCTTTTCGCACGGTCAACCTCGACGCATGCGAACCCATCGGCTACGACATGGAGGTGCCGGACCTCGATCTGAACCGCGCGTTCGACACGCTCAACGCGGACGAACGGCTTGCGATCACGCTGTTTTATTTTGAGGGTTATTCGACCCGCGAGATCGCAAAGATCTGCGAGGTCAGCGAAGGCACGGTGCGCTCGCGGCTTTCCCGCGCACGGGAGGCGCTTCGGAAAAAGCTTTCGGAACAGGAGGCAATGCTATGAACAGCAGTTTCGATACAAGATTAAAGAGGGGCCTCTTTCCCGAAATGCCGCAGTCGTTTGCGGACGGACTGCTGCGCGCGGCGGAAACGGCAGGAGGGACCCAAAATAGATCGGCACAAACGGACGCGGCGAAATCGTCCGCGACCGGATCGGAACCGAAAAAGCGCGGATTTCCGGTCGGCAAGGTGCTTGCGGGCGCTTTGGCGGCGGTGCTCGTCGCCGCGTGCGTCGTGATTGCGGTGTTCGCTCCGGGCATCGGACGAAACAAACACGGCGCGGTCGATCCCGCCGCATACAATCCCCTGCGCGGAAGATGGACACTCACGGAAGTGGAGCAAAACGGCGAAACGGTCGATCCCGAAACGATCGGGATTCAGATGCAGCTTCAATTTTCCGACGAAAGCGTCACGGTCTCGACGCAGACGGGCGGTGCGGAGGGACAGTATGTCTATCGGTACGCCTTTGCCGACAACGCGGTCGAACTCACGGCGGAGAGCGGAGAAATCCCGGTGCTGCCCGCAAGCGGCGTATATGACCCGGAAACGAACACGCTGCGCTTTGCGGGCGCGGACGGCGACGGCGCGCTGATCTTCTCCCGCGTGTTTAACGAGCAGACACTGCTTGGCGTCTGGAAGCAAACGCGGAGTGAGCATGCCGTCGATCCTTCTCCGTTAGACGGTTTCGATTACGATTATCTAAAGTGGGAAAAGGAGCAAACGTGGGAAGAAGATGCCAAGCCGCAGCCGTGGTATCTGGAGTTTACGGCAGACGGCCGCATGTATTATTTCTTATATGCGCCCGACGGCGGGGTGCAGGGAAATCAAAGCGCCCCCTATACGATTTCGGGGAACACCTTGCAGTGGTCCGGTTGGACGCTGCGTTACGAAGCCGAAACCGATACGATTTGCTGGATATTTTATGATCGCAGAGAGTATTACGAACGCGTCCCGGAAATGGAGATCGTCGATCCGTACCGGCAGAAGACCATCGAGCTGCGGAAGCAATATCCCGAATACTTTGACCTCTACGCTACGCCGCGTTTGAAGGTCATCGTGTGGCAGATGGCGGAGGGTTCATACTCCTGCGCGTTGGTTCCCGGTTCGGATTTGCGTAAGGAAGCCGAGATCGGCATCGAGAGCAGAGGAACGACGATCGAAGAGATGCGCATGATCCTTTCGACCTACTATGAAGCGCGGGACTGCAATATCGAGCCGGAGCAGGTCGAGGTTGTTCCGTTCCATAACCCGATCTCAAGCTATTGGTATGAGATCGACGAAGCATATACGGGACGCCTGAGATGGCTGCTCACGGGAATCCCGTTCGAATGCGACGATCCGCTGTATTCGGCGCCGCTCGACAGCAAGGTTGATATCGGCGGCATTCTCAATCTGGAAGTCAGCACGGTCTGCGACGTCGACGGTGACGGACGGCTTGAGACCTGCATGTTGACATACGGACCGACTTCGGGGCTCTTTACGTTCACGCTGTCCGTCTACCGCAACGGCACGGCGGTCTATCGCAACACGTTCCAAACGGCATACGGGTATTTTCGCTTCCAACGCATGACGGACGGTTTAAATCTGTATTACTATGATGCGGACAGTATCAAAACCACAGGGAGGAGTACTGCGGCTTACGCCGTCACGATAGAAAACGGCGCGATCGTGCTGACGGACGAGGAGACGGGAGAAACCATGGAATACTGGGGTCTTGCCGATCCGCATTGGAATATGAACTGATCTGCGCAAACGAGAAAACCCGAAGAACGATCTTCCTTTCGAAGGTCGTTCTTTTTTGCGCGTATTATCTGTGCGGTTCGCGGCACAAACTAACCGTGTTCGGGCATAGGATACAGAAAAGGAGCAGGGAATGACCGTTTGTGAGATCCTGACATTTGAACCGGTTTCGGACTATTTTGAATAATATTCCCAAACGAAAGAACGTGGAGAAATGAACATGAAACGGGTTTCCGCAGTATTCTGCATGCGGCGCTGCTTGTGCTGTGCGCCTGCTCGCGTCCGGCGAAAAGCATCCCTGACGAGCCGACCGCGGAGGAAGCGGTACAGGATGCGCTGACCGCGCCGGAGAGCGCGGTCAGCGTGTATCGGAAGAAAAGGCTGAATCTGCCTTTTCTTTTCATTATTTCGCCGAAGACGATCCGCGTTTTCACTCGGCCGCATGCCTTCGTATTGCTCCGTCGTGAAAACCCGAATTCCGCCTCCCTTTCCAACAGCCTGCTCAAGCAGCGGGCTTTTGTTTTCGGTCGGCGATAACACATCTCATCACCGCGATCCCGGAGTTTCTTCACCGCTTTGGATCATCCGAAACGGCGCAGAGTTCAACCGCATTTCGCGCGCCTCATTACGCCAGCCCCGGCTTGACCGGAAGACCGTTCTTGCGGCGGTCGAAGAAATACAGCTCCTCGGTCGCGAGCGCCATTTTGGTGACGGAAAAGTCGCAGTCGTGCGGATAGATATACCAGGTATCCTCGAGCGTGTTAAGGTCGACGCAGTCGCCGAATTTGCCGAGATATTCGTACTCGATGTGGCAGGAATACAGCGACGGCACGCTTTTTTCCATGGCGAACGGGTCGCCGTCCGGATCGGTGCCGGACACGTGAAAGCCCTGCATATCGTGGCGCATCGTGCCCTCGCCGAGCAGGATAAACCGTTTCGCGTTCGGCAGCGAACGAACCGTTACGGGCAGATCGCCGCTCGAGTACGTGCCCGCTTCGACCTCTTTTCGCACGTTTTCCCGTTCCCATTCGTACCAGTCCGGGATATGCGAAAACTCCGTTTCGCCCGTCTCGGCTTTTAAAGTTCCGTCCTCGTTATAAAACCAGCGCTTTTTACAGGCTTTGCAGAAAAGATGCGTCCCCTCGCTCGCCATCCTGTACTCCGTTCTGCACGCGGGGCATTGATACAGCACTTTATGAAGGCCTTCCGCCCGCTTTTCGTACGTCACGCGAACGCCCCGCTCCTTCTGCCACGCGTAATCGTCGTATTGAAACGCTTTCACGAGCTTCTCATTGATCTCGTCCGGCGTTGCGGTCTTCAGCTGTTCTGCTGTGTACTGCACGGTCATCTCCGCCTCGATCGGCTTTACGCCTCGATCATGCAGATTCCAGAACGGCGAATTGATATGATGCCCGTGACAGATCAGCGTCACGACCGGTACGCCGAGGAGCTTACAGAGCTTTCCGAGCGACGCGGGCAGCACCGCGGTCGTGCCGCACAGTGAATAGCGGGCCTCCGGATAGATCACGTTGACGTCGCCGTGAAGGACGACGCGCTTTAATTGACGGATCAGCGTGACGTCGTTCGTAAACTTGTGCTTGCAGATGCAGCCGACCTTCCGCAGCAGCCACTCGCGCCCGATGAACCCGTCGATCGCCACGACGTAGTTTGCGCGGTCGGGATAGATCGCCTTCGTCGCAACCTTGAAGTCTAAAAACGCGTTGTGATTGCACAGCAGAAGATACGGCGGCTTCAGCCCCTCCGTGCCGGTCTTTTTGATGATCGCGCCGTGTTTTTTCACGTCCGGCGCGCTCAAAAGCCACGTCAGCGGACGCAGGTACCACGCTGTGCGGTACGGCGGTTTATTCATGTCGAAGCGTTTGAACCCGGTCTGATCCATACTGCCCTCCTCAATCGTTCGCCTGTAGGGACAGGCATTGCCCGTCCGCGCCTTTATTTCAGCAGACGCAGCCCCTTCGGATAGTGGTTTTTCAGCATGCCTTCGGAAGCCTTATAAAGTCCTATCGCATGTCCTTCATACGTAACCGCGCCGTAGCCCTTTTCCGCGTCGCGCGGGATCGCCTCGCCCCTGAGATAGCGCATCGCCTCGTCAAATGAGAGTGCGGCGGTGCGAACAAACGGCGTAGTCCTCCCGGCAACGGCAAGCGCGTGCGCCGGCTCGAACCGGCTTCCCTTCACCTCGCCGAGCAGCAGCCCCGCCCGCACGATTTTTACACCGTCAAACGGGAACGGCATCGGCGGCAGCAGAACGGCGCGTCCGTCTTTGAGCACCCGAAGCTGTCCTTTCGGCAATCGCACCTGCTCCGAAAACGATTCGAACGCCGGACAGCGGTCGCTCTTTCCGACCGAGAAAACCGACGGAACGCGAACGCCTTCGCGCGCGAAAAGCGCGTAAAACTGCCCCTCCCCCGCGCTCGTATGCGGGTATAGCCTCTGCATCTTCACGAGCGAAAAATCCGCGCGCTGCGCGAGAAACCATTGCACGGTCTCCTCGTTCTCCTGCGGGGAAAACGAGCACGTCGCGTACAGGAGCGATCCGCCGGGCTTCACGGCGTTCGCCGCGTCGGAAAGGATCGCGCGCTGCCGCACAGCGCAGGTCTCAACGTGCTCCAAAGACCAATCCCGCACCGCCTGTTCGTCCTTACGGAACATCGCCTCGCCCGCGCACGGCGCGTCGACGACGACCGCGTCGCAGCGGTCCTTTAGCTTTTCGCAGAGCGGACGCGGCTCGGCGTTTGTAATGATCGCGTTGGTCACGCCCATGCGCTCTAAATTGCCCGCGAGCACGTCCGCGCGCGAGGGCACGATCTCGTTGCTGAACAGCACGCCGCCCTGCGCTTTGCCCGCAAGCTGCGCGCTCTTGCCGCCCGGCGCGGCGCAAAGGTCGAGCACGACCGGCGCTTCCGGAAGATCGAGCGCGGCAACCGGCGCCTGCGCGGTCGCTTCCTGCATATAAAAAAGCCCCGCGGCGTGAAGCGGCGTCGCGTTCGGATTGAAATCGAAAGGCACGGGCGCGCCGTCCGGGTTTTCTGTAAGGACGGGCAGCGGAAGATCCAGAAGCCGGGAAAGCTCCGCCCGGTCGGTCTTGACCGCGTTGATATGAAGCGCCTTTTTCGGCGGCTCGTTCAGCGCGGCAGTAAACGCGGGATAATCGCGCCCAAGCTGCGTTTCCATGCGTTTTAAAAACGCTTCCGGATAGGTTCTTTTCATACCTCCACCTCCGTCTTTGCGCCGAGCAGCACGATATAGCGCTCCTTTACCGGAAGCCCGGAAAGCTTCGAAAGCGCGTTTGCGTACAGCGCGACCTGCCGCGTATGCTTCTTTGCGTACTCGTTCGGATCGCCCTCGACCCGGTCGGTCTTATAATCGAGCAGCACCCACGCCCCGTCCTCCAAAAAGCATGCGTCGATCACGCCCTGTAAAAGGATCGGCTCGTCGGAATCGGTTTCCGGAAGCAGCTCGCTTGCGGGCGTCGGGCAGAGGAAGTTCCACTCGCGCTCGACGCGTTCCGCCTTTGTCATGCGCAAAAACAGCGGCGAAGCGGCAAAATGCCGGATCGCTTCCGCGTGAAACGCGCTCACGCCGGGCAGCTCCGAAAGATACGCTGCACGCTTTGCCTCATCGAGCGGCATGCGTTCCAGCGCCCTGTGCACCGCGCTGCCCTCGGAAAGGACGTCGTATCCTGTCTCGAACGCGGGCTCGGAAAAAGCCGGCGCATCGTCGCTGTAAAGCCCCGTAACCGAGGTCTTGTCCGGCAGCGTATCCGCCGTCTCATGCGGATACGTCCAGCCGAACTGTTTTTTCAGCTCTTCCCGCTCCTCTGCGGTCGGCGCGGGGATCGCCGCCGTCTTTACACGCGCGGCGGCGTCGGTAAACTCGTTCTTCTGATGGCGGATAAAGGGCATGCGCCCGTTTTGCGCCAGCATGAGAAGCTTCAGCGAGGAATTGCATTTGCGGATCGACAGCAGCGTGGGCGTCTTCAGCTCCGCAATGCGCTTTTCCGGATTGGACAGCGAGCCTAAAAGATACAACTCCTGCTTTGCGCGGGTCATGCCCACGTACAACACGCGCAGCTCCTCCGCCCACGACGCGTCGGAAACGGTGTGGACGACGTTGCTGTGCGCGATCGTTTCGTGCTTCACGCCGAACTCGTCGAAATAGCGCAGCCCCGTGCCGAGCGCCGCGTCCGCAATCAGCGCTTTCATCTCGTCCCGGCGGTTATACTGGCCGCCGAGCCCGCCGTAGAACACGAACGGGAATTCAAGTCCCTTCGACGCGTGCACGCTCATGATGCGCACGACGTTCGCCGTCACGGTCGCCGCCGCGCCGAGCTTGTCGGTCGCTTTGACGTTTTCCATGAACCGCAAAAACCCGTGCACGCCGGAAATGCCCGCGGCGTCGCAATCGGCCGCCGCGCGGATCAGCGCGTCGAGGTTCGATAGCCTTTGATCGCCGCCCGTAAGCACGCCGATCATTTCGCGATAATGCGTTTCGTCCAGGATCAGCCCGATCAGGTCGCTGAGCGGGATCCGCCGCGACAGCGCCGCGTAGCGCTCGATCGCATCGAAGAACGCTTTCACCTTCGGATCGGTTTCTCTTCGGGCAAGCAGGCAGTCTAAAAACGCGCCTTTTTTATCCGTGATGCGGATGCGGGAAAGCTCCCCGTCGGTAAAGCCGAACAGCGGCGAGCGCAGCACGGCAAGGAGCGGAATGTCCTGTCTGCGGTTGTCGAGCACGGCGAGCAGGCTCATCAGCAGCTTGACCTCGATCGTATCGAAATACCCGCCCGACGCCTGCGCATAGCACGGAATGCCCGCCGCGGACAGCGTCTGCGCCCACACGCGCGCATGCTTTTTATCGCGCAGAAGCACCGCAAAATCGTCGTACCGGCAGGCGCGAAGACCGTTTCTGTCGTCGTAAACCGGCTGCTCCATGCGTTCGAGGATCGTCTTTGCCGCAAACCTTGCTTCGGCCTCCGCGTCCTCCAGGGATTCCTCTTCCTCCGGATCGTTCTCGCGCGCAAAAAGATGCAGCTCCGCCTTTCCCTCCGGAAGCGGCGCGCCGTCCCGCGGTCCCTGCCTGAGCCTTGCGCGCGCGTCGTATTCGATGCCGGCGACCGGCTTTTGCATGATCGTTTCGAACGTCGCGTTTACCGTGTCGATGACCGCTTTGCCGGAGCGGAAGTTGTGCCCGAGATCGACGCGCGTACCGGCGCTGCCGTGAAAATCGCGGCATTTTTCAAGGAACAGCGCGGGCTCCGCCATGCGGAAGCGATAGATCGACTGCTTCACGTCGCCGACGAAAAACAGCGAATCGGGCCGCGCGATGCGGTTCAGGATCGTTTCCTGCACGCGGTTACTGTCCTGATACTCGTCGACGATGATCGCAAGATACCGTTCCCGATACTCCCTTGCGATCTCGTCATCCTTTAAAATCTCGATCGTCATGTGCTCGAGATCGGTAAAATCGAGCGCGTTTCTGGCGCGCTTCGCCTCGGCGAACGCCGCAAGGTACCGACGCATCAGCGCATAGAACGCAAAGAGGATCGGCGCGGCCTTCTGCTCGGTTTGAAAGAGCGTGTCAAACGGCACGGCGTTTCGCGCCGCCTGCTCGCGGGCGAGCTTCTTCAGCGCCGCCTTCGCGTCCTGCACGCCCGCCTTTTCGCTGTCGGGAAAATCCTTCGGGAACCGTGCCGAATCGCGCGATTCCCCGATCGACCGAAGCGCCTCCGCGTACGCTTCGCGCTCTTCGTGCAGCAGCGCGCCGCGCGCGTGGCTCAAAAGCTCGTGCACGACTGAGAGCACCTTTTCGCATGCCGGCGGGAGCCGGTCCGCCTCCGCCGCAAGCTCGTCGATATGCCGCGCAAGCTGCGTTTTATCGTACGCGAGCGCATACACGAGCTGCCGGTTCATCGCCTCCGGATCGGAAACCGCCGCCTCGTTTTCACTGAGCCATCCGTCCGGATCCGGCTGCGCGGACAAAAACCGTTCCGCGCTCTCCATCGCTTCGAGGAGCGCCGGCTCGCTGCCGAACGCCACGATCAGCGTCCGGTATGCCTCCTTATCCTCGCGCGCGAGCGTATCGAGCACGTGATCGCGCGTTTCGGCCCGCAGTACGGCCGTTTCGGTCTCGTCAAGCGTCCGGCTCGACGGCGTAAGCCCTACGCGGAAGAAGTGTCGGAACACGATCTTTGCGCAGAACGCGTCGATCGTGGAAATACTCGCGTTGGCGACCGCCGCCGCCTGTTCGCGGTAGCGCGCCGCCTTGCCGCCCGTCTCCTTTGCCGCGGCTTCCGAAAGGCGCTTGCTGATGCGGGCTTTCATCTCACCAGCCGCCGCGCGCGTAAAGGTAAGGATCAGCATGCGTTCGATCGGCATGCCCTCCGTCACGAGCCGGAATACGCGCTCGGTAAGCACGGTCGTTTTGCCCGCGCCAGCCGCCGCCGACACGATCAGGTTGCCGCCGAGCTCGATTGCCTGCTGCTGTTCGGGGGTAAAGCTCATTTGTCGCCGCCTCCTTCCTGCAGGAGATCGCTCAGCTCCGTCTTCTGCACGGCGCGGTATTTGCAGCCGAGCTGCCGGTCGAACCGGCACACCGCGCCGTACGGACACCACGTGCACGCGGTCGCGGTCGGATAGACGTCCGCTTCTCCGTTCAGGATGCGCTCCGCGGCATTCGCCGCAGTCCGTATCGCCTGCTCTTTCAGCGCTTCGAGCTGTGCGCGGGTCGCAAGATCGCCCGCGTACCCGCCGTCCTTTTTGACCGTTAGCTTACCGATCAGCGCCGATTTCTTTTCGAGCAGCATATCGCTTGCCGCGATCGCCGCCTCGTCGTCCGCCGTCACGCCCGACAGCGGGTTCATCGGCGTTTCGTCCGCGCTCTCCGGCGCGTCCGCCGTCAGCGGCATGTAATACATGCCCACCGCTTCTCCGCCGAGCTGCTTCGCCGCTTCAAGGTACAGCGGGAGCTGGATCGTTTCGCCGCTTCTGAACTTGGTCGGATCAAACTTGTGCGCGCGGCCGGTCTTGTAGTCCACGATGCGGAACATCGTTCCGTCTTCGGTGCGGTCGATGCGGTCGATCTTGCCGTACACGCCGATGCGCGTACCGTCGGAAAGCACGAGCGAAACGGGCAGCAATCCCTCGCCCATGCCGAAGCTTGCCTCGGTCGCCGCAATCGTGAATTTGCCCTCTCGGATCTGGCGCAGCACCGAATACGCGCACCAGCGGATCATGCGGATGCGTACGATCAGCGCTTCGCGCTGGCGCTCGTTCCGCTCAAAAATGCCGTCGTTGTGCTGCGCGATCAGAGGCGGCAGGATGCGGTTTAAGATCGCATCCGCATCCGCGTTCGTCATCGTTCGGAGGTCTCTGCCGTCAGCCTTTGCCGTCTTCACGAACAGGTCGAGCGCGTCGTGCAGGAACGTGCCGACGTTGTCCGCGCGCTCTGCCGCCTCCTTGCGCTCCTCGGCGCGAAGACCGTATTTCAAATACTGCGCAAACGGGCAGCGCGCAAACTGCTCAAGCCTGCTCGCGCTGACCGTCGGCGCTTCGCCGTATAATTCTTTTGCAAGCGCTTTTGAAAGCTGCGTTTCCGCCCGCGTGCCCGCGCGCGCGTCCAAAAGCGCGTCCGTCGCTTCCCGGTAGGCGGGATCGGACCGGTAATAGTCCAGAAGCGGCGGGAGCCGTTTTCCGACGTACCCTTCGGTGCGGTACGCGCGCAAGAGCTCCGACAGCGTGATAAACCCGACCGCCGCGTTTGCGGGAAGCGCGTCGGAATCTGGCAGAATCATCCGCTTCGCGTTTTTCGGGAACAGCGCTTCCACCGTTCGCATGAGCGGCGACGCGACGAGATCGCCCGACGCGCCCGCGCACGGATAGGAGAAGCAGATGCGGCGGGTGGCTTTCGAGAGGAGCGTATAGAGCTGCAGGCGGTCGGCGGCGGACAGCAGCGCCGTATTGCCCCAGACTGTAAGCCCGGTCTGCTCCATGCATTTGAGCTCCGCGTCGTTTAAAAGCGCGTCGTCGCTGCGCGACGGCGGGAACAGCCCCTCCGTGCAGCCCAGAAGGAACAGCACCTTGCTGCGGTTTAAGCGTGTGCGCACGAGATCGCCGAGCACGACCTGATCCTTTTTCCCCGGGACGGTTCCGATCTGATAGCCCGAAAGTCCCTCCTCTAAAAGCGCGCAGAATTCCTTCTGCCCCATAGAAACGTCGCCCATGATCGCGTCGATCTGCGAAAACATCGTCATCAGCGTGTTCCACATCTGCGCGTAGGTCTGCGCGTCCTGCGCCTCGCCTTCCTTCTGTAGCGCGTCCGCCTGCGATTCGAGCTGCGCCCGCAGCTGCGTTTCCTTGAGGTACGCGTAAACGCCGCGCACCTTTTCGCCCGCGGTCTTCCTTTGCAGCGCATCCCTGAGCCCCAGAAGCTTCGGCACGATCGCGGCGCGCACGCGCTCGGCGGCATCCGGAATCTCGCCGACGGTCAGCGGGTCCTTTAGGGACGAGCCGAACAGCCCGTAGCGCAGAAGGTAGTTTTCAAAGATTTCGGTTTCATCCGTGCCGACGCCCGCATAGCCGCTTTTCAAAACGTGTAAAAGGTCGTTGACGTTCAGCGAATCGACGGCGGCGCGCACCGAGGACAGCACGAAATCGGCCGCCGCGTGCCCGAGGATCGGGTGCGACGCGTCGAAGAACAGCGGAATATCGCGCAGCCGGAACGCGCGTTTTAAAAGCGGCGCGTACGTTTCGAGCGAGGAAACAACGATTGCGATATCGGAATAGCGGATCGAATCGTCCTCTCGCACGAGCTTTAAAATGCGGTCCGCCGTCACGTCCGCCTCAAGCGCCTGCGTCGCACAGCCGGTCACCGTGACCGCTGCGGTTTCGGTTTCAAACGGCTTCGGCTCCGGCGCAAAGAGTCCGCGGCAGAGATGGTTCAGCGCGGGATCGACCGAAACGCTCTGCCGGTCGAACGTGCGCTCGGAAAACGGAATGCTCCGCTCGGCGCAGAACTGCAGCAAAGCCGCCGCGCGCTGTTCCTCCGGCGCGAACAGGGCGGCAAGCTCCGGGCCGGCTTCGGCGCGCAGCGTCATCGTGACGCTCTTCGCGTGAGCGATGATCCCCTTTAACAGCCGCATGACCTGCTCGCGCGTGCGGTCGAGATCGTCGACGTACACGTGCGTATCGGAAAGTCCCGCCCGCGGCAAAATCGCAAGCGCCTCCGAAAGCAGATCCTGCGCGGTCAGATACCGCGATTCCAGAAACGATTCGCTTTCGCGGTAAATCAGAAGGATGTCGGAAAGCTTTTTATACAGCAGCGAGTCCTTTTCGAGCGCGCCGAGCGCGCGTTCGAGATCGTCCGGCGTGATGCAGCTCTGCTTGAACCGCCCGATCCACTCGTCCATCGTCTCGGCAAACCCGCTCGTCTGCGAAACGCGCGAAAAAACGGTGAGCTTGCCGCGCTGTTTATACGCCGCGCGGCGCAGAACCATGTACCGCCCCTCCACCGAAAGAAACGGCCGTACGCGCCCGAAGCGCGTGAGAAGCCTCTCCGAAAAGCGCTCGAAGCTGTATACCTCAACACCTAAAAGCCCGCCGAGCTTTTCGCAAAGCTTTTGCTCCGCGGCATAGGTCGCCTGCTCCGGCACGAGCAGGATCGCGTGCTCGCCCGCAGCCTTGTGCTCGCGGATTCTGTCATACAGCGCGGTGCTTTTTCCGGTGTGCGCGCCGCCGCGGAAGATGGTGAAAGACGGCATAAACCCTCCCTTTTTAACAGCCCGAATTAAAAGGTTTCCGTGTGGATCGGCGTATAGACCATGCGGCCGCGTTCGTTGGTGCTTTCATACAGCACGATCGAGCGCACGGTAAAGCCCGCGTTCGGTACGTTGATGCGGCCGAGATCCCCGTGCTCGACGGCGCGCGCCAGCGTGATGTGCGGCGAAAACCGCACCTTGCCGCCCGCAAAGCCGTTTTCGAACAGCGCGGCTTCAAGCGTTTCATGGATTCGATTGAGCTCGTCGAGATCGCCGCCCACAGAAAGATAGCTCGTCCGTGCGCCGCCGTGCGTGAACGAACCGAGCTGACCCAACCGCAGCACGAACGGACGCGCGTCCTTCACGGCCTCATGCATGGCGGCGGCGATGTCCGCAAGCGCGTTGCTCTCGCCCAAAAACCGCAGCGTGATATGATGATTGCCCGCCGGCACGAACCGCCCCGCCGTGCTCGACACGCGCAGCCCCTCCTCAACGGTGAAAACGGCGCGCTGCACGTCTCTGGGCAGCGGAACGGCGATAAATAAGCGCATAAGATTCCCCTCGTACTTTGATGATATCCACATTATACGATTTTTTCGCGGGTTTGTATAGCTTTCTCTTTCCTATTTTCGAAATGTTTGATATAATAAAGTTGGCGTATGATGGAGTGACACCTCATCAGTCGCCAAAGGCGACAGCTTCCCCTTCAGGGGAAGGCTTCCCGCAAAAGCGCCGAAGGCGCAAAGCCGCAAAAAGTTGGTAGCGACATTTTTTCGTCGCGAGGGCGTTTACAACCGAGCAGAAAAACCGAGCATGACTTTTTGCGGAAAGGAGGAGCGGCGAGGCAGGCGAGCGGCAGCTTTGATGCAAAGCAGATATAGCTGCCGTGAACGAAGCCGAGCCCGCGACGACGTGGAAACAAAATTCAACGAAGATCTTCAACCGAAAAAGAAGCGCGTGCGGCGCACGGAGTGGCAGGAACGGCTTCCGATCAAGCCGGTGCTGTCGGCTGCCGTGATCGTGCTGCTGATTGCCGTGCTGGTGGCGATCAACCGTCCCATGACGACCGTACTGTCGAGCCCCGAACTGGATGTGATCCGGAGCAGCGGCGTTTTGCGCGTGGGCGTGGACGACGGCGTGACCGGCATGTATCAGAACGGCAGCGGCTACGAGCGCGCAATCGCGGAACAGCTCGCCACGCTGATCTTCGGGCAGACGGAGGGCGTATCGTTCGTGCCTGTCGACCGCTATACCGGCCCGCTGCGTCTTTCTGACGGCGACGTCGACCTCGTTCTGATGAGTATGCAGTCGTTCCCGCAGGAAGCGTTCGCAAAGAACGCGGTCCCGTTTTTCACCGACCGCTGCGTGATCCTTGCCTACGTGCCTTATGACTCGCTCGCGGGAAAAACCGTCGCCGTGCTTGAGGACACGCCATCGGAAACACTGCTCTACCAATATCTCGAATCCGTCGAGCCGGAGCTGGTCGTGCATCCGGCTGCCGACTACTATTCCATGCGCGTACAGCTCAGGGCGGGCACGGTGGACGCGGTTTGTCTGCCGCGGACGGTTGCGGCGTCGTGGCGCGAGGCGCGCACGCAGATCCTGTCGTTCGATCTCGGCGCGATTCCCTATTACGCCATCGCGAAAAAGGATTCCGTGCTGCTCGAGGTTTGCGACGAGTTTTTCTACGACTGGCAGAACGACGGCACGTTCCGGGCCTGGGCGAAATCGTTCGGCGTGGAATGGGGCGCAAACGGTTGACGGAACGGGCAAAATCGGGTACACTGAAAGGACAGTCTTCTTTGCGGTTGCAAAGAGCAAGGAACGGGTTTTATGAATTCAATTTACAGCATTCACGGCGGCAAACGGCTTGAGGGCACGGTGACGATCAGCGGCGCGAAAAACGCGGCGGTCGCGATTATTCCGGCGGCAATCCTCGCGGGGGAGCCGTGCGTTCTCGAAAACCTGCCGAATATCGCGGACGTCGGCAGTCTCAAGGAGATTCTCGAAGGCCTCGGCGCAAAGGTCGACATGACGGAGGGCGGCTGCATGCGCATCGACCCGTCCACGATCAACACGCACGACGCGACGAACGAGCGCGTCAGCTCCATGCGCGCGTCCTACTATCTCTTGGGCGCGATGCTCGGCGCGTGCGGCGAAATCGAGCTGGCGCTGCCCGGCGGCTGCGTGATCGGCCCGAGACCCATTGACCAGCACGTCAAGGGCATGCGTGCGCTCGGAGCGAAGATCTACATGGACGAGAGCCGGAACGTTCTTCGCGCGCAGGCGACGAAGCTGAAGGGCGCGGAAATCTTCTTCGACGTGGTTTCGGTCGGCGCGACGATCAACGTCATGCTCGCGGCGGCAAAAGCCGAGGGCACGACGGTGCTCCAAAACGTTGCGAAGGAGCCGCACGTGGTCGACGTTGCGAACTTTTTGAACATGATGGGCGCGTCCGTTCGCGGCGCCGGCACCGACGTAATCCGTATTCAGGGCCGCAAAAAGCTCCACGGCTGCTCGTATTCGATCATCCCGGATCAGATCGAGACCGGCACGTACATGATCGCGGCGGCGGCGACGCGCGGCGACGTGGTCATCAAAAACGTGATCCCGACGCATATGGAAGCGATCTCGGCGAAGCTCATGGAGAGCGGCGCGCGCGTGATCGAGGGCGACGACGGCCGCGACTTCTTCATCCGCGTCTCGATGAACGACCGCCCGCGCGCGGTCAGCTTCCGCACGATGGTCTACCCCGGCTTTCCGACCGACCTGCAGCAGCCGATGATGGCGTATCTCACGACCGCGTCCGGCACGAGCGTGATCACCGAAAACATCTTTGAAAACCGCTTCAACCACGTCAAGGAGCTTCGAAAGCTCGGCGCGAGCATTTCGATCGCAAAGCGCGTCGCGCGCGTCAAGGGCGCGGAGACCCTTCGCGGAACCGATATCTATGCAAGTGATTTACGGGCAGGCGCGGCGCTGATCATCGCGGGGCTGATGGCAGGCGGCGAAACCCGCGTGCACAACATCGGCTATATCGACCGCGGGTATGAATATCTCGACAGCAAATTTAAGGCAATCGGTGCGGACATCCTGCGCATCGAGGAAGAGTAACGGAGGACGCTATGTATCTTGCTTCCGGATGGAAAGACTACGCGATCCTTGACGCGGGCAACGGTTTTAAATTCGAGCGCTGGGGCGACGTGAAGCTGCTTCGGCCCGACCCGCAGGCGGTCTGGACCATGAGCGAACGCGCCGCGGAGCGCGCCGACGCGATCTATCACCGAAGCGCGTCCGGCGGCGGCCACTGGGAATATAAGCGGGAGCTGCCCGAGCAATGGACGATCTCTTATCGCGATCTTCGCTTCATCGTGCGTCCGACCGGGTTCAAGCACACCGGGCTGTTCCCCGAGCAGGCCGTCAACTGGGACTGGATGCGAAGCGAGATCACGGCGTTTCAGAAGCGCGTCGGACGGCCGGCGAAGGTATTGAACCTGTTCGCCTACACCGGCGGCGCAACCTGCGCCTGCGCAAAAGCGGGCGCGGAGGTCGTGCACGTGGACGCGGCGAAGGGCATGGTCGCCTGGGCAAAGGACAACGCGGCGGCTTCGGGTCTTTCCGACGCCCCGATCCGCTACATCGTCGATGACTGCGTGAAGTTTGTGAAGCGCGAGATCCGCCGCGGCAACCGCTACGACGGCATCTTAATGGATCCGCCGAGCTACGGACGGGGTCCCACCGGCGAGATGTGGAAGATCGAAAGCGATCTCTATCCGCTCGTCGAGCTGTGCGCCGAACTTCTCTCCCCCGATCCCTGTTTCTTTCTCATCAATTCCTACACGACCGGCCTTGCGCCGACCGTACTTTCTAACGTATTGAAGCTTGCAATAAAAGGCGGAACAGCCGAAGCCGACGAGATCGGGCTGCCGATCGCGCGCGGAAGTCTCGTGCTGCCGTGCGGCGCGAGCGGACGGTGGACAAACGCATGAGCGCGCCGCATATTCTTTACGAAGACAATCATCTGCTGGTCGTCGAAAAACCGGAAAACCTGCCCGTGCAGGCCGACGCGTCGGGCGACGCGGACCTGCTTTCGCTGTGCAAGGCGTATATCAAGGAGAAGTATCAGAAGCCCGGCGAAGCGTATCTCGGGCTCGTGCACCGGCTCGACCGGCCGGTCGGCGGCGTGATGGTCTTCGCGCGAACGAGCAAGGCCGCGGCAAGGCTGACCGCGCAGTTTAAAGACCGCCGCGCAAAAAAGCGCTACGTCGCGATCGTCGACGGAAACGCGCCCGCGGAAGGCGAATGCGTCGACTGGCTTTTGAAGGACGAAAGCACCAACACGACCCACGTCGTAAAAGAGGGCACGGACGGCGCGAAAAAGGCGATCCTTCGCTATCGCACGCTTGCGCGCGAAAACGGCACGTCGCTTCTCGATATCGAGCTTCTCACCGGCCGCCCGCATCAGATCCGCGTACAGCTTTCTTCCCGCGATCTTCCGATCGTCGGGGACATGCGCTATCATCCGAACGCAAAGCCCGGCACGCAGATCCGGCTTCATTCGTACGTGCTGACCGTGCAGCATCCGACGCAGAACGAGCCGATGACGTTTTACTCGCTTCCGTCCTGGCGCGAATACCCGGCCGTGATCGCGCTTTTACCCGCGCACGAGGTTTGCAGCGGGGTCTATCTGGACGGCGACCTGCTCGTCGCGGACAAGAACGCGGGCGTTGAGGTTGAAGGCGAGCTCCTCGGCGAGCTTTCCGCGCTCTTCGATCCGCTTTATCCCGTGCACCGGCTCGACGCGAACACCGAGGGGCTGGTCGTCTTTGCCCGTACCGAGGACGCGCGCGACCGGCTTTTGGACGCGTTCTACCGGCACGAGACGCAGAAGATCTATCACGCGATCGTCCCGGGCAGACCGAAGGACGGAACCTATACGCACTTTGCGAAAAAGGATGCCGACGCCGCCTTCATGCGGCTTTGCAGAGAGGACGATCCTGACGCGCTCAGAATGGAGCTTGCGGTGCGCGTACTTGAAACGAAGCGCGATCTGTCGCTCGTTGAAATCCGCCTCTTTACGGGCCGCACGCATCAGATCCGCGTGCAGATGTCCGCGATCGGGCATCCGGTTCTGGGCGATGACAAGTACGGCGACCGCGAGATGAACAAGCGATACCGAAAGCGCCGCCAATGTCTTCTCCATAAGCGGCTGACGGTCCTCGGTCACACCTTTGAAAGCACCCGTGAACTGAACCTGAACGATTTTACGGAGGTAACCCGATGAACGCATTTGAACGCTATACGATCTGGATGAACAGTCCCGATATCGACGAACAGACCAAGGCGGAGCTGAACGCGATTGCGAACGATCCGCAGGAAATCGAGGAGCGCTTCTACACCGAGCTGGAATTCGGCACGGCGGGACTGCGCGGGATCTTAGGCGCCGGCGACAACCGCATGAACGTTTACAACGTCCGAAAGGCGACGGAAGGGCTTTCGCGCTATCTTACGGAAAGCCTCGAGCGGCAGCCGCGCGTGTGCATCGCGTACGATTCGCGGCACTGCTCCGACCTGTTCGCAAAGGAAAGCGCATGCGTGCTCGCGGGGCACGGCATCAAGGTCTATCTCTACTCCACGCTGCACTCCGTTCCGCAGCTTTCGTTCACGATCCTTGAGCTGAAGTGCGACGCGGGCATCGTGATCACGGCAAGCCACAACCCGCCCAAATACAACGGCTATAAGGTCTACGGTCCCTCCGCGGGACAGGCGACGCCGGAGCTTGCGAACGAGATCACCAAACACATCCGCGCCGTCGAGGGTTTCAAAACGGCATACAAGCCGTATGAAAAGGCGATCGACGACGGCGCGATCGAGCTGATCGGCAGGGAGATCGACGAAATTTATTATCAGAAGACGATGTCGCTTCTGACGCAGCCCGCGCTTGTCAAAGAAAAGGGCAAGGATCTGAAGCTCGTCTATACTCCGCTGCACGGAAGCGGCAACGTGCCCGTGCGTGAGGTTTTAAAGCGCATCGGCGTGACAAACGTAACGGTCGTGAAGGAACAGGAAGCGCCGGACGGCGATTTCCCGACGGTCAAGGCGCCGAATCCCGAGGACCCGAACGCGTTCACGCTCGCGTTTCAATACGCCGAAAAAGTCAACGCTTCGGTCATCATCGGCACCGACCCGGATTCTGACCGGCTCGGGCTTGCGGTGAAAAAGACCGACGGTACCTGGGCGGTGCTGACCGGCAATCAGATCGGCGCGATCCTCATCCACTCGCTGCTTTCCTCCTACAAAGCGACCGGAAAGCTGCCCGAAAACGGGCTTGTCGTGCGTTCGATCGTCTCTACACAGCTTGCGGACGCGATCTGTGCCTCGTTCGGCGTCACGCTCAGGGAAGTTCTCACCGGCTTCCGCTTCATCGCGGAGCAGATCGCCGAGTGCGAACAGACGCATAAGCACACGTTCCTGTTCGGCTTTGAGGAGAGCTTCGGCTTCCTTGCCGGAAGCTTTGCGCGCGACAAGGACGCGATCTGCGCGGCGATGCTCGTCGCGGAGGCGTGCGTAATCTATAAGGAGCGCGGCATGACGCTTTACGACGCGCTGATGGAAATCTACGGGACGTACGGCTTCTACCGCGAAAAGGTCAAGTCCTACACGTTAGAGGGCAAGGCGGGCATCGAAGCGATCCAGAGCGCCATGAAGCTACTGCGCGAGTCGCCGCTGGACGCGATCGCAAAAACGGCGGTTGTGAAAACCGAGGACTTCTTAAAGCCGGAGCTGACCGGTCTTCCGCGCTCGAACGTGCTTCGCTTTACGCTCTCCGACGGCGCGTGGGTCACGGTTCGCCCCTCCGGTACCGAGCCGAAGCTGAAGCTCTATATCGGCGCGCACGCGGAAAACGACGAAAAGGTGCAGGCGCGGCTCGACGCGATCATGAACGACATGGACGCGAAGCTCGCCGTGCTTCTCGGTCTCAAATAATCAAAAGGAGAATATGCGATGGAATTCAGAAGAGGTTCCCGCATTGCCGCCGGCATTCTGCTCATTGCTGCCGCCGCGGTCTCGATCGCCCTGCACATTTGGAACATCCCCTTTTCCGTAAAAATGGGTTATTCGTACGTCCAGGAAGCGATCCAGATCGGTATCAACGTACTGCTGATCGTGATCGGCGTCATGATCCTGATCCGGAAGTTTCCGGTTGCCGGGATCCTTACAATCGTTCTCACGGCCCTGTGCATTCCGCTGCTGATCGGCAACTTCTCCCACTCCGGAGCGTTCAATCTCTTTGCGTTTTCCTCCGTGTGGTCCGTTCTGCTTCCGATCCTGACGCTTGCAGCCAACGGTTCGATCGCCGCCGGATTGTTCCTGCAGAACGGAAAATCGAAATGGCTGCTGCTGACTTCCGGGATCCTGCTTCTTGTCATCCCGTATTTGCAAATGGGATCCCGGGTCGCTGTTCTTGAAAGAGCGGGACGGATCGAGCAGGCGGAATGGAGCGGTTCGTATTGGTTTTTCGACACGCTGAGAATGATCCCGAACACGGTCGCATGGATCCTTTTGGGCAGATATTTTGCTGAATAGAAACAGACATGAAAAAAGGAGGACACTATGGCTTTAACTCCCCACAACGGCGCAAATAAGGGCGATTTTGCAAAGACGGTTCTGATGCCCGGCGACCCCTTGCGCGCAAAATTCATCGCGGAAACCTATCTGACCGATCCAAAGCTCGTCACGAGCATCCGAAACGTCTACGGCTATACCGGAACGTATGAGGGCAAGCGCGTTTCGGTCATGGCGAGCGGCATGGGAATTCCCAGTATCGGCATCTATTCCTACGAGCTCTATCACTTCTATGACGTGGAGAGCATCATCCGCGTCGGAAGCGCGGGCGCGTACCACCCCGATCTCAAGCTCTTTGATATCGTCATCGGCATGGGCGCGTGCACGAACTCGAACTATGCCGCGCAGTTCAACCTGCCCGGCACGTTCGCCCCGATCGCGGACTTCGGGCTGGTTCGTAAGGCGGTCGACGCGTGCGAAGCGATCGGCGCGCGTTACATGGTCGGCAATCTTTTGAGCTCCGACACGTTCTATGAAGACGATCCCGAAGCGTGGCTGAAATGGCGCAAGATGGGTGTGCTTGCCGCGGAAATGGAAGCGGCGGCGCTCTATCTGAACGCGGCGCGGTGCGGCAAAAAGGCGCTTGCGATCGACACGATCAGCGATATTATAGGCACGCACGAGGAAACCACTCCCGAACAGCGGCAGACCGCGTTCAATCAGATGATCCGCGTCGCGCTGTCCATTGCAGAATTATAAAAAGGAGGCAACTGTTATGATTAAACACATCGTCCTGTTCAAGTTTGAAGACCCGAAGGTCAACGTCCCGATCGTGCGCGATTCGCTGTACGCGCTCGTTCCGAAGATCCCCGAGATCGTCGATATGCAGATCGGCGAGGACTTCATGCATTCGCCCAGAAGCTTCGACATGGCGCTTCTCGTTGACTGCAAGACGAAGGAGGATCTCAAGATCTACGATCAGCACCCGGACCATAACGCCGCGCGCGTCTACATCCACGCGCACTGCATCGAATCCAAGACGGTCGATTTCGAGTACTGATGGGAACGTTCAAGGTCGTTTCCCCGTACGAGCCGCAGGGCGATCAGCCGCAGGCGATCGAGGACCTGACGAAAAGCATCGAAGCGGGCAATCCGATGTCGGTGCTCCTCGGCGTAACGGGAAGCGGAAAAACCTATACGATGGCAAAGGTGATCGAGCGTGTGCAGAAGCCCACGCTCGTGCTTGCGCATAATAAAACGCTCGCCGCGCAGCTCTGCTCCGAATTCAAAGAGCTCTTTCCGGACTCCGCGGTCGAGTTCTTCGTCAGCTACTACGACTATTATCAGCCGGAGGCGTACCTGCCCGCAAGCGATACCTACATCGAAAAATCGATCGACGTGAACGACGAGATCGACAAGCTCCGCCACTCCGCGACCTGCGCCTTAAACGAGCGGAACGACGTGATCATCGTCGCTTCGGTCTCGTGCATCTACGGCCTCGGCGATCCCGAGGAGTATCTGAAGCTGTCCGTCTCTTTGCGCGAGGGCATGGAAGTCGATCGGCGCGACGTCATGCACCGGCTGATCGAAAACCAGTACCAGCGCAACGATATGGATTTTCAGCGCGGAACCTTCCGCTCGCACGGCGACACGCTCGACATTTATCCGGTCAACTGGACCGACAAGGCGCTGCGCGTGAGCTTTTTCGGCGACGAAATCGAGCGTATCTCCGAGATCAACGTGCTGACCGGCGAAATTCTCACCCGCCGCAGCCACGTCGCGATCTTCCCCGCCTCGCACTACGCGACCGGGCATGAAAAAATGGTGAAGGCACTTCAGGAGATCGAAGCGGATATGGAGGTGCAGGAAAAGATGTTCCTCGACACGAACCGTCCGCTGGAAGCCGAGCGCATCCGCTCGCGCGTGCTGCACGATATCGAGATGATGCAGGAGATCGGTTTTTGCAGCGGCATCGAAAACTACTCGCGCTACTTTGACGGCAGAGCTCCCGGCGAGCCGCCGTACACGCTGATCGATTATTTCCCGAAGGATTTTCTGATGTTCATCGACGAGAGCCACGTCACGCTGCCGCAGGTCGGCGGCATGTTCCGGGGAGACCGCGCGAGAAAGGACGCGCTCGTCGAGTACGGCTTCCGTCTGCCGAGCGCGAGAGACAACCGCCCGCTGAAATTCGAGGAGTTTATGGCGCGCGTGCCGCAGATCGTGTGCGTATCCGCAACGCCCGGAAGTTTTGAGATGAGCCGCGCTTCGGTCGTCGCCGAGCAGATCATCCGCCCGACGGGGCTCGTCGACCCGGAGGTCACCGTTCGCCCGGTCAAAGGGCAGATCGACGATCTTCTTTCCGAAGTACGCATGCAGGCGGAAAAGGGCTTTCGCACGCTCATCACGACGCTCACGAAGCGTATGGCTGAGGACCTCACCGAATATCTCGACCGCATGGGCGTGCGCGTGCGCTATATGCACAGCGACATCGACACGCTCGACCGCATGGAGATCATCCGCGATCTTCGCTTGGGCGAGTTCGACGCGCTCGTCGGCATCAACCTTCTGCGCGAAGGCCTCGACCTGCCGGAAGTGGGTCTTGTCGCGATCCTGGACGCCGACAAGGAGGGCTTTTTGCGCAGCGAAACGAGTCTCATTCAGACGATCGGCAGAGCGGCAAGAAACGCCGAGGGACGCGTCATCCTCTACGCGGATTCGATCACGCCGTCGATGCGCCGCGCGATGGACGAGACCGCCAGAAGACGTGCAAAGCAGCTGCAGTTCAACAAGGAACACGGCATCACGCCGCGCTCGATTCAAAAGAAGATCTACGACACGCTGCTCATCACGCGGCACGAGGAGGAAAAGCCCGAGCACCTCACCGAATTCCAGAAGAAAGAGCGCATCGCGATCCTGACCGAACAGATGCAGCAGGCCGCGCGCGAGCTCGAATTCGAGACGGCGGCGAAGCTGCGCGACCAGATCCTCGCCCTGAAAGGGGAAAAGAAGCAGCAGAAAAAGAGCGATCTCCGTCCCGGTCAGATCGGCGCGCACAAGCGCGCGCGGGAGAAGACGCATAAGTGAAAGGAGAATGAACGTGAAACGAATCATCCTTTGCGCGATCGCGCTGCTCCTCGTCCTGTCGTTCGGCTGCAATCTCCGCACGGACAAGACCGCGGAGAGCCGGCCGACCCCCGTGCCCGATCCACCCAAACCGGACGTGATGATGCTGTTCCCCGAAGCGGTCGGCGTCTCCCCCATTGACTTCGATCCGGACGTATCGTTCGGCGATCAGACCTATATCACGCGCGCAGAGACGGTTTTTGACAAATCCGGCGAGCGCGTCGGATATGCGATCGGCGTGAAAACGCGCCATGCCTACAATCCCCCGCTGGAGCTGCTGCTCGGGGTCTCGGCGAACGGTACGACCCGCGGGATCGTGTTCCTCGAGCTGAACGAAACGCCCGGCAAAGGCTCGAAAGCGGACGAACCCGCATTCCGGGATCAGTTTGCCGGCCGCAGCGTCGATACGTTCGTGCTGAACGGAAACGTCGACGCAATCTCCGGCGCGACCATCACTTCAAAGGCTGTCGTGAACGCGCTCAACGCCGGGCTGGCATTTTTCCGCGAAGCGATTCTGCCCGGACGGTAAGCCCGAAACACATACGGACGTACGACGGACGGGCATTGCCCGTCCGTTCGCGCTGAAGGCAATTCATGTCCCGCAAAACCGTCGACCCGGACGGCCCGGGCAAAGCTGAGTGCCGGAATTGTGAATAAACGGGCGTACCTATCTTCCCGGAATATAAGAAGAAACCCGCATTCCGGCGTCGAATAGAAACAGAAATTCGATTTTATCTGATGATAACGGAATCTGTATGATAAGAAACCGGACGCCTGAGCGATCCGGTTTCTTATATCGTGATATGGATTTTATTTCATCCGGAACACGAGCGCGTTCTCGTCGAGCACCGCGCTTGCGGGCAGAAACAGCCGCGTCGCGTCCTTCGCAAGACGGAAGTGATAGAGAATCAACAGCACCCCGTCATAGCCTTTCGGCACCAGCACGCCCTCGCGCCAGGTGAAGCGCAGTTCGTGATCAAACCAGTCGGCCTCCTCGTTCGGGCCGGTCTTCTGCCAGCATTGTACGCGCGCGCCGCGGTAGTTGCAAACGAACCGCCGCATACCGTCCTCGTCCGCCGTTCGCGACATCTGATCGTCAAAAATATAGTAATCGCCGTAGGTCATGGCGCTCTGCATGCCGTTTTTCTGCGCGTCCTCGCCGGAGAACACCAGCCGCACCGTCGCAATGTGCCATTCATATCCTTCACGCGCGGGGAACGTCTCGTCGCCGTCGATTACGGCGTAATCGACGATCTCCGCCGTACCGGTCACGTCGACGTCGTAGTCCTGATAGGACGCCGTCGTATACGGCAAGGGCACGCCGACCTCCATCTCCGTAAACGCGCGGTCCTTTAAAGCGCCGGGCACCGGTTCGCCCTCGACCAGACCGCAGCGCGTGCAGGTTGCGGGCGTCTGGAAGTTGGCCTCGGTCATATCGTGGCCGAGCGGCTCTCCGCGGCGTTCGCCGCAGCGTTCGCAGATCTCCGGTTCGGTGCAGGCAGCCGGAAGGAAGACGTGGCCGAGCGGTTCGCCGCGCCGCTCGCCGCAGCGCAGGCAGACCGAAGGCTCGGTGCAGGTGGCTTCCGAAAAGGTATGTCCGAGCGGTTCGCTGTGAATCTCGCCGCAGCGCGTGCAGACGCCGGGCTCCGTGCAGGTCGGCGCGGAATACGTATGATTTCCGAATACGCAGGTAAACAGGATCAAAATCGCTACTGCGACGATCGCCGCGGTGCCGAGCCCGACGCCCGTCCAAAGCAGAATCCGTTTCACGCGCATCGCTCCTTTCTTTGTTTTTCGTTTGTTTAGTGTATCATACGCACATTTGAAATGCAACTATGCATACGAAAACGCGTCGTGCCCCCTTTCGCGCCGAATAGAGAAAAATCCCCCGCTTTCGCAGGGGGAGACGTTCCGTCACGTTATTTCGCTTCGTCCATCTTGCCGGTGTAGAGCGCGTGTTCGATCCAAAGCCGCATGCAGCGGATCGTCTGTTCGAGACCGGCCAGCTTTTCGGCGATCCGGTCGAAATCCGCGCGTTCGTTTTCGTTGACGCGGCCGTCGACCGAGATGTCGATGAGCCGCTGTTTTTCCTGCTCGATCGCGTGAAGCGACGACAGAAGCTCCACGGTAAGCTGCGGAAGGTCTTTGAGGCTCGCTTCAGGCTCGTATTTCATCCCGATCGGGCACTCATGCGTGCAGTAATAATTGGAAAGCAGCGGGTCGCGGTAGCCGCGCTCCATCTCAAGCACCTCGTCCGGATGCGCCACGCTCTTGCTGCTTTCGATCTTTTCGATGCGGTCCGCCGATACGAACCCGAGGACTTCCCCCGCCGCCTCGCGCGAGAGCCCGCAGCGCTCGCGGCTTTCCTGATACGCGTTTTTGTTTTCCTTAACCGATCGTTTGCCCATGGCGTTTGCCCTCCGTTGGTTCTTTTTTACAGTATACACCGTTCACCGCCGTTTGAAAAGACGGCTTTTTATTTCTCCGTCGTTCTGCAAATACGGGGCGGTAATTCGCTGCGGTAACCGTGGAAAACCGATGGAAGATGCGGTATGCTGAAACCGTAAACAAAAGGCAGCCGCAAGGTTGCAAAAACCCCGAGGGACAAGCAGAAAGGAGCGAGAAACATGCCTATTGAACTCATGATCGGACTGATCGCTGCGGCGGTCGCACTCGTTGTCGGCATCATCGTCAGCGGATACGTCAAAGCGCCCCCGGACAAGGCCTATATCATCTCCGGCATCAAAAAGCAGCCGAAGATTCTGATCGGCCGCGCGGGGATCAAGCTTCCGTTCCTGGAAAGGAAGGACACGCTGGTCTTAAAGCAGATCAGTATCGACATCAAAACGAACGGCTACGTGCCGACGCTCGACTTTATCGGCGTGGATATCGACGCGGTCGCCAAGGTCCGGCTGAAGACCGATCCGGAAGGCATCAAGATCGCGATGAAAAACTTCCTGAACATGTCCGAAGAGTCGATCACAAAGGCCTTAACCGATTCGCTGCAGGGCAACATGCGTGAGATCATCGGCACGGTCAAGCTCAAGGAGCTGAACACCGACCGCAAAAAGTTCGGCGACGAGGTGCAGCAGAAGGCGCAGACCGACATGAACGCGCTGGGCGTTGAAATCATCTCCTGCAACATCCAGAAGATCGAAGACGAAAAGGGTCTCATCGTTGCCCTCGGTCAGGACAACATGTCGCAGATCCAGAAGGACGCTTCGATCGCCAAGGCACAGGCGGAGCGCGACGTTGCAATCGCCGAAGCGGAGGCAAAGCGGATGGCGAACGAGGCGCAGGTTGCGGCGCAGACCGAGATCGCGTCCCGCCAGAACGAGCTCAGAATCCGTGAAGCGGAGCTGAAGAGAGCGTCCGACATCAAACAGGCGGAGGCCGACGCCGCGTATCAGATCCAGCAGCAGGAGCAGCGCAAAACGATCGAGGTCGCTTCGGCGAACGCGAACATTGCGCGGCAGGAACGCGAGATCGAGCTGAAGAAAAAGGACGTCGAGGTCACCGAGCAGACGCTTGAAGCGGAGATCAAGAAGAAGGCCGAGGCCGACAAGTTCGCCCGTCAGCAGAAGGCCGAGGCCGAGCTGTTTGAACGGCAGCGCAAGGCGGAGGCCGAGAAGTTCGAACGCGAAAAGGCCGCCGAGATCCGCCGAATCCACGCGGAGGCCGAGAAGTTCGAACGCGAAAAGGAGGCCGAGGCGCAGCGCGTACAGGCCGAAGCCGACCTGTTCGCAAGGATGCAGGAGGCGGAAGGCATCCGCGCCGTCGGCGAAGCGGAAGCGAAGGCGATCGAGGCCCGCGGCATCGCGGAGGCCGAGGCGCTCGAAAAGAAGGCGGAGGCCATGAAGAAATACGGTCAGGCCGCCATGATGGAAATGATCGTGAAGGCGCTCCCCGAGATGGCCGCATCCATCGCAAAGCCGCTCGAATCCATCGACAAGGTGACGATCATCGACGGTGGAAAAGGCGGCACCGGCGTGGACACGATGGGCTCCTACGTGCCGAGCGTACTCGCCCGCACCATCGAGACGATGAAGGAAATCACCGGGCTGGACCTTGTGGACGTCATGAAAGCGAACACCTACGACGCAAAGGTGAACCGCAACGTGACCGTGCAGGGCGACCCCAAGGGCGCGGTGGAAACCGTACTCGATACAAACTGAAAAAGGAAAAACGGCTCCGGAGAACCGGAGCCGTTTTTTGTCGTGAAAATTATTCCGCTTTCGGTGCGCCGACGGGGCAAACCTCTGCGCAGTTGCCGCACTCAATGCACGTATCGGGATTGATTTCGTACTTGCCGTCGCCCTCTGCGATTGCTTCTACCGGGCACTCTGCCGCGCATGCGCCGCAGGAGATACATTCATCCGTAATTTTGTATGCCATTGTTTGAACCTCCTCATAAGTTTTCATCCTCATTATAACATGTGTTTTCGATTTTGCAACTGGTTTTTTTCACATGGTTCTACCGCGCCGCAAAACGATTCCTGCCGATTTTCTTCGAGCTTTGTCCGGTGCCTTTCTTTCGACATGCGCCGCATCGTACACTGTCGGTCGAAAAGGAGGCGCATATGCTGTATTCGTTTCAACAGGGTCTTTTGAACATGCCGCCCAAAAGGGATCCCGACCGCAGGCTGCTGCTTCTGCCGACCGAAGAGATCCGGTTTCACAAGGACCGCACCAGAAAGAACGCCGACCGCGCCGCGCTTTCCGAGCTGATGGTGAGCATCGCGCAGGTGGGACTTTTGCAGCCGATCACGGTGCGCAGACTGCAGGACGGCTATGAGCTAATCGCGGGTGAGCGGCGGCTGCGCGCCTGCAAGCTTTTAGGCTATAAGGAGCTGCCCTGCATCGTCGTGCAGGCAGACGAGCAGCGGTGCGGGATCATGGCGCTTGCCGAAAACGTGCAGCGGCGGCCGCTGCACTTCCTGGAGGAGGCGGAACGGCTCGACGCGCTCTTAAAATCCGGCGGACTTTCCGAGGAGCAGCTTTCGACCATGCTCGGCAAGACCGATCCGTACCTCTGCAACCGCCTGCGGCTTTTAAAGCTTCCGAACGAGACGCGCGCCCGCCTTCGCGCAACGGGCCTTTCGGAGCGCCATGCGCGCGCGCTTTTAAGGCTGAACGACGGAGAGCGCCAGCAGCAGGCGCTCGATCTGATCGAACGGCGCAAAATGACCGGCCCTGCCGCGGAGCGGCTCGTCGATTCGCTCACGGGAACCGGCGGCGCAGCGCCGATGCGGATTTTGCGGTTTTCGCGCGATTGCAGACTGTTTATCAACAGCGTCAAGACCTGCATCGAGCAGCTTGACGGTTCCGGCATCACCGCCGCGATGGAAGAAACGCGCCGCGACGACGGTGTGGACCTTTTGATCCGCGTGCGGACGTAAGCGGGATAGAAAAAACGGACGGGCATTGCCCGTCCTGCCTTGGGTTCGCGTGGAAAAGACCGGCGACTTTGCCGTCAGGCAAGGACGGAAAGGTCGTCTGCTTTTACAAAAGCGCGCGGTACAGCGCGAGAATCGTTTCCGGCGGGAGCGTCTCTGCGCGCGTGTCCGGCGGGATCGAAAGCGACGCGAGGACAGCGCCCGCGTCCGGATATGCTTTTAAATTGTTTTTGATCGTTTTGCGGCGCATCGAAAGAAGCGCGGCCGAAAACGCAAACAGCGCATTGGGATCGGCGGACGGCGCGTCGGAACGCTTCGTCATGCCGACGAATACGGACTGCACATTCGGGCTCGGATAAAAGCTGCTTTCGGGGAATGCGGCAAGCGTTTCGGCGGAATAATAAAGCTGCGTAACGATCGACAGCGGGCCGTAATTCTTATCCTTCGGCGCGGCGAAAAACCGGTCGGACGCCTCCGCCTGCACCATGCAGTAAAACGACGCGGGCAGCGCCTTCAGAACCGCGGCCGAGAGCGGCGTGGTGATGTAATAGGGCAGGTTGCCGACGACCGAAAACGGCTTTTCGGCATCCGCGTACCGAACCTTTAACGCGTCGCCCGAAACGACGGATAGATTCGGGTGCGAAAGCGTTTCACAAAGAAAACGCACCATCGCTTCATCCTTTTCGACGGCGGTAACGCGCACGCCTTTGTTTAACAGCAGCTCGGTAAGCCCGCCGAGCCCCGGACCGATTTCGATCACGTTTTCGGAAAGCGTCATCCTTTCCACGCAGGCGGAAAGCCGCTCGCCGTCGATGCAGAAATTCTGACCGAGCGCGCGGTTCGGGCTGACGCCCAGCGTCTGTAACGCATTTTTGACAAATTCGATGCTTGCTCTCATATAAAAAAGTATACCATACTTCCCTTCCTGCCGCAAGCGCATAAAGGCGGACAAGGCGGATACACTATCGGAAAAGAACCGAAAGGAGATGCGCACATGAAACGATTCTTTTTGATTCCGCTGATCGCCGCGTTTATGATCGTGCTGATCGGCTGTTCCTGCGAAGCGGGCGGAAGCATTACGACGCCGACGGCCGCGCCGTCCGAAAAGCCCGCGGTCAGCAGCGCGCCGGTCGTTACGGCCGCGCCGTCTGCCGTTACGCCGGTTGAAACGGTTGCGCCGGTCATGCCGACCGAGCCCGTCGCTTCGCCGTCCGCAAGTGCATCAACGGGCAACTGAGTCCGTCGGAATCCGCCTGCCGGCTTTCCGGCGGCAAACGAGCGCTTTTGACAAACCGGTCGAAGGCGCTTTCTTTTTTCCGAATTGCCGAATATGCCTTGCATCCGTGTCTGTAATGCGGTATAATTGCCGAAGTTATCAGATAGAAACCGGCAATGGAGGCGGATAAGACTGTGACGCTGCGAGAATGCAAGCCCGGTCAGTCGGCGATCGTGGAATCGGTCGGCGGCGAGGGTGCTTTGAGACAACATTTTCTGGACATGGGTGTGATCCCCGGGGCGCGGATGACGCTCGTGAAACTTGCGCCGATGGGCGATCCGATGGAGTTCCGCATCCACGGCTACGAGCTGACGCTGCGCGTTGCGGACGCGGAAAAAGTCGAGGCGAAGCTGTCCTCGGATCCGGACGAGCCGCCGAAAAAGGCGAAAAAAGCCGGGGAGCGCGAGCATCCCGGGCTCGGCGAAACGGGACGCTTCCACATCAAGGAAACGGAAACGCCGCTGAAGAAGGGCACCAAGCTGACCTTTGCGCTTGTGGGAAACCAGAATTCCGGCAAGACGACGCTGTTTAACCAGCTTACCGGCGCAAACCAGCACGTCGGCAATTTCCCGGGCGTGACGGTCGACCGCAAGGGCGGCGTGATCCGCGGCAATCCGAACACCGAGATCACCGACCTGCCGGGTATTTATTCGCTGTCTCCGTACTCCGATGAGGAGCGCGTTTCGCGGCGATTCATTTTCGATGAAAAGCCCACCGGCATCATCAATATCGTCGACGCGACGAACATCGAACGCAATCTCTATCTGACGATGCAGCTCATGGAGCTCGACGTGCCGATGGTGCTTGCGCTGAACATGATGGACGAGGTGCGCGGCAACGGCGGCTCGATCCGCATCAATGAAATGGAATCGCTTTTGGGCATTCCGGTCATCCCGATCTCGGCAGCGAAGAACGAGGGCGTCGACGAGCTTGTCAGCCACGCGCTGCACGTCGCGCAATATCAGGAAAAGCCCTCCCGCACCGATTTCTGCGATAAGGACGCAAACGGCGGCGCGGTGCACCGGTGTCTGCATGGGATCATGCACCTTATTGAGGACCATGCGAAAGCGGCGGACATTCCGCTGCGCTTTGCCGCGAGCAAGCTCGTGGAGGGCGATCCGTACGTGTCCGAGGCGCTCAAGCTCTCCGACAACGAGCGGGATATGGTCGAGCACATCATCTGCCAGATGGAGGAGGAGCGCGGGCTTGACCGCTCCGCCGCCATCGCGGACATGCGGTTTTCGTTCATTCAGAAGCTGTGCGACGCAACGGTCGTCAAGCCGCACGAAAGCAAAGAACACAAAAGAAGCCGCCGCATCGACAAGGTCTTAACCGGCAAGTATACCGCGATCCCGGTATTCATCGCGATCATGGGGCTCGTATTCTTTCTGACGTTCCACGTGATCGGCTCCGGGCTGCAGGCGCTGCTCGAAATGGGCGTGGACGCGCTGACGAAGCTTGTCGATTCCGCCCTGACGAACTGGAACGTCAGCCCCGTGCTGCATTCGCTTCTGATCGACGGCGTGTTCACCGGCATCGGCAGCGTGTTGAGCTTTCTTCCGATCATCATCGTGCTGTTCTTCTTCCTCTCGCTTCTGGAGGATTCCGGCTACATGGCGCGCGTGGCGTTCGTCATGGATAAGCTGCTTCGAAAGATCGGTCTTTCGGGCCGCAGCATCGTGCCGATGCTGATCGGCTTCGGCTGCACCGTGCCGGGCGTGATGGCAAGCCGTACGCTGCCCTCCGCGCGCGACCGGAAACTCACGATCCTTCTGACGCCGTTTATGAGCTGCTCGGCAAAGCTCCCGATCTACGCGTTCTTCTCCGCGGCGTTCTTCCCGAAATACGCGGCGCTCGTCATGGTGGGGCTGTACGTGCTGGGCATTCTCACGGGCATCCTCTTTGCGCTGCTCTCGAAGAGCGTAGCCTTCAAGGGCGAGGCGGTTCCGTTCGTCATGGAGCTGCCGAACTACCGTCTGCCGGGCGCGAAGAACGTCTTAAGGCTTTTATGGGACAAGGCGAAAGACTTTCTCGAGCGCGCGTTCACGATCATTCTGATCGCGACGGTCGTGATCTGGTTCTTACAAACGTTTGACTTCCGGCTGAACATCGTCGAAAACTCGCAGGATTCGATCCTCGCCGTCATTGCGGGCACGATCGCGCCGATCTTCAAGCCTCTGGGCTTCGGCGACTGGCGGATGTCCACGGCTTTGATCGCGGGATTTATGGCGAAGGAAAGCGTCGTTTCCACGGTGAGCGTGCTGTTCGGTGGTACGGAGAAGGCGGCGGCGGCGGTGGCGGCGGCGTTCTCGCCGGTCGCGGCGCTGGCGTTTCTGGCGTTCTGCCTTCTGTATACGCCGTGCGTGGCGGCCGTTGCGTCGATCCGGCGCGAGCTCGGCCGGCGATGGGCGGTGCTCGTCGTGACGCTGCAATGCGTGATTGCCTGGATCGTGGCGTTTCTCGTACACTTCATCGGCGGAGGGTTCCGCCTGTGAAGCCGGTCGATTGGATTCTCATCGGGATCGTGGCGGGCGCGGTTGCGGCCGCGGCAGCGTTACTCGCACGGCGCAAAAAGCGCGGCGGGAGCTGCTGCTCGGTGTCGAACTGCGGCGATTGCTCCGCCTGCGCGAAAAATATCGCATCCGCGCAGAAAAAGGCTGACAAATAACGGAAAGCGTGTTATACTGATGGAAATGCGGCAAGGAGGAGAGGCATGAAAAAAGGCGGAACGATGGTACGCGTGCTTACGGGCATCGCGCTGCTCGGATTTTTGGTTCCGTGCGTCTGGATCGGACCGGTCACGCGGCTGTGCTTCTTCTACGCCGTGATCTGGTTTGCCGCGCGCGAAATGTCTGACGCCCTGAACCGCATGGGATTTATGACCTCGCCGTGGATTGCGCGGGCGCTCGCGCTCGTGATGTGCGTACTGTTTTATCTGCGTGACGAGACCGCGTTCTATATCTCGACCGCCTGCATCATCGTGATGTTCGGGCTCCTTGCGGCGCTGTTCAAAAAGATTCAGATGCGCGACGCGCTCGGCTCGTGCATCATCTGTTTTTATCCGACGCTGTTTCTGCTCGGCTACTGCTATCTGTCCGTGCAGAGCGACGCGCTGTTCTGGCCCGTGCTGCTCATTACGCTGTTTGCCGCCGCCGGCTGCGACGTATTCGCGTATTTCTGCGGCCGTGCGTTCGGACGGCACAAGCTCTGCCCGTCGATCTCGCCGCATAAGACGATCGAGGGCTCGATCTTCGGGACCCTGCTCGGCTCCTCGCTCGGCATGCTCGCCTGGGTGTTTTTGAAGGACGTTGCGCCGATCCCGTGGTACGTGTACCTGATCGTGTCGTTTTTCTGCACCATCGCCGGACAACTCGGCGACCTGTGCGCTTCGATGATCAAGCGGCAGGCGGGCATCAAGGACTTTTCCGATCTGCTGCCGGGACACGGCGGCATCATCGACCGCATCGACAGCTTCTGCTTCGCGATGCCGGTCGCGTACTTTGCATTAATCCTGTTCCACGCGATTTGACTTTCAGTCTGTTGAAAACAGAGTTTTTCAACAGACTGGTTTTCAGCTTTCGCCTATCATCTTTCAGATGATGCGAGCGGCAAAAGCTGCAAGGAGTCAAATTCACCGCACATGTCGCTGAATTTGACGGATTTATACAGACCACCGTCCTCCGATGCGTTCGCTCGTGCGTCTTAAACGCGCCTTCGTTGCTTATTTTTACCGTGCGGCTTTATCCCCCTGCCTCCTTTTTTCTACTAAAAAAAGACGTCAAACGACGTCCTTTCTTCATAGATGGAGATTTCCCATCTTTTTTGTTTTCTTACGCCTCTTCCGGTCGCTTCGCATTTTTCGTGAACGCCTTGATCAGAAGCGGAACGCCGGAAAACCCTAAGCCGAGCCCGCCGAGCACGATCGGCAGCACGTAGTAGCCGCCGGCACTCTTTCCGTCTGCAGGATCCGCCGTCTTGTACAGCACAGACAGGCTGTCGCCCTTCCGGTAGGTGCTGCTCGACGTGTTGCTCACGAACGAATACGTCTCGCCGTCAACCTCGTATTCCACGACCGGATGCCCGCTGCTGTCAAAGCCCAAAATTGTGCCGTCGATCTTTTCATAATCGCCGCGGTTCTTCAAAAGCACGGCGAGCGAAAGGGCCGCGCCGATCAGCGCGATCACGCCGAAGATGATAAAGCCGTTCAGAAGCCATTTGCCGCCCTTGCCGTTCGGGTCGACGTTATAATACATTCGCATTTTGAATCCTCCTCGAAACCGTTTTAATGTCCGGCCGCCCGGTCTTCAGCGAAAGATCTTTCTGATAAAAGACCCGATCGCCGTGAACGTCGCACCGATAAAGCCGAGCACGAGCACGGTAATGAAGCTGTGCATCTCGGGATCCGCGATCTTCAGAATCAGGAAGAGCACGGCAAGCCCGAGCAAAAACAGTCCGATCCAGAAAAACAGATTGCGGAAAATGATCAAAAAGATCGAATCCGGCGCTTCCGTTTCGACCGGCTTTCCCTCGTACAGCGCTTGCGCTTTTTCGTCTTCCCGGCGCTGATCCGCCTTTTTCATCGAACGCAGGATCAGAAGCGGAATGCCTCCGAATACGAAGCCGAACACGGCGAACACGATCGCTTCCACAAAAGCGCCCTTCCCCGTTTGCGCTTTCGAAGGATCGGCGGGATCGTACAGCAGCCTGATGTGCTGTCCCATTTGCATATCGGAGCTCATGTAATCGGATTTTATCCGATACGTCTGCCCGTCGACCGTATACTCCAGGATCGGATATGCACTTTCGTCGATGCTGACGAAGCCAACGATCGTGCTCTGCGTTTCAACCAGCGTTTTCCGCTCGCCGATCGACGAGATGAGGCGCGCAGCAGAGACGAGGAGAAAGAACACGCCGAGGGCCAGAAAGCCGTACAGCACCCACCTGCCCCATCGCGGTCGGGAGGTTTGTTCAACACTCGGTTCGGCGTTATCTGCATTCTCCATAAAGGTCTCCCCCTTAATCGAGCCGATAGAGTTCGGAATATTTTTTCGTGAGATAATCGGTATAATAGGTCGGATCGAACGGCGCACCGAACGCCTCCTCCATCAGCTTGCCCGGCTCCTTGAGGCTGCCGAAACGATAGATTCTGTCCGTCAGCCATTCCACGACGGGCTTTAAGTTGCCCGCGCGCACGTACGACCAGACGTCGAGATCCTGCTCCATGCGCTTGATGAGCTGCGCACCGTACGCGGAGCCCACCGCATAGGACGGGAAGTAGCCGAAAAGACCGCCTGCCCAGTGCGAATCCTGCAGCACGCCTCGCCTGTCGTCCGGAACGTCGACGCCGAGATATTCCTTGTACATGCGGTTCCACTCTTTGGGCAGATCCTTTGCCTCGAGATCGCCGTTGAACAGGCGCTTTTCCAGCTCGTAGCGGATCATGACGTGCAGCGAATACGTGAGCTCGTCGGCTTCGGTGCGGATGAGCGACGGCTCCGCCTTGTTCACCGCGACGTAGAATTCGTGCGCGGTGACGTCCGAAAGCTGCTCGGGGAAGATCTCCTGCATCTTCGGGAAGATTGCCTCGATAAACGGTTCGCTTCTGCCGATGATGTTCTCGAAAAACCGCGACTGGCTTTCGTGTACGCTCATCGAAACGCCGCGGCCGATCGGCAGCTTTGCGATCTCGTCGGCAACGTTGCGCTCGTAGGTCGCGTGGCCGCCCTCATGGATGACGCTGTACATCGAGGCTTCGACCGCGTCCTCGTGATAGTGCGTGGTGATGCGTACGTCGTACTTCGTGAACTCCGTCGTAAACGGATGCTCTGTCTCACCGATGATGCAATGATTTCTGTCGAGCCCCAGCACGTCCATCAGATAATCCGAAAACACGCGCTGCTGCGCGGTCGGATAGTTCCGGTGCAGAAACGATACGTCCGGCTGTTCTTTGATTGTCGCGATCACGGGCACGAGGCGCTCGCGCACGGTCGCAAAGAATTTGTCGAGCGTTTCGGTGTTCAGACCCTTTTCATACCCGTCGAGCATCGTGTCGTAGACCGGCGCTTCGGGTTTATAATAGCGGGCAAAGCGCTTCTGCGCCGCGATCAGCTTTTCGAGATGCGGCAGGAACATGGCAAAGTCGCTCTTGATCTTCGCCTCGTGCCAGACCTGATCGGCGGTCGTCTGGTCGATCGTGTACTGCACGTATTCATCCTTCGGAATGCAGGCGATGCGCGCGCGTTCCTCCATGGCAAGCTCCGCGGTGCGTACGAGGTTCGGGTCGACCTCGTCGCGATGCTCGAGGATCTCCTTCTGCATCGCTTCGACTTCCGGCGCCGTGACCATGTCGTACTCGACCTCGGACAGCACGCCGAAGGTCTCGCCCACGACCGGACCCGCACCCTTCGGCATCACGGTGTTCATGTCGTAGCTCATCAGCCCCATCGCATGGTTATAGGCGCGAAGCTTTTGAAGGTATGCGCGATAGCGTTCAACGGTTTCCTGAATCATATGATTACTCCTTTCGGGTTTGGGTTTCTGCGTTCGGTTCGACGATCGCCGCCGGCTGTTCCGGTTCTTTTTTCGCGGGCATGCCGAGCAGAATCAAAAGCACAACGGCAAGTACGCCTGCGACGATCAGCACGAGCGTTCTGCGCGCGTCGCGCACGCTGACCGACACGGTCGCTTCGGCCTTTTCGCCGGACCCGGTTTCGGCAGTCACGGTCAGCTTCGCTTCGCCCGCGCCGTGCGCGATCACGTAAAGCGTGCCGTCGTCGCGGAGGACGCCCTCGGCAACGTCCGCGTCGTCGCTCTGCACGGAAAAGCGCAGCGCTTCTCCGCCCGCCGCGGAAAAACCGCCGGTATAGCCTGACAGCGTCGTCGCGACGTCGTTCCGGTTTCCGAGCGGCAGCGTGAGCTTTATCTCACGCTCGCCGGGCGCAGTTACCGCCGGCACAGATTCGGGTTCGGCTTCCTGTGTCTTCGCGCAAGCAAGCGAGAAAAGCAGGAGGCAGACCGTCAGCAAAACGATCCATCGTTTCATAAGCGTTCCTTTCCTTATTCACCGAGCAGCCAGTCGATCACGCCGACCGCAACGTCGCTCCAGCCGTTCGTCCAGTCGGACGCGTACTCGCCGAGATCGCCGAGAAAGCCTCCGAAACTGCTCCAGTTGTAATCGGCGAAATAATCGGCCCAGCCGCTCCAGTCGCCGAAATCGTAATAATCGCCCGCAGCCGTATGCACGTCGGCAAATTTGCCAAGCCATGTGATATATGCCTCGTCGAACCCGGCGTTGCGGAACACGCGCACAAGCTCATTATAGAACGCGCGATCGCCGTACGGCAGCGTCACCGAAAGCCCCGCGAGCGTCCGTTCGTCGGACGTCGCGCCGTAATACACGATCGCGGCGTCGAGCATCGACGAGAGCACGTCGGAACGGTCGGACGGAATGTTAGCGGCAAGGGACAGAACGTCGGTGATATAGTAATCGCTGAGCGTGTACTCGTCCCCGCCGGAGAACCAATCGCTGACCGAACGCGTCAGCATCGGATGCGCGCGGCCGGTCGATTCGCGAAGCTGACTGTAATTCTGCGAGAGCAGCGTTTCCTCGTTGGCGTAGGCGAACTCCGTCCACACGCTGAACAGCATCGGCACGTAGGATTCATCGATCAGAGCGAGCGTCATGCCGCCGTCGGAGCCGCGGCTCTCTTCGCAATAGCGCACGGACGCGTCGATCAGCGTCTTCGCAAGGTCCGGCGTTGGAATCGCGGGATTGTTCGCGAGCGCGGAAAGCCACTTCGAATGCTCCCAGCCGCAGCCGGGCTCAAAGTCCTCGGAAAGCAGCGTGTAGTCGCAGTAATCGTACAGCGCGCTTGCAACCTCAACGGAGGACATCAGGCAGCAGTCCATGCCGATCACGTCGAAAAATACGCCGCCGTCCTTCAAAGCGGTCTGCATTTCGTCGATGGTCAGCGTCGCGGAATAGGACTGAAACTCATCGTACCCGAAGCCGTAAACCGGCCCGCCGCCGTGGTCCCATAAGACCAGAATGTAGCGGTCCGCAGGGTAGTTTTCAACGCCCCAGCGGATGAAATCGGAAAGCGTTGCGGGAACCGTCGTGTCGAGCTGGCCGAGCGAATCGTCCACAAGCGTAAGCCCGCTGTTCGTCACCCGGTAGCGCTGCGAGCGGCGCGAGGAAATGTCGTAGCGTCCGTTCCATTTTTTTGTGCCGACCGTTTCAACGAGCACGTTCACGCGGCTGCTCTTGTCCGCGCGGATCATTTCGGTCAGATCGTCGGTCGCCTCGCCGTATTGCGATTCGAGGTCCGATCCGTTCATCAGCACCAGTACCGTAACGGTATCGGTGCCGTCGTTTTTCAGCTTTACCTGCTTTTCGCGCAGGATCGGAAGCGCCGCGGTCTGTCCGTCCGGCATACCGGGTTCGATCGGTTCGGCCGTCGTCTGTTCAACGTTCTGTGCCGTCTGCGGCTTTGCAGTCGATACCTGTTCCGGCGTCGCCTGCGCGTCGCTTTGAGGCAGGCGCCTGCTGCATACGGGCGCGCATCCGCCGCAGCCGAGACACCTTCCGCAGGTGCAAACGCACGTGCAGAGCGAGCCGATCAGGATCACCAGAACGGCGATCACGACGACCGTCACGATCAGCCCCGTCAGCTTTGCGGTTTTATGCGCCGAGCGTTCCATGCCGAACCTCTCTTTTTCTATAATATCATAGCATATCATAAACCGAGCCGGATTGCAATCGGTGAAAAGCAGCCGCGAGCCGCCCCGATTAAAAAAAGAACGGGCTTTGCCCGTCCGTTAGAAGCTCCTGTAGATCGCAAGGATCAGCGCGTCGGATTCGTTCAAAAGCCCCTGCTTCATGTCCGCGTTGATGCGGGCAAAGGCTGCGACGGCGGCTTTCAGCCGGTCGAGCGGGAATTTCTGCGCGTTTTTCAGCGCGATCTCGGCAGCCTTCGGATTGCCGCCCATCGCCTTCAGGATCTCGGGACGTGGGCGCTTTTCTTCGAGCATTTCGCGCCCGATCAGCATCTGCTTTAGGCGCCCCTCGAGAAACGTCGCGACGCGCAGCGGGTTTTCCTGCCCATCCTTCAGCGCTTCTGTGAGCATGCGCATCGCGGTCTTTTTGTTGCCCGCTAAAAGCGCGTTCAACATCGGAAAAACCTCGTATTCGACCGACGGCGTGACGATAAAATCAAGTACGTCCTTACTGATCGTGCCGCCACTGCCGACGTAGTCGCAGAGCTTACTGACCTCGTTTTCGAGCCGGTACGCGTCCGTTCCCGCCATACCGACAAGCCGCATCGCCTCCGACCGTTCGAGCCGGACGTTTCGCCGCGCGCACAGAAGCGTCACCATGTTCTGCGCACGGTCCTCGGACAGCGGATCAAACGAAACGATCCGGTTCTTTTCCGCGAAAAGCTTCGTAAACGCCGTTTCGCGGCCCTTGCCGCGCCGCACGAACAGGATGATCGCGTCCTTCGGCAAAAACAGCGAGGCAAGCGCGTTCCGCTTTTCGAGCGCGTCAAAGATCAGCGCGTCGTCAAACTCGGTGAAGATCGTGACGCACAGCGCGTCGAATACCGGCAGCGCGTGCACCGCGTCGAGCACGGCGGACGCCTCAGGCTGCTTTATCCGCTTGAGGTTCAGATCCGAAAAGCCGGGATCCAAAAGCGCCGTGATCCGGTCGATCGCCTGCTGCTTGGTCATCTCCTCCGTCCCTTCGAAAAGGTACGCGCCGCAAAGCGTTTTTGCGTTGGTTTGTTTGTACAGCTCATTTTCGGTCATATGGATATTGTAGCACAAACCCGTACATGCCCGCAAGGGCAATTCATGTCCGCAGGACAATTCACGCGCGAACCGCAATTCTTTTTACCCAACGCTTGGGTCCTTCACCGCTTTGCGGTTCAGGATGACAGCGCAATTTTTCCGCCTTATCCGGCTCGGCATCGCCGATCCGCCTCCCTTTCAAGGGGAAAGCTTTCTCAACCGCGTGAATTGACGGCTCGTCCGCCATGAAAAAATGCAGAAAATACCGAAAAAATCCTTGCATTCCGGAAAGAGATGTGATATAGTACGAAGGCTAACGGTCCTTCTTGCCTTCAGGAGAAGGCCTAAAGTCCATAAGGAGGTGAAATACATGAATCAGTACGAAGTTTTGTACGTGATCACGCCCGAACTCGATGAGGAAGCGGATAAGGTCGTCATGGATAAGTTTGCCGACATTATCACCGCAAACGGCGGAGAGATCGAAAAGACCGATGTGTGGGGCAAGCGTCGCCTGGCATATCCGATCGATTACAAAACCGAGGGCTTCTATGTTCTGGTCACGTTCAACGCGAACCCGGAACTGCCCCGTGAGCTGGAGCGCAACATGCGCAACGATGAACGGCTCATGCGTTACATGGTCACTCGTAAGGAAGCATAACAAACAAAGTAACAGCACGAAAGAACGGAGGAACATGAAAGCATGAATAAGATTACTTTGATCGGCAACCTGACCCATGACCCCGAGGTGCGCAGCACGCCCAGCGGCGTGACCATCTGCACCTTTACCATCGCCGTCAACCGGCGCTTCGCGAACCAGAGCGGAGAAAGACAAACGGATTTCTTCCGCATCAATGCCTGGCGGCAGCTTGGCGACACTTGTGCGCGTTACCTTAGTAAGGGCCGCAAGGTCGCCGTCATCGGCGAACTGCAGGCGCGCACCTACGAAGCAAAGGACGGCACGACCCGTATGTCGCTTGACGTATCGGCAGACGAAGTCGAGTTCCTGACGCCGAAAGCGGCGGATGAAAACGGCAGCGGTTATTCCGCGCCGCGTCCGCAGGCGAACGCGCAGGATCTCGCCGGATTCACCGACATCAATTCCGACGACTTACCGTTTTAATTCATTATTTCAGGAGGCATCACATGGAAGATCGTAAACTGCGTCCCCGTCGTCCGAGAAGCAGACGCAAAGTTTGCCGTTTCTGCGTTGAGAAGGCCACGTCCATTGATTATAAGGACATCAAAAAGCTGCAGGGCTTCGTTTCCGAGAGCGGAAAGATCATGCCCCGCCGCATGTCCGGCGTGTGCGCCGAGCATCAGCGCGATCTCGCGGTCGCGATCAAGCGCGCGAGAATCATGGCTCTGCTGCCCTACTGCGCAGAGTAATTTACAAAGTCACAACACGACCGCTTAGCACGGGGCTCGAAAGAGCCTCGTTTTTTATTCGCCTGTCCGCTGTGGACATCCCTGCACCGATATGATATAATAATATGATAATAAATGGGGAGAAGAAGCTATGTTCCGAAAAGTGATCTGTGTTCTGATGGCCGTTCTGTTCTGCCTCGGCGCATTCGCCGGCTGTTCCGAAAAAAAGAGCAAAAGCGAGCAGGTTGTCGGTCAGGCGGCGATCAAGCGGGACGTTGCCGAAAGCACGGAATGGCAGCGCTATGACGCGGAGATCGTCTCTTGCGAGGTGACGCGGCGGCAGACCAACCCGGAGGACAAGACGGACTACGTCTTTGTGAAGGTCTTCGGCGAGAGCGACCGCTTCGGCATTGAAGCATACTATAAGCTGACCTACGTCTTCTATAACGAAGGATGGCTTTTGGAAGATCTGATCCCGGATCCGAAGGAGGACGTACCCGTGCTGACGTGGCAGAAAACGGCGTGCATCCGCTTCGGCGCAAGCGGCGATCGGTTTGCGATCCTCGGGCCGGACGGCGTCGTGCTGAACGACGACGCAGCGCGCCCGGACCGTCTCCCGGTCATCGAAGGAGCGGAGGTCTCTTCCGCCGTCCGCGGACAGCGGATCGTTTTGAAGGATCGTTCGCAATCCGACGTCCTGTTCCGTCTGCTTGAAACGCTTTTTGAGAACGGGATAACGGAGCTTACGCCGCAGATCGTCCGGATCGACCTCGGGGATCCGGAACATGTCGGGATGTACTTTGCGGACGAATCCGTAACGATCCGGTTTGCCGACGCCAAGGCGCTGTACGGCAACGGCATGCTCCGCCTGCGGAATAACTGGACGGAGCTCATGGAGACGGCAGATACGATGATCCTGCACAGCGCAACGTCCGTTACGATCAGCGTGCTGAGCAACGGCGGCATTTTTATCACCCCGGTCTATCCGGATTCCGTACAGCCCGATGAGCCTGTCGCATCTCCCGATCCGAGCGGGGAATCTACCGATACCCGTACCGCAATCATTCAGGACGAAAAGGGCGAAAACAATGAGGATCTCGTTTCCATCACGGTTGTCGTTCCCGCAAAATCCAAGCTGACGATCCACTTCCCCAATCAGGAAGATTATCAGTATGAAAACGAAGACGACAAGGATAAGCAGCGCAAGGTGAAGATTCCCGTTCAGATCTTCTACAAGAATGAACCGTTGGAGGAGTCGACCGTCGAGTTCTTCCCGGAGATTACAATTACCTCTCCGGACGGGAGCTCATATAAAGTTAATTGTCCTTCGTTTACTCGTACGTTCCCGAAGCTGAATATTACGCTGACTGCCCCTGTTCCCGACGACGACAATATCATTATGGCGCCGGAATCCAACGAGATCAAGATCTCCGGTACCATTGACGAGCCGACAGCGGACGTCTCGGTCAACGGCAATCCCGTTCCGATCGACGCAGGCGGCATGTTCGTCTACGATTTCAAGTTCCCCGCTGACGCCGGTGAAGAGGATGTTGAAACGCTGAAGATCGTCGCAACAAAGGATAATTATGTGACCGACGAAGAAGAGATCACGATCCACGCATATAAGTTCATCCCCGAACCGATGAAGCTTGAGGTTCATTCCGAGGGTTCCGCGCTCCGCGCAGACGCCTCCGGCAAGCTGACCGTGACCGGCAAGACGACGCCCGGCGCAGAGCTGACCGCGACGAGCGACGATCCGCAAAATGTCAGTTGCGGCAAGGTATCCGTGGACGGATCCGGCAACTTCTCCTTCCAGATCACAATGGGAGCCGAGTATTACGGCGCATCCGTGATCACACTGCGGGCTGAGAAGGAAAACATGGAACCCGCGCAGCGCCGCTTCCGCATTATCAAAGGGTTCAAGGACAAGGACGCGTTCCTGAAGTATTACAACAAAACCAAGACTTATATGGAAATCGCTCCGAAGAAGCTGTCAATTGACGATCTGCTCGCGAACCAGACTCAGTATGCATCCAATACATACGGTTTCCGCATCATCATCGTCGTTGTGGAAGTCATTGATAAAGACGGTGATATCATCGTCAAGGCAACCAACAACAAGACCGGCGAAACCGTGTATGTACACAATCTCAGCGAGAAATGGGCGCCGGCTGACAATATCGGCGCTAAGTACTACGTCTACTGCAACTTTGTCGGCACCTATGAAGACACCGGCTGCTGTGAATTCCTCGGCTGGTTTGCCAAGAAGCCGTAAGCGCCTCACATTTGCGCAGCAAAAGGATCCTCCGCGCAGAGGATCCTTTTTGATACAGAAACTTGTTGTGTCATCCGGAAGATTATAAAAAAGAGAATGATCTTGAAGATCCTTCGTCACTTCGTTCCTCAGGATGACAGTCTTTCGGGTCAACAGCGCACAGTCTTTCCCTTTGGCACAAAGAACGGCGTCGCCGTTCGGCAACCCGGACCGAAGAGGTAACATCACACAAATCCGTCAAATGCAGCGACATGTGCGGTGCATTTGACACCTTGCAGATCCGCCGCCCGGAAACGCTTTGCGTTTTAGGCGGCATTGAAAAAGCCGATCGGTCGAAAACACTGTTTTCGACCGATCGAAAGGCGTCAGCCTGTAAACGGGTCGTCCTGATGCGGCATCGGGGTGACCTGCGGCTGCGGCTCGTCCGGCTCGTCGTCCGGCGGGTTGTCATCCGGCGGATTGTCGTCCGGAGTCGTGCCTTCCCCGCCGTCCGGAGAAGGCGATGCCGAAGGCACCTCCGGGGGCGGAGGCGTCGGCACAACATACCCCGATTCGTATGGGGAAACGTTGATGCCGATCTTGCTGTACAGATAGATCGTTACGGTCGTTTTGCCGCTGCGGATGAACGAGGACGCCTCGTCCATGATCTCCGACCAGTGCCGCTGCAGCTTTGCAAGCTTCGTATCAAGGTTGGTCGTATCGCCGACTTCGATCGTATACGGCATGCCCTCGAGATACATGCGGATCTGCATGAGCTCTGTCATGTCGATTCTGCTGATGCGCGGGCTGCGCTCCAGAAGTCCGTAATCCTTGAGCTTCGTCAGAATCCGGATCAGCGCGGAGACCTGAATGTCGCTTGCGTCGCCGAGCCGCGTGCCGTTGCTTGCGCTGGAAACGTTCATACCGTCGGCGATCAGCAGCCCGTTCGTGCTTTCGGCCTTTTCATTCAGCACCGTGCCGTTCTCGTCGATGATTGCGAGATACTCGTTCTGCGGGCCCCAGCGGACGCACGCCGCTTCGGTGCGCTTGCTCACGGTAACGTTGATCGTGGAGGGAAAAACGTACCGCACGGTCGCGTCCAGATACGGGTCCTTATCCCGGATATGCTGCTCAACGTCCTTCGTGCTGATAAACAGTGCGCTGCGCTTGCCGATTTTTCCGGAAAGCCCGGTCAGTTCCACGATCTGCTCCTCGGTATATCCCTCCGGCACGTTGACTACACGGACCTTGGAAACGCGCGTCACAAACCACGTCAGCACCGCAAGCACGACGAGCGCCAGCGCGCCGAGCACGAACGTCGACAGACTGCGCTGCCGCCGTTTTTTACGCTCCGATTTGCGGATCGCGGCGGCCTTCGCCTCCTCGCGAGCGCGTTTTTTCGCACGCGCTTCCGCCCGTGCGCGCGCCTCGTCGTACTCGCGCTTCGCTTCGGTTTCGTGCTGCACGACGGTCGTGGTCGCCTTCGGCGCGTTTTTGCGTTTGCCGTAGCGCGCGGCGCGCTTGTCGATGCGCCGCCCGTACCGGTCGAAACGAAACAGCGGCGCGTCGGAACGCCTGTCCGCTTCACCCGTCTCTATGGGCTCGTCCGCTTCGCCCGTTTCTATGGGCTCGTCCGCTTCGGAAGGCGCGGCGTCGGGCACGGCGGGTTCTTCGAATGCCGCCGTCTCTTCGTCGTATGCCGGTTCGGGATCGGACGCAGGTTCGTCGTCCGGTCCGAACAGGTTGATCGCATTCGGATCCGTGCCCGCGTCCCCGTCAAAGAGGAAGCTCGCCCGTTCACTGCGTTTTTTCTTCTTCGCCAATCCTATCTTCCTTTCGTGTGATCGAGCCGCCTAAAGCTTCGATCACGCTCTCCATTCGTTCATAGCCGCGTTCGATGCGCTCCGCGTGCAAAATCTGCGTTTCGCCATTGGCCGCGAGTCCCGCAAGCGCCAGCGCCGCCCCGCCGCGCAGATCGTGCGCCGTTACCACGGCGCCGTGCAGCCGTTCCACGCCCGTGATTACCGCCGTTCGGTCGAGGATACGGTTTTTCGCGCCCATTTTTCGGAGCTCCTGCGCATGCTTGAAGCGGTTTTCAAACACGTTCTCCACGAGCACCGACGTGCCCCCGGCAAGCGACAGCAGACTGAAAAGCTGCGGCTGCAGATCGGTCGGAAACCCGGGATACGGCCGCGTTTCGATCAGCCCGACGCCCGTAAGCCGCCTTGATGCGCGCAAACGCACCGCGTCCGCGTGCTGTGTGACGGTGCAGCCGCACGCTGCAAGCTGATACAAAAGCGTGTCGACGGTCTCCGGCTGCGTGTCGGCAACCGTTACGTCTCCGCCGGTGATCGCGGCGCCGATCAGGTACGTGCCGGTCACGATGCGGTCCGGCATGATGCGAAAACTCGTGCCGTGACCCTTCTTCACGCCGTCGATCACGACCGTCGGCGTGCCCGCTCCCGCGACTCTGAACCCGCAGGCGCATAAAAATCGCTGGAGATCGACGATCTCCGGTTCACACGCGGCGTTCCGGATCGTCGTTTGCCCCTCCGCTTTTGCCGCGGCGAGCATGATGTTTTCCGTCGCGCCGACGCTCGGATAGCCAAGGTCCACGACCGCGCCGACGAGCCTGTCGCCTTTGCAGCGAATGTGCCCGCCGTGCTCCTCGATGTCGGCGTTCAGCCGCCGCAGCCCCTCGAGATGCAGGTCGATCGGACGGTTTCCGATCTCACAGCCGCCGGGATACGGCGCGTCCGCCGCGTGAAAGCGCGACAGCACGGAGCCGAGCAGAAAGATCGACGAGCGCAGCTCGCCCGAAAGCGCCGTCGGCAGCACGAAGCGCGAAGCCGTGCTGCTGTCCACAATCAGCGCATCCGATTCGCGCAAAACCGTCACGCCGAGCGATTCGAGGATGCGCAGCATGTTCTCGACGTCGAGAATCATGGGGCAGTTCAAAAGCCGTACCGGTTCCTCGATGAGAAGAGTCGCCGCAAGAATCGGCAGCGCCGCATTCTTGGATCCCTGCACGGAAACCGTTCCCGAAAGGACGGCCCCGCCGCGCACAAGCCAGTTTGACATTTTCCGCAGTTCCTTCCGCATGATACCACATCTTATGCGGCACTGCGGCGGAATGTGCGTTACCCGCGCGGGTTCGTATCGCGCGAAATACTGAGAAGAAGCCCCATTGCGGCAAGGAACACGAGCAGCGACGTGCCCCCCGCCGATATGAACGGAAGCGCCTGCCCGGTCGTGGGCAGAAGTCCCGTGACGACGCCGATGTTGACGAATACCTGGAATCCGAAAACGATCGAAATACCCGCGGCAAGCAGGCTTCCGAACCGGTTGCGGCAGCGCATTGCGATCACGATGCCGCGGAACACGATCCATCCGTACATCAGGATCACGAAAAACCCGCCGATGAATCCGAACTCCTCGCACAGGATCGCGAAGATGAAGTCCGATTCGCCGTAGGTCATGTACAGCAGCTTCTGATAGCTGTTGTTTAAACCCTTTCCGAAGAACCCGCCCGAGCCGATCGCGTAATACGACTGCAAAAGCTGATATCCGGTGCCCTGCGGATCGCTTTCGGGATTACTGAACGAGGTCAGACGGTCCATGCGGTAATCCGCCGCCTGCGCCAGTATGAAGAACGCGATGATTGCAAGGATGCCGAGCGCGAAAAGCTGTTTTAAGTTACAGCCGCCGAGATACAGCAGAACGATCCCGATAAAGCCGATGATAACCGCCATGGACATGTTCGGCTGCAGCATGACGAGGCCTGCGATAAACCCGATCGCGATCAGCATCGGCAGCATGCCGAAGCGGAACGTATTCATTTCGTTTTTATGGCGCGCCATATACGAGCACATGAAGATCATCAGACCGAACTTCGCAAGCTCGGACGGCTGAATCGAAATGCCGGCAATGTTCAGCCAGCGCTTCCCGCCGTTCAAGTCCTGCCCCCACAGCAAAACCGCCACGAGAAGGATCAGGGAGATCGCCATGAACACCGAGCGCAGCCGCTCGACCATGCGGTAGTTGATCAGCGAGATCAGAAGCATCAGAGGATACCCGATCAGAAGGTACACGAGCTGACGCTTGAGGTAGTAGAAGCTGTCGTTGTTTGCGCCGGAATAATGCTGCGCGTAGTAATAGCTCGCGGAGAAAATCATCACGAGGCCGAACGCGCACAGAACGGAAATCACGAGCAGGATGGAAAAGTCCATCTTGCCGCGGGTCAGCCGTGCTTCCCTCAGCCGCTTGAATACCGATTGTTTTTTCGCCGCTCTCGACTCCATGAATCCTCCGGTTTATTCGTATGCGCGCGCGATCTCTTTAAACACTCTTCCGCGCGTCTCGTAATTATCGAACATGTCCCAGCTTGCGCATGCGGGGCTTAAAAGCACGCAGTCGCCGCGCTCGGCAAGGTCGCGCGCCAGATCCACCGCGGAACGGAACGTGTCCGCCGTATGCATGATGCCTTCATACCCATGCGCCTTCGCGCATTCGAGGATCTGATTCTTCGTGTCGCCGAGCACGACGCACGCCTTGACGATCGGCGTGAACGCCTCGAAAAGCTCGTCAAACCCGATATGCTTGTCGTAGCCGCCGAGCAGCAGAACCGTAGGCTTCTTCATTGCCTCGATTGCGCGGATCGTGCTCGCCGGGTTCGTGCCCTTCGAATCGTTGATATAATCGACGCCGCCCTTCGTGCAGACGTACTCGATGCGGTGCTCGACGCCCGCAAACGTCTTGAAGACCTCGCGGATCGTTTCCGGCGCAATCCCCTGCGACAGCCCCAAAAGCGCGCAGAGCATCGCGTTTTCAAGGTTGTGATTGCCCGGAATGCGGATTTCGTCGGCCGACATCAGTTCGTGTTCCGCGCCGTTCATACGGTACACGAGCATGCCGTTTCGAAGGAACATGCCCTCCTCCACCTCTTCCTTGCGGGAGAAGTACAGCACGTGCGCCGGGGTCAGCTTCGCAAAATTGCGCACCGTTTCATCGTCCCAGTTCAGCACGGCGTAATCGTCCGCGGTCTGATTGTCCAAAATCTTCGCCTTCGCCGCAATGTAGTTTTCCATCGTGCCGAAGTGATCGAGATGATCCGGCGTGATGTTGCACACTCCCGCGGCCTTCGCATGGAATCGCACGTTGCCCTCGAGCTGCAGCGCGGCCGTTTCCGCCACGACGACGTCGCCGGGTTTTGTTTCGAGCGCATGCGCCGAGATCGCGACGCCGATGTTGCCGAGCACGAAGGTTTTTCTGCCCGCGGCCTTAAATAGCTCGCCGGTTAATGCGGTGCAGGTGGTTTTTCCGTTCGTTCCGGTCACGCAGACGAAGTCCGCCTTCGAATAGCGATAGCCCAGCTCGATTTCGGAGATGACCTCGATCCCGCGGCGCTTTGCCTCGACGATGAAGTTGCGCGTCATCGGAATGATCGGGCTCGGAATCAGAAGATCCACGCCGTCCAGAAGATCCATCGGGTTTGCGCCGAGCTTGACCTCGTACGCGATGCCTGAAAGCTGTTCAAACAGTCCCTTGATCTCGGGCTTCATATCGTTGACGATGATGCGGTAATTGTCCTGATACAGAAGACGCGCCGCGGCGATACCGCTCTTTGCCATGCCGACGATCAGCGCCGTTTTTTGCTTTGCCATACCTGTCCTCCTTATTTACAGAACCAGAAGATCAGAAGCGCGCATGCGCTTGCGATCGCGGTTACGATGCTGTACATGGATACGATGCGCGTTTCAGGCGCGCCGCCGAGCTCAAAGTGGTGATGCAGCGGCGCCATGCGGAAGATGCGCTTGTGCCGGAGCTTGTAACTGCCGACCTGCAGAATGACCGATACCGACGAGGCGACGTACATGATCCCCATCAGCGGCAGCAGCAGCGTCGTGCGGGTCAGAAGCGCCATCGCCGCGACCGCGCCGCCGAGCGTGAACGCGCCGAGGTCGCCCATAAAGACCTTTGCGGGATAGCTGTTGTAAACGAGAAAGCCGAGGCACCCGCCCGCAACGGCAAACGCGAACACCGCGATGCCGGAAAGTCCGTCGAGCAGCCCCGCGGCCGCAACGGCCGATTCGCCCTCAAGCGAAGCGGTCGGATACGAAAGCACGTACAGGATGACCAGAACGCCCATCGCAAGCGAGTAGACCGAGGTGACCGAGCTCGATAGCCCGTCCAGTCCGTCGATCAGGTTCACGGAGTTGACCGTGCCGATGATCACGAACATTGCAAACGGAATGAAGAAGATCCCGAGATCGAGCTTCAGAAGCCAGATCGTGCTGCCGACCATCGGGTGGAAGTACAGTGCGATCGCAAAGCCCAGCGACAGCACGAACTGCGCGGCGATTTTCTGCCATGCCCGCAATCCCAGCGAACGCTTTTTGACGATCTTGATAAAGTCGTCCAAAAAACCTACGAGCCCGAACAGCACCGTAAAAAGCAGCGCCCACAGCGTCAGCGAATAACTCCGGTTCGAGAAGATCAGCGTTGCGATCACGATTGCGGCGAGGATCATCACGCCGCCCATCGTGGGTGTGTTCTGCTTCTTCAAATGCGTTTTCGGTCCGTCGTCGCGCACGTTCTGCCCGAACTTCAGCCGGTGCAGAATCGGGATCACGATCGGCCCCAAAAGTGCGGCGACGCCGAACGCGACGATCAGCGCAAGCAGCGAATTGACAACAACGGTATCCATGTCTTTTACCCCTTATGAACCCCTCAGTATTTCTTCCACGATCTCGCGGTCGTCAAAATGATGCTTGACGCCGTTGATCTCCTGATAGTTTTCGTGCCCCTTGCCCGCGATCACGAGGATGTCGTCGGGCTCCAGAATCGACAGCGCGTATTCGATCGCGTCCCTGCGGTTGATGATCGAAACGTACGGCGTTCCGCTCTTCTGCACGCCGAGCTCCACGGCGCGGACGATCTCCTCCGGGTTTTCGGTGCGCGGATTGTCGCTCGTGACGACGACGAAATCCGAATGCCGCCCGCCGATCTCGCCCATGATCGGGCGCTTGGTGCGGTCGCGGTCCCCGCCGCAGCCGAACAGGGACACCACGCGCGCCTTTGCAAACGCGCGTACGGACGTCAGCACGTTTTCGAGCGCGTCCGGCGTGTGCGCGTAATCCACGTACACCGAGAACGGCCGCCCGTTCGTATCGACCGACTGGAGCCGGCCCGAAACGCCCGAGAGCGATTCAAGACCCTTCAAGATATTCGCAAACGAAATGCCGACTGCCTGCGTCATCGCCGCCGCGCCCATCGCGTTGTACACCGAGAAAAGGCCGGAGATATGCATGCGCACCGGGCCCTCGCCGTTCGGCGTTCTCAGATGGAAGCGGACGCCGTCGGTGCGGATGTCGATGTTGATCGCGGTGTAGTCCGCGCGATGCTGAATGCCCATCGTTTTGATCGGCAGGGTAAGCCCGTCCATCATGCGCTCCGCGTACGCGTCGTCGATATTGACGATCGCAAGATCGCTCTGTTTAAAGAGCAGCTTTTTCGCCTCAAGGTACTGATCGAAGGTCTTGTGATAGTCGAGATGATCCTGCGTGAGGTTCGTAAACAGGCCGACGCGGAACGGAATCCCCGCGACGCGGTCCTGCGCAAGCGCGTGGCTCGAAACCTCCATAATCACGAGATCGACCTTCTCGTCCGCCATGCGCCGCAGAATCGCAAACAGATCCGCCGATTCCGGCGTGGTGCGGCCGGTTTCCAGTATGATATCGCCGATCATATTGCGGATCGTGCCGATCAGTCCAACCTTCATCCCCGCTGCTTCGGCGATCGACTTGACCATATAGGTCGTGCTCGTCTTGCCGTTGGTGCCGGTCACGCCGAGCATGATCATTTCGCGCTCCGGATGCCCGAAAAACGCGGCGGCGGCATGCGCCATCGCGACGCGTCCGTCCTGCACGACGATCTGCGGCACGTCAAGCGGCAAAAGCCGTTCGACCAGCAGCGCCTTTGCGCCCTTTTCCACCGCCTGCGCGGCGAAGTTGTGCCCGTCGGACACAAGCCCCTGCATACAGCAGAACAGGCTGCCTTCCTTCACCTTTCTCGAATCATATTCAACCGAGGTGATCTCGGCATCGCCGCCCGTCACAGTTGCGCCGATGTCCGACGCGATCATCGATAATAACATTTTCATCTCCCCCGCTGATTCAATCACTGTTTTTGACTTCGAACGTCACGTGCACGACCGTGCCCACCGGCACCTCGTATTCCTCCGTGATGTCCTGATAGACCGCCTCGCCCGCGCAGTTCTGCCGGTCGTAATCCATGATCAGCCCGGCCTTCTTCAGCGCGTCCAGCGCGTCGATGCGATCCAGTCCGATCACGTTCGGCACCTTTACCGTACTCACGTCCTCGTTCAGCTCCGAGAAGAAGGAATACCCGGTCGAATACAGCATCACCGTGCTGCCGCGCACCACCCGCGTGTTCGCGGCGGGCGCCTGATTCGAGACCGTCGAATCGAGCTCGGCGTCCAGATAGATCGGCTCCAGCCCCGCGTGTTCAAGCACCTGCTTCGCCTGACTGACGGTCAAGCCGTGCACGTCCGGCACCGCCACAGCCGTGCTTTCGATGTCCGGCGCAACACCCGCGTAGGACAGCGCGGCGGCCAGCACCTGCTGCACGAACGGCGCGGCAACCGTGCTGCCGTACACCTGCGGCACCTGCGGTTCGTCGACGATAATCAGGCAGATAAACTGCGGATCGTCGACCGGCGCAAACCCGATAAACGACGCAACGAGCTTGGAACTCGATACGTTGCCGTTTTCATCGTACTTCTGCGACGTGCCCGTCTTGCCGCCGACCGAATAGCCGGGAACCTGCGCGTTTTTGCCGCTGCCGTTTTCCACGACCCCGCGCAGAAGGCTGCGTATGATTGCCGACGTCGTCGGCGAGATCACGCGGCGCACGACGGTGCGCTCGTTTTTTTCAAGCACGTTGCCCTGCTTGTCGACGATCTCCGAAACGATATACGGCTTTAAAAGCTCGCCGCCGTTGATGCACGCGTCGACCGCCATCATAAGCTGCATGCCCGTGCAGCTGATGCTCTGACCGAACCCGATGCGCGCGAGATCCGCGTCTCGGATGTATTTCTTATGCGTAACGGTTCCGCTCGTCTCGCCCATCACGCCGGAACCCGTCGGCTCGTCGAAGCCGAACTTGAAAATGTAATCGTAGAAGGTATCCACGCCCATCCTGAGCGCCATTCCCATAAACGCCGGATTGCAGCTGTTCTGCACCGCCTCGGCAAGCGATTCATCCTTATGCCCGCCGGATTTCCAGCATTTGATCCGCTCGCCCTTGACGAGCAGCGACCCGCTGCAGTAAAACCGCGTCGACATATCGACCGCGCCGGATTCAAGCGCGCTCGCAAGCGTAACGACCTTGAACGTCGAGCCCGGCTCGTACGTGTCCGTTACGATCCGGTTTTTCGAAAGCTCCAGCAGCGTCTTCGCGTCGCTTCTCGGCGGGTTCGAGCTGTCGAACGTCGGGTACGTGCCGATCGCAAGGATCTCGCCCGTCCGCGGGTCCATCAGCACGCCCTGCACGCTCTTCGCGTTGTTGATCACGCACGCTTCCTCAAGCGCATTCTCGAGAATGCCCTGATACCCCGTATCCACCGTCAGGATCACGTCTGCGCCAGGGACTGATTCCACGTATTCCTCTTCGCCGCCCGGAACCGGGTTGTTATCGCGGTCCGTGTCCGTTTTCTGGTAGCCGTTCTCTCCGGCAAGGTATTTGTTGTACGTCAGTTCCACGCCGGTCTGCCCGTCGCCGTCAATGTTCGTGAACCCGATGAGCTGCGCGTAGTACCCGGATTCCGGATAGTCGCGCTTGACGTCGGAATAGTAGCTCACGCCGCTGCCGAGCTGCATGGAGTTGAGCTTACTGATAACTTCCTTATCGACCTGATCCTTGAGCTTGATCTGCGAATACAGTGTGCGCTCGTGGTTGTCCGGATCGTTCGGGTACTTCTTGCGCGTCTTCGTAATCTTCGCATAGACCGTGTCGTAGTCCATTTCGAGGTACGTCGAAAGGATGTACGCGATACGCTCGCGGTCGCTCTCCTGAATGTTCTGCGGGTTCAGACAGACCTGATACGTCGTATACGACGAGGCAAGCACCGTGCCGTTGCGATCCAGGATCTGTCCGCGCTCGGCTTTTAGGGACGTCACGCGCGTCCACTGACTCATCGCCTTCTGCGTCCACGTCTTGCCCTTGATAATCGACACGTCAAACAGCTTGCCGATGATCAGCAAGAACCCGACGCCCGCGATCAGCATCGCGAACAGCAATTTTCTCTTTTGCGGCGCAATCCTTACCCGATTCGACCCGCTGCGAACGGCTGTGCCGGAGCGTCTTGCGGATCGTCCGCGAATGCGCAGGTTCGGTATTTTCATGGTTCTTCTCCATTCGGTTCGGAGGTTTCGGGCGGCGGCGTCTCCGCCGGTTCCGTGCTCGTCTCGGGCGAAGCCGGCACGATCGCGGAACCGCTGCTCTGTGACCCGGTCATCGTCATGCCGAGCCGCATGCAGACGTCGTAGATCGTAGCAAAGTCGTTCATTGTGCCCTGCGTTTTCCGAAGCTGCGAAATCTGATCGTTATACGATTCGATTTCACTGTTCACGGAAGCGGTTTCGCTGATGATGCGCGCGTAATCCGCCGCGCCGGACAGCGCGAACAGCGCGGTTGCGGCGATCACGAACACGGACAGCAGGATCAGGACTTTGGACATCGGCGTCAACCGCACCTCGGTGCGCGCGCTGCGCTTTGCCTTAACCGTTTTGGTCGGCTGCGGACGAATCGGCATCGACGCGTCTTCCAGAACGGGCGTGGGATTGCCCGTTTTGTTCGGCGAATAGATGCGTGTTTTTGCGCTGCCGGCTTTCCGGCTGTCTTCATCGAACTGAACGTCCATGCCGCTTCTCCTTTCTACATCAATATGACCCCGAAACGGGATCCATGCGCACGATCGCGCGAAGCTTTGCGCTCGTCGCGCGCGAATTCATTGCCTGTTCTTCCTCCGACGCAACCAGAGGATGGCGCGTCAGCACCTTTGCGGTCGGTTTCTTCCCGCAGATACACACCGGCGCCGACTTCGGGCAGGTGCAGGGGTTTTCAAACGTGCGGAACGCGTTTTTCACGATGCGGTCCTCCAAAGAATGGAACGTCAGGATCGCAAGCCGTCCGCCTGGCTTCAGAAGGTCGTGCGCTGACACGATCGCGTCATTGAGCCCGTCCAGCTCGCCGTTCACGGCGATGCGGATCGCCTGAAAGCAGCGCCGCGCCGGATGCTGCGGTTCGTTGCGGAATTTCGCGGGGATCGCGCTTTTGATCAGCTCCGCAAGCTCGGTCGTCGTTTCGATCGGCGCTTCCTTTCGCCGTTCGACGATGCGCCGCGCGATCTTTGCCGAAAACTTCTCTTCCCCGTACTCGTAAAAGATGCGGCGCAATTCCTCTTCGGGCCACTCGTTGACCACGATCTTCGCCGAGAGCGGCGCGCTTTGATCCATGCGCATATCCAGAGGCGCTTCCGCCTTGTAGGAAAAGCCGCGTTCCCTTGCGTCAAGCTGATATGAAGAGACGCCGAGATCGAGTAGAATCCCGTCGACCTTTTCGATCCCGCGCGCATACAGCAGCGATCGCATATCGAAAAAGTTCCCCTTGATCGCCGTAAACCGGTCGCCGAAGCGGGATAATCTTGCGCTCGCGGCCTTCAGCGCCTCGTCGTCGCGGTCTATGCCGAAGAGTCTCCCGCTCTCGGGCATGGCGGAGAGCACCGCCTCCGCGTGTCCCCCTCCGCCGAGCGTGCCGTCCACGAAGACACCCCCGCGCGCGGGCTCCAAAAGCGCCAGCACTTCCGGCACCATGATCGGTACGTGATGAAATCCGGTCTCCATGCGGCTCCTTTCCCCGTGACGGTATACTTTCACATATAAATACATCGTAAATTATACACCAATCCACCGCCCTTGTCACCATGGAAATGCGTCGGAAAAGCAAATTTTCCATGAAATATGAATAAATGGTAAAAGTGCACCCAAAAATACCCGCAGACACAACATCTTGTGGTATAATGGCAGGAACCAACCATCGGAGGTATTTATGGAAGAATATTCCGTCAAAAATATTACGGTCATGGAAGGGCTCGACGCGGTGCGCATGCGTCCCGGCATGTATATCGGCTCGACCGGGCTGCCGGGACTCCACCATCTTTTATGGGAGATCGTCGACAACGCGATCGACGAAGCGGCGAACGGCTACGCGGACGAGATCACCGTCACGCTCAACCGCGATCATTCGGTGACCGTGACCGACAACGGCCGCGGCATTCCGACCGGCATCCACGAAAAGCTCGGCGTTTCCGGCGTCGAGGTCGTCTTCACGCAGCTCCATGCCGGCGGCAAGTTCGGCAACGCGGCGTACTCATTCTCGGGCGGGCTTCACGGCGTAGGCGCGTCGGTCGTCAACGCGCTGTCGCGCTGGCTTTCCGTCGAGGTCTATCACGAAAACCGCGCCTATAAGATGGAGTTTGAAAGCGTCGAAAACGAAGAGGGCAAGATCGTTTCCGGAAAGCCGAAGTATCCGCTGACCGAGACCGGAAGAACCCGCAAGCAGGGCACGGTCGTGACGTTCCTCCCCGATGATCGCGTGTTCGAGACGATCGACATGCAGTATTCGGTCGTGATGAAACGCCTTCGCGAGCTGGCGTATCTGAACCGCGGCGTAAAGCTCGTTTTGGACGACAACCGCGAAAAGCAGAAGCATGCCGAATTCAAATACGACGGCGGTCTTTCTGACTTCGTCCGCTACATTCAGGAGGACAAGAACGCGCTGTACGACCCGCCGATCCACATCAAAGGCGAATCGAACGGCATCGTCGTGGAAGCGGCGATCCTGCACAACGACGAATACGCGGAGACGATCGCCTCCTACGTCAACAACATCCCCACCACCGAGGGCGGCACGCACGAGACCGGCTTCAAGGCGGCGATCACGAAGATCTTCAACGACTACTGCCGTAAAAACGGCATCTTAAAGGACAAGGATCCGTCGCTTGCGGGCGAGGATTTCCGCGAGGGCATGACGGCGGTGCTGTCTTTGAAGATGCGCAGCGTCCAGTTCGAGGGACAGACGAAAACGAAGCTCGGCAACACCGAAGCGCGTCCTGCGGTCGAGGCGGTGCTGAACGCGACGCTCGTGCCGTGGCTCGAAAACCTCAAGAACGCGAACACGGCAAACCTGATCGCGGAAAAGGCCGTGAAAGCCGCAAAAGCACGGAGCGCGGCGCGCAAGGCAAAGGAGAACGCGCGCGAAAAGAGCAAGCTCGAAAACGCGCCGCTCGTCGGCAAATTATCGAGCTGCACCGGCCGCGACTATTCGCAAAACGAGCTGTTTATCGTGGAGGGCGACTCCGCGGGCGGCAGCGCGAAGCAGGGCCGCGACCGCAGATTTCAGGCGATCCTTCCCCTTCGCGGAAAGCCGCTGAACGTCGAAAAGAAGCGGCTCGAGCAGGTTCTGCAGAACGACGAGTTCCGCTCGATCATCACGGCGCTCGGCACGGGCATCGGCGACGACTTCGATATTTCCTCGCTGAAATACAATAAGATCATCATCCTCGCGGATGCCGACCAGGACGGCGCGCACATCCGCGCGATCCTTCTGACCTTCTTCTACCGCTACATGCGCCCGCTGATCACCGAGGGGCACGTGTACATCGGCATGGCGCCGCTCTACCGCGTGCAGAAGACGAATCAGGCTCCGGTCTACTGCTACGACGACGCGGCGCTGAAAACCGCGATGCGCAGCATTTCGGGCAAGAACTATACGCTGCAGCGCTATAAGGGCCTCGGCGAGATGAACCCCGAGCAGCTTTGGGAAACGACCATGAACCCGCAGGGCAGAAGGCTTACCCGCGTCACGATCGAGGACGCGGCGGAGGTCGAGCACCTCGTCACCGTGCTGATGGGCGACAAGGTGCAGTCCCGCAAGGAATACATTTTCGAGTACGCGGATTTCAACCGCTCCAACGCGGTGTTTGAAAAGATCAAGGAGTAAGCTATGGCAAAGACGACGCAGCCCGTGACCCCCGAAACCATCCTCTTAAAGAGCATGGACGAGGTCATGCACGATTCGATGATGCCCTACGCCGAGCACGTCATCTTAGAGCGCGCGCTGCCGCGCGTCGAGGACGGCCTGAAGCCCGTGCAGCGGCGCATCCTCTATACCATGATGGAGCTGGGGCTTTCGCCCGATAAACCGCACCGCAAGAGCGCGCGTATCGTCGGCGACTGCCTCGGTAAATACCATCCGCACGGCGACAGCTCCGTGTACGACGCGATGGTGCGAATGGCGCAGCCGTTCAATATGGGCGTTACGCTCGTCGACGGTCACGGCAACTTCGGTTCGGTCGACGGCGACTCCGCCGCGGCAATGCGATACACCGAAGCGCGCATGACCGACGCGGCGATGCTGCTGCTGCGCGACATCGACAAGGACACCGTCGACTTTACGTGGAACTTCGACGATACCCTGAAGGAGCCGGTGCTGCTGCCCGGCAGATTCCCGAACCTGCTCGTCAACGGCGCGAGCGGCATTGCGGTCGGTCTTGCGACCTCGATCCCGCCGCACAACCCGGTCGAGGCGATCGACGCGGTCATAGCCGTGCTCGACAATCCGCGCGTTAAAATCGCGGATCTGATGAAGATTATGCCCGCGCCGGATTTTCCGACCGGTGGGTTCCTCCTTGATTCCCCCGAGATCGCCGCAAGCTATGAGACCGGCCGCGGCAAGCTCACCATGCGCGCGCGCACGCACTTTGAAGAGGTCAAGAACGGCAAGACGCGCATCGTCATCGACGAATTTCCGTATCAGGTCAACAAGGCGGCCTGCCTTTCGAAGATTCTCGAGATCACACAGGAGAAGAAGGCGATGTTCGCCGCCGTCTCCGATATCCGCGACGAGAGCGATCGCATGGGCACGCGCGCGGTCATCGAGGTCAAGAAGGACGGCGATCCGGAGCGCGTTCTGCAGCTTCTGTTCAAATATTCCGACCTGCAGTGCACGTTCGGCGCGAACTACGTGGCGATCGCCGACGGCAAGCCGCAGCAACTGAATCTCAAGCAGATCATCGAATACTACGTGCGCCATCAGCGCGCGGTCGTCACGCGGCGCACGAAAACCGAGCTGGAGATCGCGAAGAAGCGCTGCCACATCTTGGAAGGCCTGATGGTTGCGGTCAACAACCTCGACCGCGTGATCAAGCTCATCCGTGCGAGCAAGTCGCCGAAGGAGGCGCGCGAAGGTCTGATGAAGACGTTCAACCTCACCGAGGTGCAGGCGCAGGCGATCCTCGACCTACGGCTTCAGAAGCTCACGAACCTTGAACTTTTGGCGATCGAAAAGGAATATAAGGAAGTCAAAAAGCTGATCGCCGAGCTCGAGGCGATCCTCGGCTCCGACGCGAAGCTTGTGCATCTGATTAAAAAGGAGCTTCTGGAGATCCGCAAGCTCTTTGACGGCAAGCGCAAGACGCAGATCATCTCCGCCGACGAAAAGGACGAAGCGCCGAGCGAGGAACCCGAGGCAGTCGAGGAAATGATCGTCGCTGTCTGCGCAGACCTGAAGATCCGTAAGTGCCTCAAAAAGCAGTTTAACCTTTCGCAGATCCGCGCCGACAAGCCGGAGCGCATCCTCGAAGTCAACAGCAACGAAAGCATCCGCCTGTTCACCAACCGCGGCGCGATGCTGAACCTCAAAGTATCGGACATTCCCGAAACGAGGCCCGCCGCAAGAGCGGCAAACCTCGTCGCGCTCGTCGAGCTCGAAAAGGGCGAAACGATCGTCGGCGCGTTCAATGATACGGACGAGGGCAGCTATCTGTTCTGCACGACCGGCGGCATGGTGAAGCGGTCGAAGGCCGCCGACTACCGCGTGCGCGGCAAGCGCACCGCCGCGCTGAATCTCAAGGACAAGGACCAGCTTCTTGGCGCATACCCGATGCCCACGATGGACATCCTGCTCGTCACCGAACAGGGCATGTGCATCCGCTTCGCTTCCGACTCCGTGCCGGAAACCGGCAGAGCCGCGGCGGGCGTCATCGGCATCAAGCTGGAGCCGAAGGATAAGGTCATGGCGTGCATGCCGGTCGGCGACGAGGGCGAGCTGATCGTGCTCACCGACCGCGGCTTCGGCAAGCGCAGCTTCCTCTTTGACTACGAACAGCAGGGCAGAAACGGCAAGGGCGTCAAGACGTTCGACTTCCGCAAGAACGGTTCTAACGGCACGCGCATCGCCTACGCCGGCACCGTGCAGGCGCCGTTTACGCTCGTGATCGAACAGCGCCACGGCACCAAAACGCCGATCAACACCGAAAGCATCCACATCGAGCCGAAATCCTCTAAGGGCGAAATGCTCCTTGCCGTCGTGCTCGACGACGACGTCATCGGCGCGTACCGCGTGGACGAATAAGAACCGATATGCGAAAACCTCCGCGAAATGCGGAGGTTTTTTGTTTTGATTTGACACGCTGCAGCGATCTTCGGACTGCATCAGCGCGTTACAGACGCATGCGAACGTATCGCGGAAAAGCCGGTCTGTTAAAATATGCCGTATTTCATCAGATCGAATTATTTGACGATTTTCGTGCCGCTCTCGCCGCGAAGCGCCGCCGCCGCGTTTTCCAAAGAGGCGATGATCGCTTCGCCGCCGGTGCGCGCAAAGCTCATGGCAGCCTGCACCTTCGGGAGCATGGAGCCCGGCGCGAAGTGCCCTTCCTTGCAGTACTGCTCGGCCTCGGCGCAGGTCATGCGCTCAAGCGATTGCTGGTTCGGCTTGCCCCAGTTGATCGCGACGCGGTCGACCGCGGTGAGGATGACAAGCGCGTCCGCGCCGACGAGCTCCGCGAGCTTTGCGGACGCGAAGTCCTTGTCGATGACGGCGGGAACGCCCAGAAGCTTTCCGTCCTTTTCGATGACCGGAATGCCGCCGCCGCCCACGGTGATGACGACGTGACCCGCGTCGATCAGGGTGTT
>JAFOTD010000031.1 GCA_017388175.1 Clostridia bacterium | reverse complement strand
TTTCTTTTTATTATTTCGTCGCAAACTATTCGTGTTTTCACTCAGTCGCATACTTCAGTATAGCTCCATCGTGAAAACACGAATTCTGCCACCCTTCCCAACAGCCTGCTCAGCTTGTCAAAAGGTTTTTTGACAAGCTGAGACGCCCGTTTCCAGGCGTCTTTTCCTATTTATATGGCTCTCCGGTTATTCCTGCGCATTCGCGGCGGCTCCCGCCTTTTTCCCGAAGATCCGTCCGATCAGCTTTGTGATCCCCACGACCAGCGCGGCAAGCGGCAGATGCGTCACGAGCATAAGGATCGTATAAATGAATCGCAGCCCCTTCGCCCCGAGATCCTGCGCGATATCCTGATAAAACGGTACGCCGGAACCGCTGTACAGCAGCATATAATCCGCCGGCCCGTTCAGGTAATAATTCACCGGAACGGCGACGCAGGCGAGCAGCACGATCGGAACGAACGAGCGGTACACGTCCCTCCACTCCGCCTTTTTATAGCCGGTCATCAGCAGGAACACGCCGGTCACGAACATCGTCGCGTGGAAAAACATCGAATAGAACGCGCCGAACGTCCAGAACGGATAGAAGTTCAGCCCGTTGCAGTAGACGACGCCGATCGCGCCGTACAGCATGCCGATCGTCGTCAGGAAGGAAAGGCAGAATTCGCGCGGCTTGCCCTTTCCCCATGCCGCGACGAGCAGCGCGTAGATGAAGAGCGAGCAGGTGTACAGCGGCAGGATCCCTTCATAATTGAATCCGTAGCCGTGATTGATATCGTGGACGCTCTCCCAAGTGATCTTCGTGATCTCAAACACGACCATCCAGATCGAAAGCACCTTCAGCCCGACGCCGATCCGTTCGTGCCGCGCCTTGCGGAACAGAAACGAAACGAGAATGCCGAGCACGTACACGAGCGCGATGAAGACGATGTGCGGGACGCTGAACAGATCGGACTCGAATCCCGATATGTCATGCTTATAGTCGAAAAAGTGATAATCCATTCGTTTCCCCTCAACTCAAATGATTTCCTTATATATATAGATACCGATACAGCGCTTCCGGCGTATCGAAGTACAGCGGGCAGTTTTCCCGCAGGAACTGCCGGATCTCCGGCACGTCGTACGCCCAGCCCGCCGCCGCGAACGGGACGTTCCGGCTTTTCGCCATATCGTAGCCGGGCTTCAGGTCGTCGACCATCAGAAGGTCTTCCGGCTTAAGCGCCAGCTCCCGCATGATCTCGTCGAGCGCCCACGGATCCGGCTTGCGCTTTTCGCGCGGCAGCTCCCACCCGTACACGAGCGTCGGTTCCGGCAATCCGTTCGCCTCGTAATCGCGCAGAATGTTGTGCTTGAACGAATGCGACACGACGCACACGTACCCGCCGCGGGCGACCTGTTCCCTGATGATCTTTGCAGCGCCGGGAAAGACCTCCGGAATATGATCTTTGACGTACGCCTGCCAGATCTCGAGCTCGCGGTCGAACTCCGCGGGCGTGAAGTGCAGCACGTTCTCGCAGTACGGCAAAAATCCGGGATCAAAGTTGATCCGGAAATACGTGTCGAGGTCCATCGTGAGCCCTGGCCGCAGCTCTTCGAGCGCGACGAGAAACGACGGATGGTGCACGTGCTTCGTGCTGTTCATGACCGTATCGTCATGATCGAGCACAAGGCATTTGTATTTCAGTCCGTTCATTTCCGTTTGCTCTCCGTCTCTGTCAATCCTAAGTCCCTTGATCGGCGGCACGGTGCGCCGTCCGCGCAGGACCGTTCCGAGTATAACACAAAGCGGCCGCTTTCGCAACCGCTTATGTTTCAAGGTCCGAAGTTATTCTTCCTCGTCGTCCCCGTCGGCCATCTCGTCGAGGATCTCGAGAAACTCATTGAAAACTTCGTCCAGGAGGACGTCGTTTTCGATCGGCAGATAGCGCTCGCCGTCCGCGTCCTTTACGATCTCGAGGATCACGACCTCGTCCTCGCCGACGTTCTCCACGTCGTCGATCGGGATCAGCGCGGCATAGCGTTTCTTTTCATAATCGAACGTGGCGACGAGATCGAACTCGACCTCCTTGCCCTGTTCGTCGATCAGTGTGACCAAAGTGTTCTGTTCTTCCATTGTTTTCTCCTGTTCTTCATTCGGCAAAGCCGAAAACCATAAGGAAACCTCATCCGCCTCGGCAAGCCTCGGCACCTTCCCCATGAAAGGGAAAGGCTTTTGCCTGTGCCTCTTGCCGGATCAAGAACGGCGTCGCCGTTCGGCAAGCAAATCGGGGACATCAACGACGCGAAGATCCGTCAGATCCGGCGACATGCGCGGCGGATCCGACTCCTTGCAGCACCCGCCGCCCGGTAACGCAAAGCGTTATAGGCGGGTGCTGAAAAACCGGTCTGTTGAAGCATTCAACAGACCGAACGGCGTCAGCCGTTCGGATGAGAATCCATATATCCCTGCAGGATCAGCACGGCCGCGAGCTTGTCGATGACCTTTTTCTGTTTCCCGCGGGAGAGATCCGCGTCGACGAGCACGCGCCGCGCCGCCATCGTGGTCAGCCGTTCGTCAAAGAAGAGCAGCTCGCCGTCCCATTGCTTCTGAATCGCTTCGGCAAAGCGCTGCACCTTCTCCCCCTGCTCCCCGATCGTTCCGTTCATGTTCATCGGAAGACCCAGGAGCAGACGGCACGGCTCGTACCGCTTTAAAAGCGCGACGATATACGCGACGTCCTTTTTCGTGCTCTCCGTCCGCCAGTACGTTTCGACGCCCTGCGCGGTGATCCAAAGAGGATCGGACACCGCGACGCCGATGCGCCTGTCGCCGACGTCAAGCGCCACCATGCGCGTCTTCAATGCTTTTTGACGTAGAAGCGCACGAGTTCTTCAATCAGCTCGTCCCGCTCCATGCGCAGAATCAGATAACGCGCGTTGTTGTGGCTGGTGATGTACGTCGGGTCGCCGGAAAGCAGGTAGCCCACGATCTGATTGACCGGATCATAGCCCTTTTCGCGCATCGCGGCATAGGCGGTCATCAGAACGTCCTCCGCCGTCTTCGCGTCCTTCGGCACGGTGTATTGAATGGTATCGCCTTTATTTTCCATAGCATATCCCTCCGAATTTCATATTAACATATATTTCCCGAAATTGTAAACCCAAAACAAAGAAAATCACAGTTTTTTCGCAAACGGCATATCATGCAGAAAAAACAACGAGGAGGAAACTATGAAACGAACGATCCCGATCATACTGGCGCTGGCGCTTCTGCTGCTGCCGGTCGCCTGTCAGCCGGCAAAGGAAGGAATGACGAAAATCGAGCTGCACGAGGTGACGCGGTCCGTGTTCTACGCGCCGCAGTATATCGCGATTGCGCTGGGCTTCTTTGAGGACGAGGGTCTTGACGTGGAGATCACCACCTCCGGCGGCAGCGAAAAGGCGATGACCGCCCTTCTTTCCGGCAGCGCCGACCTGTGCCTCGCGGGGCCGGAGACGGGCGTGTACGTGATGAACGAAGGCAAGGAGGATCATCCGGTCATCGTGGGGCAGCTCACCAAGCGCGACGGTTCCTTCCTGATCGCGCGAACGCCAAGCGATCACTTTTCCTGGGATGACCTCAAAGGCAAGACGATCATCGGCGGACGCGCCGGCGGCATGCCGATCATGACGCTCCGCTGGGTCATGGCAAACAACGGACTGATCGACGGCGAAAACTGCACGATCATCGACTCGATCCAGTTCAACCTGATGGCCGGCGCGTTCGAAAGCGGCGAGGGCGATTACGTGACGCTGTTCGAGCCGACCGCGACCGAGTTCCAGAAGGCGGGCAAGGGCTATATCGTCGCGAACATCGGGCTCGAATCCGGCGAGGTGCCGTACACCTGCTACTTTGCTTCGCAGAAGATGATCGAGGAGCACCCCGAGCGGATCGAAGCGTTTCTCCGCGCAATCTACCGTGCGCAGCAGTGGATCGAGACCGCCAGCGACGAAGACGCAGCGAAGGCGATGCAGCCCTACTTCCCCGACGCTTCGCTCGAATCTCTGATGGCGGTCGTGAAGTCCTACCGCGAAACGGACTCGTGGATGAAGGATCCGATCATGCTGGAATCGGCCTATGAACGCCTGCTGACGGTCATCGACTTCAACGGCGAGCTTTCGGCGCGACCGGCGTTCTCGGAGCTGGTCGACAACAGCTTTGCGAAAAAGGTCGCGGGCGAATAAGGCGGCATATAAAGCCGTTGTTTTCGGACGGGGCGTCGAGGTCGACGCCCCCTACAGCTGCCAAATGAACAAAACGCCCTCCCTGTGCAAGGGAGGGCAATCTTACGGCAGCCGTTATTCCGCTTTCTTTACCGCGGGGGTTGCCTTTGCGCGCGTCTTGCGTCCGGAAGGAAGCTTCGGCTGCGGTTCGCCGTCGCGGATGAGCCGCGGCGGGGCGAGCTTGTTGATCGTGTCCGCCGTGATCTCGCAGGTCTTGACGCCTTCCTCGGACGGAATGTCATACATGATGTTCAGCATGACGTCCTCCATGATCGCGCGGAGGCCTCTTGCGCCGGTCTTGCGCTCGATCGCTTTCTTCGCGACCTCTTTGAGCGCGTCCTCGGTGATCACGAGGTCGACGCCGTCCATCTCGAACAGCCGGCGATACTGACGCGTGAGCGCGTTCTTCGGCTCGGTGAGAATCTGAATAAGCGCTTCCTCGGAGAGGTTTTCGAGCGTGACGATGATCGGCACTCTGCCGACGAACTCGGGGATCAGCCCGAACTTTAAGAGATCCTCGGGAAGAATGCCCTTTAAGATCGTCCCGACGTCCTGCTGCTTCGTGGATCGCACCTCCGCGCCGAAGCCCATGAGCTTGCTGCCCGAACGCTTCTGGATGATCTTCTCGATCCCGGTGAACGCGCCGCCGACGATGAACAGGATGTTCGTGGTGTCGATCTGCAGGCATTCCTGCTGCGGGTGCTTTCTGCCGCCCTGCGGGGGAACGTTCGCAACGGTGCCCTCCAGAATCTTTAAAAGCGCCTGCTGCACACCTTCGCCGGAGACGTCGCGCGTGATGGAGACGTTCTCGCCTTTTCTTGCGATCTTGTCGATCTCGTCGATGTAGACGATGCCCATCTGCGCCTTTGCGATATCGTAATCCGCCGCCTGAATGAGCTTTAAGAGAATGTTCTCCACGTCGTCGCCGACGTAGCCCGCCTCGGTCAGCGCGGTCGCGTCCGCAACGGCGAACGGCACGTCGAGGATCTTCGCGAGCGTCTGCGCGAGCAGCGTCTTGCCGCAGCCCGTCGGCCCGAGCATGATGATGTTGCTCTTCTGCAGCTCAACGTCGTCGGACTTGTCGTTCATCATGCGGATGCGCTTATAGTGGTTGTACACCGCAACGGCGAGCGCCTTCTTCGCGTCCTGCTGCCCGATCACGTACTGGTCGAGCGCGGCCACGATCTCCGCGGGCTTCGGAATGTCTTCCTTCGTGTAGGCAGCCTTCTGCTCGTTCGGCTGCTCGTAACGCATATCCTCCTGCACGATTTCGCGGCACAGCTCGACGCACTCGTTGCAGATATACACGTTCGGACCCGCAATCAGCTTGCGGACCTCGCTGCGCTGCTTGCCGCAAAAGCTGCAGCGCACCTTATCGAAATTGTCTCTGTCTCTCGTGCCTGCCATATCGTTATCTCCTCGGTGCAATGATTTCGTCCACGAGGCCGTAAGCCTTCGCCTGCTCCGCGTCCATGAAATTGTCGCGCTCGGTGTCGCGCTCGATCGTTTCGATCGGCTGACCCGTGCGTTCCGCAAGGATGCGGTTGAGATTCTCGCGAATGCGGATGATCTGCTCCGCGTGGATGCGGATATCCGTCGCCTGTCCCTGCGCGCCGCCGCTCGGCTGGTGGATCATGATCTCCGAATTCGGCAGCGCCTTGCGCTTGCCCTTCGCGCCGGCAGCCAGCAGGAACGCGCCCATGCTCGCCGCAAGCCCAACGCAGATCGTCGCGCATTCGCACTTCAGATACTGCATCGTGTCATAGATCGCCAGACCCGCGCTCACGGAACCGCCGGGGCTGTTGATATAGAGGAAAATATCCTTGTCCGGATCCTCCGCTTCCAGAAACAGCATCTGCGCGATGACGAGATTTGCGGTATCGTCGTCGATCGGGCCGCCGAGGAAGATGATGCGATCCTTCAGCAAACGCGACCAGATATCATAGGAGCGCTCGCCGTGGCCGGACTGTTCGACCACCATCGGTATCAGATTCATGGATACCCTCCTTTCT
>JAFOTD010000030.1 GCA_017388175.1 Clostridia bacterium | reverse complement strand
TTTTAGCAAGGAGGTGGACTGAATGGGTAAGTTCTGTGAAGTCTGCAAGAAAGGAACCATGTCCGGCAATCTGGTCAGCCATTCCAATCGCAAGACCAAGCGCAGCTGGGCGCCGAATATCCAGACCGTGCACGTCGTCGTAGACGGCCGCGTTCAGAAGATGAGCGTCTGCACTCGCTGCCTGCGTTCCGGCAAGGTCGAGAGAAGCAACTGAGCAATCCTTGAGTAAAAAACAGAAGCCACCAGATCCGGTGGCTTTTTGTTGCAGCCGTTGAAAAGCATGATCATCACCAGCAGAAGCAACGAACGCGTGAAAAGCGCGCGGGCATTACAGGACGCGAAAGCGCGAAAGGAAACGGGCTTGCACCTGATCGAAGGCGACAAGCTCGTTTGGGATGCGATTCGTTCCGGCGTACGGGTGAAAACGATCTTCGCAAAGGAGACTGCGTCCGTGCCGGACGGGATCGAAACGGTCCGCGTCAGCGAAAGCGTCATGGACGCGATCGGTTCGGCAAAGACGCCGCAAAACCTTTGCGCCGTCGTGGAAACGCCGGACTGCGCCTGCCCGGAACGGTACGCGAAGGGGCTGTGGATTGCGCTCGACCGGCTGCAGGATCCCGGCAATCTCGGCACGATCATCCGCACGGCTGACGCGCTCGGCGCCGCGGGCGTGCTTATCAGCGTCGACAGCACGGACCCGTTTTCTCCGAAGGCGCTGCGGGCGGCAATGGGGTCGACCTATCATCTCCCGATCGCGATCGGCGCGCTCGATGCGGAGCTTCCGCGTCTGAAGGAACAGGGCTTTGTCTGCGTCTGCGGTCATCTCAAAGGCACGGAAACGCTGCCGCCGGTCGCGGAGCGCGCGGTGCTGGTCGTAGGCAACGAGGGGCAGGGCGTTTCGGAATCGACGGCCGCCCTTTGCGAGCGGTACCGCATGCCGATGCGCGGCCGCGCCGAGTCGCTGAACGCCGCGGTGTTCGCGGCGCTGATGATGCAGACGATCCTGAACGGGATGCAATAAACTGTAGGGGCGGGCATTGCCCGTCCGCTGAATTGAGGGAAAATCTATGGAACAGCAAAATCAGATTCACACCATCGTCATCACGGGAGGTCCCTGCGCGGGCAAAACGACCGCGATGAGCTGGCTTCAGAACGCGCTGACCGACGCGGGCTACGCGGTCATGTTCATTCCCGAGACGTGTACCGATCTCAACAACAGCGGCGTCACGGCGCGCGCGTCGAAATCGAACTTCGATTTTCAGCGCGTGCAGGTACGCTATCAGCTCCTGCGCGAGCAGATCTACCGGCAGGCGGCGGAGGCAAGCGCTTCGCAGGAGGTCGTGATCGTCTGCGACCGCGGGTCCATGGACGACAAACCCTATATGGAACCGGAGGAATTTGCCGCGATTTTAAAGGAACTCGGGCAAAACGAGGTCGCGTTCCGCGATAAGTATGACGCCGTGTTTCATATGGTGACCGCCGCAAAGGGAGCGGAGGCGTTCTATACGACCGACAACAACACCGCGCGCGTGGAAACGCTCGAGGAGGCAATCGCGCTCGACGCGAAAACGCTCGCCGCGTGGGCGGGGCATCCGCACCTTCGGATCATCGATAACACGACCGACTTCAACGGCAAGCTCGTAAGGCTTCTGCGCGAGGTCATGACGGCATTGGGCAAGCCGGCGCCGTTCGAGCATGCGCGGCGGTTCCTCGTCGATCTGCCCGACCGCACGTGGCTCGAAAACAATCCCGCGTGCCGCCGCGTCGAGATCATTCAGACGTATCTCACCGACGTGCAGGGCGAAAAGCGCCGCATCTGCATGCGCGGCAGCGACGGCAGCTATATCTATTATCTGACGACTCACTGCACCGGCACGGACGGCAGCCGGATCGAAACGGAAAAACGCCTTTCCCTTGACGATTATCAGCGGCTGATGATGGAGTCCGACCCGATGTGTATGCCGATCCGTAAGACGCGCTACTGCCTTGTCGACGATGCGCACGCGTTCGAGGTCGATTTCTATCCGGGCTGGACCGACAAAGCGATGCTGCAGGTCGAGCTGAGCGACGAGAACGCCGAAGTACAGATCCCGGCAGAGTTCCGGGTGCAGCGCGAGGTGACCGACGATCCCGATTATCAGAACTTTGCGATGGCAAGGATTCGCTGAAACAACAAAACACGGAACAGCGCGACCGCGGGCTTTTCGCCCGCGGTCTTTTGTTTGCCTGCGGATGCGGAATAGAGGAGCCTGTTCTCATATATTATAATATGAAGAAAAAAGCAGAAAGGGGCGCGATGGCGCCGCCGGCGGCGAAATGCGAAAATAACGTGAATTCCATATAAAATCGTGGTAATTTATGAAGAAATGTGGTATAATCTTTGCAAATCCATTGAGCAGATCATCGGGAGAGTACATATGAAGAAATTCGGAGTGGAACGGTTTGTAGAAGATTACAAGACCATCGAATACACCAACGAAAAGGGCAGACGAAAATACAAGACGGAATACATCGGACAATGGTACGTTCCGGAGATTTCGGAGGAACGCCAGCGCAGACTGCACGTGTTCCTCTGGATCGCGTCGCTGATCGCGGTCGTGAGTCTTGCGGGCGGATTGCTGATGCCCTACGCGGCAGACAGTGAACTTTACGTCGTCCTTCCGTGCGCCGTGGCGCTGTTTCCGGGCCTGTATATGGCCATGGGACTGCTGACTTTGCCGAAAATCGGCAAAAAAATGGAACGAATGGTGTATGAACACGGGTATTTGCGCATCGGAAGGTCCGCATTGGCGATGCTGGTTCTGGTCGGAATCGGTGTAATCGGAACGGCCGTATACGGTATTCTTTGCCTGACGCATAGAATCGACAAGAATCTCGGCGCCGGTGATGCGGCGTTTTTGGGACTGATGATCATTTGTACGGTTCTGTCCGTACTGCTGTTTATCCGTACCAGAAACGTGACGATTTCTATAGAAAATAACGAGAAAAACACGGATCGTACGGACGTTTGAACCGCTGTTTTTCGGACGTTTTTAAGAAAAATTAATGCAAAAGAATAGATTGACAATTTCCGCAATGCGCTTTATAATAGCATTGTATTATCATACAATACAAACAAGGAGGAACAATCAATGCAAAACATGAAGAAGATTCTTGCTGGATTGCTGGTTCTGCTCATGGTTCTTGCTCTGGTTGCCTGCGGCACAAAGACCCCGGCAACGGACGGTACCGATGCGAACGCAAGCACCGAGCCCAGTGGCACTGAGCCCAGTGGCACCGAGCCCGGCGGCGAAGAGCCCGGCACCGAGCCCACCACCGAGCCCACCACCGAGCCCGTTGAGCCTGATTATGTCGATTACGAAACAATCACGACTCTCGCTTGGCTTTCCGGCAAGGAGTATGGCACCGATTACAAATCTCTGTATTCGCAGATCGGTGACAAAGTGACCATTGACATGGTCGAAGAAGATGAAGACACCGGCTTCGCGTATGTTGTTGTTGACGGCGTCCGTTATCTCCTCGGCATGGACTTCCTGTCCATGGCAATGGTTTACAAGACCGAACCCGTCGGCGATTACACCACCGCGGATGAAGTCTATGCAGAATGGTGGAAGCTGTACATGCAGCGCTGGAACTACATGCTTCCGGAAATCCCGCTGTATTCCAACGAGTACTACGATGTTTACAATGCCAAGATCAAGGGCGTTGACGAGCATCCCACCAACCCGTACTGGAATCCGGCATCCGCTCTGATCGACTGGACTTCCGATGATGGCCAGATCATCCTCGGCAGCTCGACCGACCTGTCCGGTAAATTCCGTTTCCCGGCATTCGGTGCGAACAATCCTGGTTCCTCCGATAACGACATCGGCCATCTGACCATGGGCCTTGAGACGGTTGCTACCGTCACCAAGGACGGTTCCTACACCTGGAACCCCACCGTTGTTGCAGATCACGTTGAAACCGAAAACGAAGACGGTTCCAAGACCTTCCAGATCACCATCCAGAAGGACCTCGTGTTCTCCGATGGTTCCCCGGTCACCGCGAAAGACTACATCGTCAGCACGCTGGTCTTCGGTTCCCCCGTCGGCGCACAGGCAGCAGGCCGTGACCATCACCTCGGCATGTCCCTCGTCGGCTTCAATGATTACAACACCTACACCGGCCCGGGCAGCGAAACCGGCACCAAGGAATTCAAGGGCATCCGCCTGATCGACGATTACACCTTCGCGGTCACCGTTGATCCCGGTTACCTCCCCTACTACTATGATATCGGTTACGCGGCTTACAGCCCCGACTTCACCAAGATGTGGATCGGCGACTGCGAGATCAAGGACGACGGCAACGGCGTATACCTCAGCGATGACTTCTATGCGAAGGAAGGCGACACCTACACGATGGCAGCTTACATCCTCGCATCCGCGCTGAACACCGACCAGACCTTCCCGTACTCCGGCGCATACTGCGTTGAGTCCTATGACTCTTCCGACCGTTCGGCAGTCCTCGTTCGGAACCCGAACTTCAAGGGCAACTACGAAGGCGTAAAGCCCTCCATCGAGAAGGTTATCTACAAGAAGTCCGTTGACGCGACGCAGCTCGAAGACTTGAAGGCCGGCAACCTCGACGTTCTGGCGGCAATCACCGGCGGCGACGCAACGAACGAAGCTCTTGCAATGGCAGACGCTTCCAACGGCGCATTCGTCTACACGCACTACAGCCGTGCAGGTTACGGCAAACTCGGTATGCGTGCTGACTACGGTCCCGTCCAGTTCGTCGAAGTCCGTCAGGCAATCGCGTACTGCATGGATCGTGCGAAGTTCGCTAAGGACTTCACCGGCGGCTACGGCGGTGTTGTCGATGGTCCGTACTACAAGGGCTCCTGGATGTACAAGGCAGCTACCGCACAGGGCATGATGCTTGACTCCTATGCGACCTCCCTTGACAGCGCAATCGCAGTCCTCGAAGAGGGCGGCTGGGTCTACAATGCGGATGGTACCGACTATGCAGGTACCGGCGTCCGTTATAAGAAGATCCCGGCAGCAGAAGCAACCGAGAATGATATCAACTATCATTCCAAGGATGATGCTTATAAGACCACCAAGGTTGGCGACGACTACTACATGCCGCTCGTAATCAACTGGTACGGCACGGTCAACAATGACTTCACCGATCTGCTGCTCACCGGCTTCATGGAGAACGAGAACGTTAAGGCAGCGGGCTTCGCGGTCTACAACACGATCGGCGACTTCGCTCCGATGCTTGACGAACTGTATCAGAGTGCTGTTTACGGTTACTATTCCGGCAGCCCGCTGTACTGCATGTTCAACTTCGCAACCGGCTTCAACAGCGCAGTGTATGACTATTCCTACAACTGGACTGTTGATCCGAGCATGTATGATGACTACTCCATCTGCTACGTCAAGGACCTCGCGGATATCTACGTCATCAACAACTAATTCGGTCTAAGTAGACTGACATACGTCCGGCGGTGCTAAACGCCGTCGGACGTATTTTTTTCAGACAGGGGTTTCCCTGTCGAAAAAAACCTTTTTACGAAAGGACAGGGGTAACCGAATGGGAAAATATATCATTAAGAGATTGCTCTACGTCTTTGTCGTTCTGATTCTTCTGACCTTCATTCTGTATAACGTATACAGTCTGGTTCCGCAAAACCGCGCCTATACCGACGCTAAAACGGAAGTCAACTCGATGAAAAACATCATCAAACCCGAAGAGTTGGATGCAAAGTTTAACGAGCTCTATCTCAAATATCAAAGAATGTACGGTACCGATACCGATAATAAAATCGTGCGGTATCTGCGTTGGGTTGGTGTTTATCCTTTCTACAATGGACAGTGCAATGGCCTTCTGCAAGGGAACTTCGGTTATTCCTGGGAAGAACGCGCCGAGGTTGTGACCGTCATCGCGGACCCGATGAAGAACACACTGTTCCTCAATATTTTCGTAACGATCATAGCACTCGGAATTACGATTCCTCTGGGCATCCGCTGCGCGGTGAAACGCGGTTCCGTTCTGGATAAGACCGTTCAGGTCGTTACGATCGTCGGCTACAGCTTGCCGATCTTCATTTTCTGTATCTTTTTCATCTTTATTTTCTGCTCGGTTCTGGGCTGGCTGCCGCCGAGCGGCATGAAGACGCCCGGCAGCAACTATACCGGGTGGAAATGGTTCTGGGATCGTGTTTACTACATGATTCTTCCGATTATTACGCTGACGTTCTCGTCTCTTGCGTACATGACGCGACTCACGAGAACCGCAATGCTGGATGCGCTGTCCATGGACTGCATCCGTACGGCACGTGCGAAGGGCGTTCGTGAACGCACCGTTATCTATTCGCATGCATGGCGTAACGCTTTAATTCCGATTATTACGGTTGTCATCGGCTGGTTCCTGGGTCTGTTCGGCGGTTCCATGATTACCGAATCCATGTTCGGTTTGAACGGTATGGGCACGCTGTTCCTGAAATCCATGAGAACGGCTGACTACGACGTTATCATGCTGATTGAGTGCTTCTACGTCTTTATTGGCTTGATCGGCAACCTGATCACGGACCTTGTATACGGTCTTGTTGACCCGCGTGTCCGCGTGAACAAGTAAAGGAGGCGTCGAAATGAGCGAGAAAAAGAAAAAAGGAAACTGGCTGCGTCGACTCCTGTTCCCGGGCAAAGAGTTAAAAGAGATTGCAGATCAGCAGCTAACGGAAAAGGACGTCGTTGAAATTACGAGTCCCGGCAAGCAGGTTGCGCAGAAATTCTTCCGCAATAAGCTTGCAGTCGGCGCTCTGATCGTCGTCTTCCTGATGTTCTGCTTCGTAATCTTCGCGCCGAAGTTCATGAAGAACTATTCGGACAGCTACACCGAAATTACGATGAAGAACGTTCCGCCGACGCTCTCCATGATGTCTGTTCCGACGCAGATGCAGAAGGAAGGCATTCGGAGCATCGACGGGTACGGTCCCTTCTCGATCGGCGTTTCCAATGCAGGCAATGTCTACATCTGGGGCGCAACGCAGATCAATACGTCCGGTATTGATATCAGCGAGATCCCGCAGGAAGTCAAGGATGCAAACATCCTGTACGCGGCTTGCGGCATCGACCACTGCATCGCGATTGACGATAAGGGCAAGATCTACGGCTGGGGCAACAACCGTCTCGGTCAGTTCGGCTATACCGAAGAAGCGGAGAACGATCCTTCGATCGTCGTTATGCCGCAGGAGCTGCATGATAACGGCATCGAGGACGTCACGCAGATCAAGAAGCTGACTTGCGGCTGGCAGTGCACCGCGATCCTGATGAACGACGGCACGCTGTACATCTGGGGCAACATGCACACGTATGACAACCTTGAGCACTTCGTGGATCGCGCGGGTCTTGTCGATATTGACTTCACGCTGAACTACATCGTCGGCCTCGATAAGAAGGGCAAGTCGATCTTCTCCGGCAAGCGCGGCCTTTATAAGGACGTTCGTCTGGACACCGTTGCGGGCAAGACGACCCCGATCGACGATTTTGTAAAGAAACACGGCAAGATCGTTCAGATTGCTGCGGCGTCCAACAACGTATGCATCATTGCGGACGACGGCACGCTTGGTTTCGTGGGAGACCTTCCGCCTGAAGCGATCGGTATTCCGAAGCTGCAGGAAGGCGAACGTTTCATTCCGGAAACCATCAACGCCGGCCAGTATCATTACACCGGCATTACGAACCTCGGCAACGTCTATTCGTGGGGCGGCAACCACTTCGGTCAGGCGGAAGAACCGGCGAACCTGAAGAACGTCGCTACGATCTACACCGGCGGTTTCCAGAGCTACGCTGTTGACAAGGACGGCAATCTGATCAAGGCATGGGGCCACAAGGGACATATCTTCGGCACCGACACGTACGGCGCGGATGAATTCGAGCGTATCGCGAACGGCGGTCTGATGACCATGACGATCGGCGCGGTCGCAGTTATCATCGAGATCATCATCGGCATCATCATCGGCTGCGTCGCCGGTTACTGCGGCGGCTGGGTTGATATCCTGCTGATGCGTATCGCTGAGGTTGTCGGCAACATTCCGCTGCTGCCGTTTGCATTGGCGCTTTCCGCGTTGCTCGCGCAGGTCAATATGTCCGCAACGATGCGTATCTTCATCCTGATGTGCATCATCGGCGTCCTGTCCTGGACCGGCATCGCGTACATGCTGCGTGCGCAGATCCTTCTCGCGCGTGAAAGCGAGTACGTGCTTGCCGCGAAGTCGATGGGCGTTCGCGAGACGAGAATCGCCATCAAGCACATTCTGCCGAATGTTCTGTCCGTCATTCTGGTCCAGATCACGCTCGGCTTTGCAAGCTGCATGCTGACGGAGTCCAGCATGAGCTACCTCGGTTTCGGCGTCAATTATCCGCAGCCGACCTGGGGCAATATGCTGAATGCTGCGACCAACTCCACGGTTATTAAGAACTACTGGTGGCAATGGGTCTTTACGTCGATCTTCCTTTCGATCACCACGATCAGCATCAACATCATCGGCGACGCGCTTCGTGATGCGCTGGATCCCAAGTCGAGTTCGAAAGAATAAGGAGGAGAGAAGCTATGGCATTATTGGAAGTAAATCATCTCCATACATATTTCAGAACGCGCAAGGGTATTGTCAAGGCGGTCAACGATGTTACCTACACGCTTGAAGCGGGCAAGACGATCGGCATCGTCGGCGAATCCGGTTCCGGTAAGTCTGTTCACGCGATGAGCATGCTGAAGCTGCTCGACCCGAACGGCTATATCGCTTCCGGCAGCGTTCTGCTCGAGGGCAAAGACCTCGTAAAAATGAACAAAGAGGAAATGTACAACGTTCGCGGCAACGACATTTCCGTTATTTTCCAGGAGCCGATGACGTCTCTGAACCCGGTATTCTCGGTCAAGAAGCAGCTTTCGGAAACCTTCATGATCCATCAGGGCATGAACAAGAAGCAGGCGGCTGAACATGCGCTGCAGATGCTGTACGACGTTCAGATTCCGAATCCCGAACAGGTGCTTCGTCAGTATCCGCACCAGCTTTCCGGCGGTATGCGTCAGCGCGTCATGATCGCTATGGCGCTTGCCTGTAAGCCGAAGATCCTGATCGCGGACGAACCGACGACGGCTCTTGACGTTACGATTCAGGCGCAGATTCTTCGTCTGATGAACGATCTGCAAAGAGAAAAGGGAACGAGCATCATCTTCATTACGCACGATCTCGGCGTTATCAACGAGATGGCGGACGACGTCGCGGTTATGTACTGCGGTCAGGTCGTAGAAAAAGCAAGTGCGCGCGTCATTTTCGACCCGGCAAGCAAGTTGAGCCATCCTTATACCGAGGGCTTGATGTATTCCGTCCCGCGTCTGAACACGGATACGGAAGACATGGAGCCGATCCCCGGCATGGTGCCGCATCCGCTGGCGCTTCCGAAGGGCTGTAAGTTCGGCCCGCGCTGCAAGTACTGCACACAGCGCTGCATTGATGAGGAGCCGGAGCTCGTAGACGTCGGCAACGGACAGATGATCCGTTGCTTCTACCCGAACAAGGAGGAGAGAAGCCGTGGAACAAAATAAAAAAGTATTACTCTCGATCACCAATCTGAAAAAATACTTTCCGATTGCAAAGTCTTCGATCTTCCAGAAGCAACAGATGTACGTCCGCGCGAATGAGGACATTTCGCTGGATATCTATGAGGGTGAAACGATCGGCATCGTCGGCGAGTCCGGCTGCGGCAAGTCCACGCTGGGCAGAACCCTTCTTCAGCTCTATCCGCAGACCGCCGGTACGACCATCTACTACGGCAAGTCTCTGTATGACGTCGCACCGCACTACGTCAAAGAAACGCTGACCCACGTCGCAAAGTATCGTGCCAAGTATGAAAAAGCAAAGCACGAGAACGAGGAAGTGGAAAAGAAGGTTCAGGAAGTCGGTGAGGACAAAGCGGACTTCTTCCTGCTGCAGCGCCGCAACCTGGCGCGCTGCGCAGAGCAGACTGCGCTGACCAACATTGCGCATATCCTCGGCGGTTTCGCGCTGAAGGATCCCGATAACAAGGGCCGTGATCTGAATCTCAAGATCTATGAAGAGAGCGTTGTCCGTGCCAAGACCGTCGAGAACATCAATTCTCTGAAGGTGAAAGGGAAGGATGCGGAAGCAGCCGCTCTTGAAAAGACGCTTGATGAGATTGACGGAAGAATCAACGCGCATCTTGCTGAACTCAACTCCCTCAAGGCGCAGCACGCGGATGATCCGGAATTCCAGGAGTGCGAAGCGCTTCGCACCGACGGTATCGACCTCGCGCGGCTGAAGTATTCCGAGATGCGCAAGCTCCGTAAGGATCTGCAGATCATTTTCCAGGATCCGTATTCCAGCTTGAACCCGCGCTTCCCGGTCGGTCAGATCATCGAGGAAGGTCTTGTCACGCACAAGATGTACAAGCACGGAAGCGAAGAGATCAAGGACTACATCGTCAAGACGATGGAAGAGTGCGGTCTGCAGGATTACATGCTGTATCGTTATCCGCACCAGTTCTCCGGCGGTCAGCGTCAGAGAATTTCCATTGCGCGTGCGCTTGCGGTTCGTCCGAAGTTCGTCGTTTGCGACGAGTGCGTATCCGCGCTGGACGTTTCGATTCAGCTGCAGATCATCAACCTGCTGCTCGAGCTCAAGAAGCGTGAGAACCTGACGTACATGTTCATTTCTCACGATCTGTCCGTCGTCCGGTATATTTCGGATCGTATCTGCGTTATGTATCTCGGCAACGTCGTTGAGCTGACCGATACGAAGACGCTGTTTGCGGACCCGCGCCATCCTTACACGATCGCGCTGCTGTCCTCGATCCCGACCACCGAACTCGACAATGGAGAGAAAGAGCGCATCATTCTCGAAGGCAACATTCCGAGCCCCATCAAGCCGCCGGAAGGATGCAAATTCCATACGCGCTGCTACATGGCGTGCGACGAGTGCAAGCGTGTTCCGCCTGAACTGAGAGAGGTTACCCCCGGACACTTCCTTGCCTGCCACTTCCCGGATCGCAAGGTGGATCAGAGCGGCAATTACCTGTTCGAACTGCCCAAGATGGAGCGTAAGAGCAACCGTGTTGAGAATGAGGAGAACAAAGAATAAGCAGAACGCAGCCGACGTCATGCCGGATGCTGTCATCCCGGAAGACGCGGCAGAGACGTGTCAGAAAGAAAAAGAGGAGCCCGTCAAGGTTCGGTTTTCCGACTATCTGCTGCTGCTGCTGACAGGGTACGGAATCATCCTGATTCCGGTCGTCCTGTTCATCGCAGGCGTATCACTCCTGGCAGCGTGGCTGTTCGGCGCATTCCGCTGAGAATTCAAAAGCATCCCGATTCACCCGGGATGCTTTTTCGTACCGAAAAAACGGAACCGGCCGGGTTTGACACCCGGCAGAGGTTGTGTTATTCTAACGCAAAGGCCGCGCATGTTTTTGCGGCTGCCGTAGAATAATGGAGGCATCAGATGAAAAACAGCCGAATTGCGTTTCTGATCGTTGCGGTATTATCCCTGTTCAACGTTCTGTTTCTCCCGCTCTATCCAACACCGGAGCAGGTCATGGCGGAAACCGGTACGACGCTCGGGTTTTATAATGCCGTGCATATCATGCTGCATTACGCGAATCCGTGGGATTTCTGGATCTTTCTGCTGACCGTGGCGATCTTCATCCCGGCCGTTGCGCTGTTTATTTCGGCGATGATCGGCAAGCAGATTCCGTTCCTGATCTCTTCTCTGGTCGGTATCACGCTCTGGTCGATCGTGATCTGGTATTACTGCCACCAGTTCAGCTTTCAAATGCTGTTCGTGCTCGACGGCAGCGGTATCGGCGCAGGCGTCTGGATCGCGATTGCGCTTCTGTTTGCGGCGCTCGTTTTCGGGATTATCGGAAAGGACAGCGAAAGCGAACCCGCGAAGAAGCGTGGCCCGACGTCGCGCGGGAAAACGGCGCGAAAGAGTCCTTCCAGATAACAGAGACGGAGGCGCCGGCAAGATAAAACCCCGTTTGACGGAGCGACCCGGGCTTGCCGGCCGATACGGAAGCGCTTGCGCGAGCGTACGGGGGTCGAGGCGCGGGGCTTTTCGAAAACCGCGCCGCGGACGCTTCCGTCCGCAACGCCGAATAACGATCTCGATTCTCGCCGTATATGCAAAGAAAGGATCTCCCGCGCGGGAGATCCTTTTTCTGTTCGCTGCAGTTACGGCACACGAATGCCGGACCACGTGGCAACATCCCTTGTATACAGCTTATTCGTCGAGGCAACGACAATCGTGCCGTCGGACTTCAGACCGATCGAATACGTGCCCGCAGCGATTGCGACAATGTCCGTCCATCCCGAAACCTGCGTCTGTCCATCGTCATAATAATACAAATCGCCGAGGTCGGTGGAAACGACGGTTCCGTCCTTTTTCAGACCGAGCACGTAGAAATCGCTCGAGGAGACCGCGACGATATCCGTCCAGTCTTCGACGCCGCTGATGTGAGCTTCATCATTGCCGCAGAACACAACGGTGCCGTCCGATTTTACGCCGACGGTAAAATCGAAACCTGCTGCGATCGCAACAATATCGGTCCAGCCGGAAACATTGCATTCTCCACTGCTGTTTCTGCCGCAGGCAACGACAGTGCCATCCGATTTCAGACCGACCGAGTGCTGGCCGCCCGCAGCGATCGCAACGATATCCGTCCACTCGGCGATCTTCGCGTCGACACTATAGGTGCCGCGTCCGCAGGAAACGACGGTGCCGTTCGATTTTCTGCCGAGCGCATGCCTGCTGCTCACGGCGATCTCCACGATATCCGTCCAACCGGAAACGCCATCCTGCACATCGGAATCATATAAGGCGCAGACCGTGCCGTCGGACTTCAGACCGAGTACGGTATAATCGTCGTCCGGCGTAGAGACGGCAACCGAGACAAGGTCCGTCCAGGAATCGGGGAACCATTCGGATACGAGCAGCGTGCCATCGTTTTTGATCGCAAAGGATGGGGAACCGTAGGCCGCTGCGATCGTCTGATACCGCGGCGGATAGGTTTTTGCTTCCGCGTGCGTCGGCTCGGGCGTTTCCGAAGGCTGTTCCGCGGTCGGCTCGGGCGTTTCATCGGGTTGCTCCGCGTCCTGCGTAGGCGCGGCGGAAGAAGGCGCCGAGGAGACAGGGGGTACCTCCGTCAACGGCTCGCTTCCGATATATTCCCACTCGTATTTGGTCCATCCCATAAAACCGTCGGGATCGAGTCCGTTCGTGGGATCGTAGCGTGCGATCATGATGCAGTTGCCGTATGCATCATAGGTGTAATCGGCCCAGCCCTGCAGATCGCCCGCCGTATTGACCGTTTCAATTTCCTTGGTCAGCCATCCGTTCGCGTCATATTCATATTTGAAATAGTGGGAGCCCACATACTTGCCGTTCTCATAGCGCAATTCCTCGGTCACCTTTCCGGATGCGTCGTATTCTTCGCGCTTCCAGCGTTCACCGTCATCGTCATAAAAGTCTTTTATGACGATGACGCCGTTTGCGCGGTATTCCATGCTCTCCTGGATGATTCCGTCGTAGTATTCCGTTTTCTTCAGCACGTTGCCGTCGGCGTCGTACTCATATGCGTATTCGTACTTTTTGCCGGAATCATACTCTAATGAAATCATATTGCCGTGCGAATCGTACCGGTATACTTCGTGATTTTGGTAATCGGGGTCATAATTATTTTCCGTCATCTCGATCACATGACCGTCCGTATCGTACCGGTATACGAGGTGATTTTTGAGATTGTCGGCGGAATCATATTTCGACACCTCGATCAAATGGCCGTTTTCGTCGTATTCATTTTCATAATAGACCACGTCCCGGACGGTGCCGTCGGCGTCGTATTCCGTTTCCCGGACAAGATTGCCGTTTGCATCGTACCGACACTCGCGTTTATTGCCGGTGTAGGAGGACGAGGATCGCTCAGTGTACGTCGTTACCGAGACCCGATTTCCGCTTTCATCGTATCCGTAGATCTCATAATCGGTCCAGTCCTCGAAGGGAGAATACTCAATCTTCTTGACGAGCCGCCAGTCGCTCCGGTCCGTTTCGGCGGGAGCGTTCTCCGCAATGGTTTCCGGGGATTGCTTTTCGCGGATCGCGTGAACGGCCGCGACCGTACCGCCCGCAACGGCGCCGGCTGCGAGAACGCCTGCGAGAATCCCCGTGATGACCTTCTTCGAAACAGCGGACGCAGCAGCCTTGGCAGCCGTTTTCGCTCCGACCTTGACCGTGCCTTTCGCTGCGGTCTTCGCGCTTTGCTTTGCGGCAGAACCGGCGGTGGATGCGCGCATCTGCGCTGCTTCCGCGCTTTTTGCGGTGGTTTCGGAGATGTGATGTGTGATCGCCCGGAGCGCGTTCGCGGCGGCGGCCTTCGGGATCGACATGGTTGTGACATGCTCGAAGAACAGCTTGCCGAACGGGACCGTCGCAAGCCCGACGACGCCGAAGAACGGCTGTCCGGATCTGCGTTCCTGCTCCTCAATTTCGGTCTTGATCGACTTTCTCGCAAGGAACAGGCGGGACTTGACCGTGTTCACGGAGCAATCCATGATCCATGCGATGTTCTCAACCGGCAGCCCGTCGTAATAATAGAGCGTGATCGTCTGCTTCTGCACGCTGCTGAGCCCGTCGATGATGCGGGAGAGCCGTGCGCGAAGGTCGCTGCGTTCGGCATAGACCTCGGGCAGCATGAGATCGGATTCGAGACGGATCGGACCGAAGCTGTCCTCGTCGTCCTCACTTTCGTCGATCGACACCTCGACGTGACGGCTGCGCAGCAGGCTGTAGCACTGGTTCAGCGTGATGCGCTGGATCCAGGTGGAAAACGCTTCGGGGTTTTTCAGATTGCCGATGCTGTTCCACGCCCGGATGAACGTGAGCTGCAGAACGTCCTCGGCGTCCGCGTCCGTTTTGACCGTCGTCTTTGCCAGAGCGTAGACCTTCTGATAAAACATCCGGTACAGCTCCGAAAAGCTCTGCTCGTCGCCGTTTTGCGCGGCGGCAGCCAGCGCGGTGACCTTCGCCCTTTTCGCGTCCTTTTCCGCCTGCGTGTTCTCTTTCGGCGTTCTCTCCGCTTTCGGCGCGTCGATCGGCGCGCCGCAGCCGGGGCAAAACCGGTTGCCGGTTTCCAGCTCGGCGCCGCAATGTCTGCAAATCATGTTGTTTCCTCCTTGTGCCGTCCGTGCGGACGGTCCTGTTTGTTTTTCACGGTATAGACGCAGTGTGACGCGTTCCGGTTTGACGAATTGTGAAAAAAAACTTTTCTATATTTTATCATCCGCGCGGAGAAATGGCAAGAACGGCAAACGGGGATTCGCCGCCTTTGGGGTCCGATCCGTTACCCGCAGGATGACCGTAAATTGCAACGTTGTCCGCGGCGCCGTCGGCCGCGGGCGTTCAAAGCGACGGCGCCGGCGGGGATGCGCGTCGATATGCCAGGCCCGGTCGACACGCTGTCGAAACGTGTTCGTCAGATGCCGGGGATCGTTTCCGCGGACAGTCTTTGAGCGGTTGGGACGAAAACGGAACACAGACGGGAAAAACGTCGATCCGGTCAAAAAAATTGTTCGGAAATCAAACTTTTTCATTGACAAAACGAATTCGTTGTGGTACCTTATTCAAGGTGCCCCCATTGGGGGCTCGTTTTTGATGGATCAATTTTAGGAGGAGCATACAAATGCGCGTTAAGATCACTTTGGCCTGCACCGAATGCAAGCAGAGAAATTACAACACGTTCAAGAACAAGAAGAACGATCCCGATCGTCTTGAGTTCAACAAGTACTGCCGTTTCTGCCGCAAGCACACGCTGCACAGAGAGTCCAAGTAACGGGAGAATACCATGGCTAACGTTCAGGATTTAAAGGCACAGAAAGCTGTAAAGACCCTGCGTCTTTTCACGATTCTGCTGCTGGTTGTCGGCATCGTTACCCTTGCGGTGACATTCTATGATGCATTATCCGGCGAAAAGCTTCTGAAGCTGTTTGACGCGAAAGCGGCAGCCGAACCGGTTGCGACGGGCGACGCCGCGGATGACACCGCGAACGTTGCGGCCGATACGGCTGAAACAGCGACCGAGACGGCGGCAGCGGCGGCAGAGACGACCGAGACGGCGGCAGCGGCGGCAGAGACGACCGCAGCCGTTCCCGAAGATACGAACAAGGGCGGTCTCGGCGTTGCGCGCGTTCTGCTGATCATCGCGAGCGTGCTTCTGGTGATCGGCACGATCATGCAGCTCGTGAAGGGCAATTATCGTACGTTCCAGGGCACCTGCCTCGCGGCGATTATCTTCTGCCTGTTCCCGCTGATCGTGTTCGCGGTCAACATCGGCAGCCATCTCTTCGCGCTGATCTACACGCTTCTCATCCTTGCGATCATCGTTCTCGCGATCTTCGCAATGAAATCGCGCTGGCAGGTCTACATCAAGGAGATGACCGGCGAAGTCAAGAAGCTCACCTGGCTGAACATGAAGGAGCTCGTCAAGGCGACGGCCGTTGTTCTGGTGTTCGTTCTTGCGTTCGCGCTGCTGATCTTCGTGCTCGATTTCCTCTTCGGACTCCCGATCAAGGCGCTGCTGACCACCGGCGATCAGTCCGCGACGACGGATACGACGCAAGACGGTCAGGATCAGTCGAATGAGAACGATCAGACGACGACCGACGGCACGACCGAAGAAGGCACGACCGAAGAAGGCACGACCGAAGAGGGCGCGACCGAAGAAGGCACGACCGAAGAGGGCACGACCGAAGAGGGCACGACCGAAGAGGGCACGACCGAAGAGGGCACGACCGAAGAAGGTACGACCGAAGAAGGCACGACCGAAGAAGGTACGACCGAAGAGGGCACGACCGAAGAAGCGGGCGAGGGCTCGGAGAATAACGGATAACGCGCATGAGTCAGGAAACGAAATGGTATGTGGTTCATACCTATTCCGGGTATGAAAACAAGGTCAAAGAGGACCTGATCAAGGCCGTCGATAACGCCGGACTTTCGGATATCATTCTGGAGGTCATGTATCCGACGGAAGAAACCATCGAAATCCTGCCGAACGGAAAGCGCAAATCTGTCACCCGAAAGGTCTATCCCGGCTACGTCATGGTCAAGATGGTCGTTGACGTTGTTGAGAAGGAACGTTCCGAAGCGATGGGCGGCGGCGTATCGCGCGAGCTGGTCATGAATCCGCGCGCATGGTACGTCATCCGCAACACCCGCGGCGTCACGGGCTTTGTCGGTCCGGGAAGCAAGCCGGTTCCGCTGAAGGACGAAGAGGTCGTTGCGATGGGCGTGGAGCGCATCCCGATCGTACTCAACATCGAAGTCGGAGAAACGGTGCGCGTTGTGTCCGGCCCGCTCGAAAACTTCCTCGGGCGCGTCGACAAGATCGACCCCGAACGGCAGAAGGTCAAGCTGTCCGTTTCCATGTTCGGCAGAGAGACCCCGGTCGAGCTGGATTTCATCCAGGTACAAAAAATCTGACGATTCAATCAATTGAGCACTGCGTGCTTCAACTGATTGGTTCTCAGCTTCCGCCTGTCACATTGCATGTGAACGGGCGGCGGAAGCTGCAGGGAGTCAAATCCGCCGCGCATGTCGCCGGATTTGACGGATGGATGCTCCGTTCTTCCTCTGTTGCTTTCGTGCGTGCGTCTATAACGCACTTATCCAATCCGATTCGCATCATTGCGTTCGGGATGCGTTGGGACGCTTACATCAAACTGAAGCGCATTGCGCTTTGGACTGTGGGAGGGGAGGCACCCCGAACCACAACTATAAATCAAAACTATAGGAGAAACAGCAATGGCAAAGAAAATCACAGGTTATGTGAAGCTGCAGATCCCCGCCGGCAAGGCAACGCCGGCGCCGCCCGTAGGTCCCGCACTGGGCCAGCACGGCGTAAACATCATGGGCTTCTGCAAAGAGTTCAATGAGCGCACGAACAAGCAGGCCGGTCTCATTATCCCGGTCGTGATCACGGTTTACGCGGATCACAGCTTCTCGTTCATCACCAAGACCCCTCCGGCGGCCGTCCTGATCAAAAAGGCTTGCGGTCTCGAGAAGGCGTCCGGCGTTCCGAACAAGACCAAGGTCGCAAAGATCACCAAGGCACAGGTCCGCGAGATCGCGGAGCTCAAGATGCCCGACCTCAATGCGGCTTCCGTGGAAACGGCCATGAGCATGGTCGCAGGCACCGCCCGTTCGATGGGTGTTGTCGTCGAGGACTGAGGAGGAACGAACGATGAAGCACGGTAAGAATTATATCGAAAGCAAGAAGCTGATCGACAGCACCAAGCAGTACGACGTCCGCGAGGGCCTCGAAGCGGTGCTCCAGTCCGCAAAGTGCAAGTTTGACGAAACCATCGAGGTTTCCGTTCGTCTGGGCGTCGACTCCCGCCATGCAGACCAGCAGGTCCGCGGCGCGATCGTTCTGCCGCACGGCACGGGCAAAACCGTCCGCGTCCTCGTCTTCGCAAAGGCCGACAAGGCGCGCGAAGCGCAGGAAGCCGGTGCGGATTTCGTCGGCGATGAAGACATGGTCAAGAAGATCCAGACCGAGAACTGGTTTGGATTCGACGTCTGCGTCGCGACCCCGGACATGATGGGTCTCGTCGGCCGCATCGGCCGCGTCCTC
>JAFOTD010000052.1 GCA_017388175.1 Clostridia bacterium | reverse complement strand
GTCCTTTTTCTGCTTGCCGCCCGACAGATAGAATTTAAGCTTGAGAAAAAGCTTGCGAAACGCAAACAGACCGGTGCCGAGCAGTCCCACCAGTATGGTAAACAGCATGCTCCCCGTTCCGGGGTCGATGTAAAGACGCATCCGTTACGCCTCCTTCATCAGCAATTCAAAAACCGGTTCTTCACGCATCAATACTTGCCGCGCTTCGTCCAGTTCTGCGTGTCGAAAATGTCGTCGTGTACGGTATACCACAGACCGGGTTTAAACGTATTGCCGTTATTCTCCGTAATGTCCCAATCGCCGGACATAAACACGTACTGCTCGCCTGCCTTGGGTTCGCTGTTGATCGCCTTGCCCGTAAAGGGGTTATGCGGGTCGTCGATCAGTCCGTCGAAAGCAAGCGTCGGCACGTCTGCGTTGGTCATGAAGCGAGAATCAACGGTAAATCCGGTGCTGTTGAAGTCCTTGACCATCAGCAGCGGGTTATATGTCATCACGTCTTCCCTCGTTCCCTTTCCGAGAATCAGGTCCGGATACTGGCGGAGATAAAATCCGTGATCGGAAACGATGATGATGCGCGTATTGTCATACAGATCGTTCTCACGCAGATAATCGAACCACTCGCCGAGCCGCAGGAGTGCGGAGACGTTGATATGGTAGTGCTCCATTTGCGTCGCTGTCGTCACGCGCAGCGTCCTGCCGTCACAGGTAAACCGGTCTGCGTGCTCTTGATCGTATTCGGTATTGTCCACCGACAGCGCAGGCACATAGTCCGGCTCCTGCAAAAGCTGCGGCTCATGCGTCATGCTGTTGCTCATCATCAGGAATGAACCGGTTTCGGTCTCCTCCCCGGTCGTGATGGACGGAAGCTCCGACATCACGGTGTAGGAGTTCATAAAGCCGCTGTTGATACCGAAGGATTTCGAGAGTCCCGTCGTGTACTGAACGCTGGAGTTCGAATCGAAATACGTGCCTTCCAGATAGATCGGATACTGCGTCAGCACAGGACAAACCTTCATCATGCTGTAGCAGAAGAAATTACGCTCCCACACCTCGTTCAAGGGCTTGGCGGTTTCGGAAAGGTGTCCGCTTTTCATCTGCCCGTGCTCCACGTTGTACGCGGCAATATCCGGATAATCCGAATAGATTTCAAGATTCGGGACCCAGCTGTATCCGGCATAGCTCGGCTCGATTACGGTGACCTGATACCCGTTTTCGTCAAACAGAACCGGCATGACTTTCAGCGCCTCGTCATGCTTGTCGGCAAGCTTTTCGTCCTTGCGCGCATTCAGCTCCGCGGGCGTATATTCATATCCGCCGTACAGCGCAGGCGCGGCAAAGTTCGTGCTTCCGCCGTAAGAAAGCGTATTCGGATAGTAGATAAAGCCCTCGAACTGTTCCTTCAGCTCCGGCTTTTCGGCAAGAATATACGGTATGTAGCTGCCGACCGCGCGATCCAGCATCAGAACGACAACGTTTTGGCCGTATTTGCTCAGGCGGATGATCTGTCCCACTCCGCCCGCATTTGCTTCGGCGGCAAGCGCCGTTTCCTTCGAAACCGCCTCGATATCCGCATCCGCAGAATGGATCTTCACAAAATTCATGCCCGACATGCCGAGCACGGCAACGCACAGCGTGATATAGACGATCTGAATCACGCGCTTGCCCTTCTTCCAGATCAGCCACAGCAGCACGCCTGCCGCGATCAGAATGACCGCGTTCAGAATGCTTTCACCGGCATGCAGCGTATAAGACTGGTCAAACTTCAACTCCGACGAAAGCGTACCGAGATTCGTGCCGAAGAACATGTAATTGATAACCGCGAGTCCGGAGAAAATCCAGACGCCGACGCCGAATCTCACGCGTCCTCTTTTCTCAGAGAGATAATAGAAGAGTCCGAACCAGATCAGAAACAAACCCGCAGCCAGAAGAAACGCTTCGAGCACGTGTGTCAGCGGATGGCGGAACGCCGAGAAATCGACAAATTCCATCGGCGAAGACGCGATCACGGCAGACGGAATCAGAACGCCGGTTAAAAGCGTCAGAAACACGCATCCGCTCAGGAACAGCAGATACCGCGGTTTATATTCCTTCTGCACGGTCTCGGGCTGCGTCTTTTTCTTCCGTCGTTTGAGCACCATCGGCAAGAGCAGCGGAAGCTGAAACAGAAGTCCCACGCCGAGCAGCGGCAGCCAGTCCCCTACGCCCGCTTTCGGCATGAACAGCATCCAGATCCAGAACAGCACGCCGATGATCGACAGTGTGATTGTTCTCGCCCTGCGCGGATTTTTGCATGCGCCGATGACGTTTTTAACCAGTGAAAAGAGGTTGTTCATCGTCCAGTACACGACCAGTCCGGACGGCGAGTCATACAGCAGAACGAGGAACACCGCCGCCATGCCGTAGAGCTGCAGCTTGTCGCGCAGGTGCATGCCCTTCGTATAGATGAAGCCCGAACAAAGATTGATCGCCGTCATCAGAATCGGCAGAACGTTGATTTTCAGGCTGCCGATCGCAAGCATTGCGTCCGGCTTGCTCAGATCAACGATCGGTCCGAAGGAAACTCCGTTCAGAACCGAAAGCCCTGAAAGGTAATTGTACGCGGCGATAAAAAACGGGATCTCAAGAACCAGCGGAAGCAGACCCCTGAGCGTGTAATACTGTTTATAATTGTTCTGCCGGTAGTAGGTTTGCAGCATCATAAACCGTTCGTTGCCGGAAAACGTTTTACGAATGTGCTTTACCCAACCCTCCATCTCTTTCTGCTGTCTGCGCTCCTTGTCCTGGATCGCGTCCGCCCGGCGGTACATCGGCAGCAGCAGGAAGTTGACCGCCAAAGAAAGCACGACAATCGCAAGGCCTGTGCTTTTAGCAAGCAGCCTTGCATAATAAAAGACGAATTCGTAAATCAATTGCAGCGGGCCGATCAGAAGCTGATAGACCGCGTGAAAGAATGACATCGAAAGCACCTCATATCCGTTTGAATACGGTTTTGCTCATACGCAATACGCATTTTATAACAAACAGACGTCTATTGCAAGGTCTTTTTCGACATTTCCTGCGCGTTATTACCATAATTTTAAGCAGAATTCAAGAAATAAACCCATGATCAGATGATGCTTTCTTTTCAAAAAGGAATGAATTGTCAAAACGCCCCGGAAGCCGTTTGTCCGTCTTCCGAGGCATGTTGTTTGAAAAGCATCTGATCGAAGGATCATCTTCTGCGATAGCTGTACAGGGTCACAGACTGCAGCACGAACATATCATCGCCGGTGTAGAAGCCATGGGAACGGTCTTCGTCAAAGCCGATAAACGTATGGGTTTCCCTTTCGTAGCGTTCCCGCAATTCCCAATTCGCGTTTATTTCATCGACCGATTCCGGAAAGATCCTTGACCATGCGGAATAGCAGTCCATTGTAACTAAAATGCAGCGACCCTTCCAAAATACTTTGCAGATACCCTCCTGACCCTCGTTATCCTCAAACTTATAATGATTCTCATTCGAATAGGTATTGGATTCAAAATAACGTTCTGGATTCGCCGTGTCTTCCTGATAGACCCAATCCTCGGACTCCTTCACCGACTTGTGAACACGGATCGACGTCCAGCCGTCCATCCGTAATCCTGCTAAGTATTGCTCAAGATCAGCGTTCCATCCGGCTTCCGTAGTCGCTGTCGAACGATCGGCAGAGAACCAGCTGTCATTTTCCCATCTTCCGCGGGAGCCTTCCATTGTCCGGATTTCCAGCGCGTCTTCGGGCGGTTCCTCCGCGCTCCACTCGGTCCACTGCGGGCCCTCGAGATAGTCGAGTTTTGTAAGGTACTCGTCCGAATCCATAAAGCGGACGCGGTAGATCACCCATTCATGCTCGATTCTGCCGTCTTTGTCCGGCAGGCCGTCGCCGAGATACATATAGAGCCCGACGCCGTTTTCGAGCCGCGCACCATAGCACGGAAGCTCCGATTCCGGCACGTCCAGCGTCCATTCTTTGGTCTGCCGGAAAGCCCGGTATGCCGCAAGGCTGTGCTCTTCCCAGATTTCCACGACAGAGCTGTCGGTCACGTAGCCGAGATCATTCTCACCCGCAAGGATTTTATAGAGGCTGTCCATCAGGAACGTCGCTTCGATCTCCGGAAGCTCGGTCAGCCGTTCGAGCGTCTCCTCCGGTGTCTCCGGCTCGGGCGTAGATTCCGGGGGCGGTTGGGGCGTGAGCTCCGGAGTCGGGACAGGCGTTGCCGTCGGCGCCGGCATCGGCGTATACGCAATGGACGGGATCGCCGTCTCTTCGATGACGATCGCTGGCTCCGCGGACTTCTGTGTTGCGAGGACAACGCCGGTTCCGACGCCGCCCACCGCCGCCGCGATCGCAACCGCAACCGCGACCTTGCCCGCCGCACTCGCAAAGAACGCCGCAATCCCCGAAGACGCTGCAGTCGTTGCTGCAGTTGCCGCCGTAGCCGTTGCTGCCGTTGCCGTTGCTGCTGCCGTAATGCTCGCCGCTGCGATCGGCGCGGAAACGCCCGCCGCGGACTTTGCGAGGAAGTACGTAAGGAACGGAATCGGCGATGCGCCGTACAGCTTGACGCCCTGCTTCTCGAATGCCTTCACGCCCTCCTTGATCGACTTTCGCGCATAGTTTAAGCGGCTTTTGATTGT
>JAFOTD010000029.1 GCA_017388175.1 Clostridia bacterium | reverse complement strand
GAGCTGTCCGATAAGCTCGAAGCCAACGGCGCAACGGTGCGGTTTGCGATCCACCCGGTCGCGGGTCGTATGCCCGGTCATATGAACGTGCTGCTCGCGGAAGCGGACGTCGATTACGAGCATCTCTATGAGCTCGACGCGATCAACGACGACTTCAAAAACTGCGACGCGGTCGTGGTCGTCGGCGCAAGCGACGTTATGAACCCCGCCGCGCGCGAAGCGGAAGGCACGCCGATCTACGGCATGCCGATCCTGAACGTCGACGAAGCGCCGGAAGTCATCGTGTGCAACTTTGACCTGAAGCCCGGCTACGCGGGCGTTGAGAATCCGCTCTACTCGCGCAAGCACGGTCTCCGTCTGCTGCTCGGCGACGCGAAGGATTCGCTCGACACGCTGATTGCAGAGCTGTCCGAAACGAAGCCGAAGGCGGAAGCGGCAAAAGAACCCGCGTTCTCTCTGAAGGACGCGAAGAACGTCATCATCGTTCCCGGCTACGGCATGGCGCTTTCGCAGGCGCAGCATAAGGTCAAGGAGCTTTCCGACAAGCTCGAATCGAACGGCGCAACCGTGCGGTTTGCGATCCATCCGGTCGCGGGACGTATGCCCGGACACATGAACGTGCTGCTCGCGGAAGCGGACGTCGATTACGAGCATCTCTATGAGCTCGACGCGATCAACGACGATTTCAAGAACTGCGATGCGGTCATCGTCGTCGGCGCAAGCGACGTCATGAACCCCGCCGCGCGTGAAGCGGAAGGTACGCCGATCTACGGCATGCCGATTCTGAACGTCGACCAGGCGCCCGAAGTCATCGTGTGCAACTTTGACCTGAAGCCCGGTTATGCCGGCGTTGAAAATCCGCTCTACTCGCGCAAGCACGGTCTCCGTCTGCTGCTCGGCGACGCGAAGGATTCGCTCGACACGCTGATTTCCGAGCTGTAATCAAACTTTACAAAGAGCGATCGAACCGATCGCTCTTTTCATTTGCCGAAAATTCCAACCATCGGTTGGAAAATCTCCGAATACGTTCATATGGACTTTTTCCATGCTTTGCGGTATGATCCTATCGAACCGGTTACAAGAGCAGCAAAGGAGCAAAAACCATGAATATCGGAGCAAAAATCAGAGCACTCAGAAAAGAAAAACGGGTCACGCAGGAGGAGCTTGCGGAATACCTGCACATTTCTTCCCAGGCGGTCAGCAAATGGGAAACGGGCGCAAGCGCGCCGGACATCGACATGCTGCCGAAGCTTGCGATCTATTTCGGCACGTCCCTCGACAACCTTCTGGACTTTGACCAGAGCAAGCTCGACGCGGCGATCGAACAGATCCTTATCGAAAGCGGACGCGGCGGCAAAGACCCCGCAAGGAGCGAAGCGTACCTTCGGAAGGCATTGGAGAAATACCCGAACAACGATCTTCTGCTGACCTGCATCCTCGAGGATATGCAGGAGCAGAACGGCGACGGCAGCCGCAGCGCAGAGATCATCGAGATCGGCGAACGCATCTTAAACTGCACGAAGGATGACGCAAACCGCATCGACGTCTATCGGGCGATGGCGGAAACATACCATCAAATGGGTGAGCAGGCGATGGCGGAGCTGTATCTCAAAAGATCCCCGGCGTACACTTCATGTACTACGAGATCGCCGCGGCGATCAAGTCCGGCGCGGATCGCATCCAAAACATCGAATGCGCCGAGGACCTCTGCATCGACAAGCTCACGTGCATGCTGTGGATGCGCCGTCTGGAAGCGGACGATGCAGGCAAGGCGGAGATCGACGCGCAGGCGCACGCCATGTTCGACTTTTTCAAGCGTTATCCGATCTATCAAAAGATCACGGAGATCATGGAAACGCTGTGGAACGACGGCAGTCTCATGAAAATCTATCAATGCTGAAAGAAGGCGGTCATTTGACCGCCTTTCCTTTCACAACGGAACCTTATCCGCGTGACGGCACCTTCCCCATAATCAGGGGAAGGCGTTTGACTGCACGTCGGGTCGCGGGACGCCGTCGCACGGCTGTCACTCCTCCGTCTCGTCCGGGCGGGAGAGGTATTTTCTGAAAAAGAGGATCAAAAACGGGATCGAGACGAGGAACGTCAGAAGATCCGCCGACGCCTGCACAGCCTCGATGCCGGGAAGCGCAAACCAGAGCGGGAGCAAAAACACGAGCGGTACGAAAAAGATGCCCTGTCTGCACGAGGCAAGGATCGTCGCGCCGACGGCAAAGCCGAGCGATTGATAAAGCTGATTCACATAGGTGGAAAACGCCATCAGCGGGATCGTGACGCAGAGGAAGCCGAGCATCTGCGAACCGATTGCAACGACGTCCGGATCATCGCGGAACCAGACCATGACCGGTTCGCGGAAGAAATAGAGCGCAAGCGCGATGACGGAGCAGATTGCCGTGCCCGCCGCCGTCGCTGCCCAAAACACCTTTTTGACGCGCGAATACCGCTTTGCGCCGAAGCAATAGCCTGCGATCGGCTGAAAGCCCTGTCCGATCCCGATGACGATGTGCCGAACGAGCATGTAGAGCTTGTTCGCGATCGAAATCCCCGCGACCGCCGCCGCGCCGAACGGCGCCGCCTGAATGTTCAGAAGCGCGGAGGAAAGGCTCGCCATGCCCTGGCGGAACAGCGTCGGCACGCCCATGCGTACGATATGCAGGTACACAAATGGTTTTTTGCCGACGTATTTCGGACGCAGCCGGACGATGCTCTTGTCGCGGATGAAAAAGATCGCCATGATCGTGAAGCTTGTCATCTGTCCGATCATCGTTGCAAGCGCAGCGCCCGCGATGCCCATGCCGAAACCGAAGATCAGAAGCGGGTCGACGAACAGGTTTAAGATACCGCCCGAGATCATGCCGATCATGGAATAGAACGCCTGCCCCTCTGCGCGCAGGATGCTGTTCAGCACGAACGAGGAGGTCATAAACGGCGCGGCGATCAGAATATAGCGGGCGTAGTCCGCGGCATACGGCACGACGTCGCCGCGCGCGCCGATCAGACTGACAAGCGGGTTTAACAGGAGCAGGCCGATGAGACCGATGCACGCGCCCGCGATCACGCTCATCAACGCCGCGGACGTGCCGATCGTGCTCGCTTCTTCCTCTCGCTTTTGCCCGAGCATCGGCGAGATCAGGCTGTTCGCGCCCATGCCGACGCTGCCGCCGACCGCCTGGATTACGGCCATCAGAGAGAACACGACGCCGACCGCGGCCGACGCGTTCGTGTCGATTTTCGCCACAAAATACGTGTCCGCGGTGTTGTAGATCACGGTGATCAGTTGGATAAGAACCGTCGGCGCCGCTTTTTTGAACAGCAGCCGCCCGATCGGTTCAGTCAGCATCAGATGCCGCTGCGCCTCGTTGCCCGCCTGCATGATCCTCTCTCGTCCTTACTCGATCGGGATCGTTCGCCCCGACCCGATCTCAAAATGATATTGCACGATCCCGACGTCGATCTTTGCGTACGGTCCCCTGAGCGCCCTTAAAGACGGCTCGCCGTCGCGCAGGATGACGCGGAACTTCTGTTGATTGATTGCGGTCGGCGCCGAAAGCGCCGCCTCCACGCCCGCGCGGAACCAATCCGGCACGGGACCGGAGGTTTCGGTTACCTGTTCATACGTTTTCGAGCGGTGAGGCTTTCCGGGCTTTGCGCCGTAACCGACCGTGATGATCGCGGCGAGCCGCTCGCCGTCGCGGAGCATTGCCTTTACCGTTGATTTTTTATATGAGCCGGCGACCCAGCAGGTATTCAAGCCGAGCGTTTCCGAAAGAAGCACGAGCCGCTCGCCCCAATAGCCGCAGCGTTCAAAGAGGTCGTCCTCGTCCGGTCCGATCAGCGCAAAGTAGTTTTCCGCATTCTCGAACGCGCCGTAATGCGCCAGAAGGCACGTCATCGCCTTCGGCTCGTTGCGGCAGAGCGTGATCCTCAGCCCGCTCCGTTCGTTGATCGAACGGATCTCCTGCTCGAGCGTTTCAAGAACCTCGCCGTCGATCGGGCGCTTCGTGTACGCGCGTACCGAATGACGCGCTTTGATTGCTTCCTGTATCGTCATCTTCGGCAAATCCTCCCTGCATCTTTGCCCATATTATAATATGCCGCGTCAGCCGTTGTCAAACGCTCGGCATTGCCAAAAACCGCGAAATCCGTTATACTGTAGGGAAATACGGAGGTATCCCATGATTCGTACTGCAATCTTTGATATGGACGGGCTGATGTTCGATACCGAGCTGCTTTACGTGCGCTCTCTGGAAGAATACGTCGGTCCGAAAACCGGCGTGGCGTTCCCGCGCGAAAGCATTCTGAAAACGCTCGGCTGCAACCATGCAGACTTTGAACGAATCTTTCCGGAGCTGTTCGGGACGGAGATTTCGTTTTCCGCGTGCTATGCGATGATTGCGGAATGGATGACGCGCGAGATCGAAGCGCACGGCGTTCCCGTCAAGCCCGGGCTCTATGAACTGCTCGATGCGCTGAAGAAGGACGGAATCCGCATTGCGCTCGCGACCGGCACGAGCCGTCCGATCGCTTTGGAATATCTCAAACGCACCGACACGCGGAAGTACTTCGACGCGTTCGCCTTCGGCGATCAGGTCACGCGCGGCAAGCCGGACCCGGAGATCTTTCTGCTCGCGTGCAGGCTGCTGTCGGGCAGTCCGGAGACGACCGTCGTCTTCGAGGATTCCGTAAACGGTCTGCGTGCCGCGCATGCCGGCGGGTTTCACGCCGTCTGCGTGCCCGATCTCATCGACCCCGTGCCGCGTCTCGACTTCGTGCCGGACGCAAAGCTTTCCGTTCTCTCCGACGCAATTCCTCTGATCCGTCGGTGGAACAGTCCGCACGCGTAGTTCCTTTTTCCGCAGCATAACGCTGCGGTTTTTCTTTTTTTCAAAAAAACTGTCCGACTTTTTGTTTTGCAGGGCTCTTATAGAATGAAACCGGTTTTCAGAGGTGCGTATGGAACAAAATGATACATTCAACCGCGTCTATGACGCAACGCGCGATGCGCTTTTGCGCTGGCTTATTCCGCGCGTCCGGTCGAGTGCCGACGTCGAGGATCTGATGCAGGAGATCTATAAAAAGCTGTACCGGAAGATGAGCGGGTTCGGCATTCGCGAGCCGGAAAAATACGTGTTCGGCATTGCGAAAAAGGAGCTTGCAAAGTTTTATCGGCACAAAGCAGCGAGAGAGACCCGGGAAGCGCCGATCACCGATCAGCTTACCGACGAAGGCGAGGAGCCCGAAGATATCGTGCTCGATCGCGAAGCGGAACGGGAGCTTTGGGATCTTATCAAAACGGAGCCGCTATTAAGCTATCAGGCGTTTACGCTCTACTACGGGCTTTCGGTTCCGACCGACGAGATCGCAAGGGAGCTCGGTCTTTCGGAGGACGCCGTGCGAAAGCGTCTCTCGCGCACAAGAGCCCGTATCCGAGCCTATCTATCGGAGCAGAACCGTTCCGAAACAGAACAGAAAGGAGTTTGACATGAACGAACAAGAAGCATATAAAACCGTTATCCGAAACCAGATTGTAAACGACGATCAAATCAAACGGGCCGCAAAAGCTGCCGCGCCGAAGAGAAATACCGCGCTGCGCGTCCTGAAGCCGATCGGCATTGCGCTTACCGCGCTTCTGATCGTCTTCGGCGTGACAATGGCGATCCCGTCCGCACGCGCCGAAGTATTCTCGTGGTTCCGTCCCGCATCCGCAAGTACAACAACGGAGTATCTTTCGCAGGATCCCGAGGATCGCGAGCCGGTGCCGGAGCTGGACGCCATGATCACGCCGCAGGATCTGAACCATACCGAGATCAGGGTGAACTACGTCGCCGACGAACCGTACTGGCGCGAGATCGGAGAGAACTTCTCCGCAACGCTCCGCGAAACGGTCTACGACGGAAATGCGATCTATATCTCTGTCGACTTCGACGGGCTGTCCGGCTATGCAATGTATGAAAACGAGTGGGGTGCGGATATAGCGCCCGGCGAACCAATGCCGACACTGCTTTCCGAAAAGGTCCCGCCCGAGAATGTGCACATGTTTTTTGACGACAACGCCGACGTATCCGCCTTCCTTTCGGGCGCAAGAGAGTTATGGAACGGACCGGATAATGTCCTGCGGCTGACGCTTGCGGACGGAGAACAGCTTTCGGGCTGGATGGAGCTTGCAAGACGTCCGGTCGACAATGCGTTCCAGATGGCGTACCTTGACGAATTCGGCTATCCGGAGCATTACACGGAGGAATCCGCAAAGGCTTTGCGGGAACGCGGATGGGAACATGTGAAAACAAACGGCATGCGCGGCATCGCACACATACATATCGCAGATCCCTCCGAATACCGGTTCTGGCCGGACAACGGCAAAACGCTTGCCGATTACATCGACGCGGACGGGTATCTTACGCTGCATGTGAACTATCAGGCGTCGATCGACCACGGAGAAGAAACGGAGACGAAGCTCGACGTCGACCTCGGCACGGT
>JAFOTD010000003.1 GCA_017388175.1 Clostridia bacterium | reverse complement strand
CTGAAGCCGGACGGCGTTGCGATCATCAACGACTACGAAATGGCGTCTTCGACCATTGCGGCGGGCTACGTCAAGTATCCCGAGGGCTGCCTCGAGGCAATGCAGAGCCACTTCAAGGTCTATCCGCTGAACGCGGAAAAGATCGCGGAAGGATTAGGCAACGTCAAGTGCGCGAACATCGTGCTGTTCGGCAGCATGGTCAAAGCGCTCGGCATGACGGACATCGACTGGGACGCGGTCATTTCCGACGTCGTTCCGCCGAAGTTCCGCGAGCTGAATCTGAAGGCCTATCACGCGGGCTTTGACGCGGTGTAAGCCATGAAGGTACTGGTCATTAACCCGGGCGCGACGTCCACGAAGATTGCCGTCTTCGAAGAGGAGAAGGAGGAGCTTCGCGTTTCGATCGACCACAGCGCCGCGGATTTAAAGGACTTTGAGCGCGTTGCGGATCAGATGCCGTACCGAAAGGCGCTGATCCTCGACGCGTTGGAGAAGAACGGCGTCGACCTTAACACGCTCGACGCGGTGTGCGGCAGAGGCGGCTTGTTCCGCCATATCCCGTCCGGCACGTACGCGGTCAACGATCGCGCGATCGCGGACATTCTGCACCCGTTCTACGGCGAGCATGCGGCAAACCTGGGCGCGTACATCGCGCGGGAGATCGCGGATCCTCTGGGCATTCCGGCGTTCTTTGTCGATCCCGTGTGCGTTGACGAGCTCTGCGATCTTGCAAGGATCTCGGGGTTAAAGGGCATGGAGCGCGAAAGCTTCTTCCATGCGCTGAACCAGAAATCCGTCGCGCGGAAAGCCGCAAAACAGCTCGGAAAGCCGTACGAGGAGCTGAATCTCATCGTGCTGCATCTGGGCGGCGGCGTATCCGTCGCGGCGCACGAAAAGGGACTTGTCATCGACAACTTCAACGTGAAGGACGACGGCGCGATGGGACTCGACCGTCCCGGCGCGCTGCCGGTCAACGCGGTGGTCAATCTGTGCTTCTCCGGCGCGACGAAAAAGGAGATCAAAAAGCTGATCAGCTCGGAGGCGGGCGTGTATTCGTACCTCGGCACGAAGGATTTCCGCGAGATCGAGCGCCGCGCGCTCTCGGGCGACGATCCGGAAGCGACGTTGATCTTCAAGGCGCTTGCGTACCAGCTTGCTAAGGACGCGGGCGCGATGGCGGCAGTCATGAAGTTCAAGGTCGACGCGATCGTCTATACGGGCGGAATGGCGTATTCAAAGCCGTTCTGCGACGAGCTTGATTCGTACCTTGCGCCGCTTGCGCAAATTCTGCGCTTCCCGGGAGAAGAGGAAATGAAGAGCCTTGCCGAAGGCGCGCTCCGCGTGCTGCACGGCGGGGAATGCAAAACGTATCTGGGGGATGGAAAATGAGAACGATTCAGGAGATCATCAAAGCGGCGGAGGGCTTCGCCTCCGGAAGGATCGCGGTTGCCGCCGCGCACGACGCGGACGTTTTGAAAGCGGTCGTTGAAGCAAAAAAGAGAAAGATCGCCGAGCCGATCCTGGTCGGACACGAGGACCGGATCGCCGAGATCCTCAAAGAACTCGGTGAAACGCCCGCGGATTACGAGATCATCCACGCGGATTCCGACGTGGACTGTGCGGCAAAAGCCGTCGAATGCGTATCACAGGGAAAGGCAAACTTCCTGATGAAGGGGCTTCTGAATACGCCCGACATCATGCGCGCCGTGCTGAAGCCCGAAGCGGGTCTTCGGACCGGTAAGCTTATCAGCCACGTCATGATGTATGAGCCGAAGGGTCATCGCATGATGGGTCTGACCGACGGCGGCATGAACACGTTCCCCGATCTCGATAAAAAAGCCGAGATCCTCGAAAACGCCGCAAAGGTATTTAAAGCGCTCGGCTATGACGAGATCAACGCGGCGTGCATCTGCGGCGCGGAGGTCGTGAACCCGAAGATTCAGTCCACAGTCGACGCGAAAACGCTCAGTGAAATGACGGAGCGGTGGGCGCCGTACAACATGAACGTGTACGGACCGGTGGGACTCGATCTTGCGGTTTCGGAGGCTGCCTGTCACCACAAGCATTACGAAGCGAAGGGCGCGGGACAGGCGGATATCCTGCTCGTCCCGTCCTATGAAACGGGCAACGGCATCGGCAAGGCAATGTCGATCTTCGGCGGCGCCATGAACGCCGGCATCGTCGTCGGCGCGAAGGTCCCGATCGTGCTGGTATCCCGCGCGGACAGCGCGGAGGTCAAGCTGGCGTCCATCGCGCTCGGCGCGGTCGTCGCAAGGGGAATGGAATTTTAAGGGAGGTTCGTAAAAATGTTGGTAAACGAAATGGTACAGCTCGGCGCAAAGCGTTCGGGCATCCGCGAACTGTTTGAGTACGGTTTGAAGCGCAAGGCGGAGGTCGGCGCCGAAAACGTATTCGATTTCTCAATCGGCAATCCGTCCGTGCCCGCGCCGGAAGCGGTGCGTGAGGAGATCGCGCGGCAGGCGGCGCGCGAGGACAGCGTCAAGGTCCACGGCTATACCTCCGCGGCAGGCGCAATGTCGGTTCGCGAAGCGGTCGCAAAGAACCTCAACGAGCGCTTCCACTGCGGCGCGAGAGCGCAGAACCTGTTCTTCACCTGCGGCGCTGCGCCCGCGGTCATGAGCGTGCTGAAATCGCTGAGCGTTCCGGACGCGGAGATCATCATTCTTGCGCCGTACTTCCCCGAATACACGACGTTCATCCGCGCGGCAGGCTGCAAGCCCGTCGTCGTTCCCGCGAACACAAAGGACTTTGACCTGCATGTGGACGAGGTCGAACCGTACGTCACCGCGCACACGCAGGCGATCATCATCAACTCGCCGAACAACCCGACCGGCATCGTGTATCATGAGGAAGCGCTGCGCGCGCTCGGCGATATGCTGCGCGAAAAGGGCGAGGCGTTCGGACATCCGATCTACATCATCGCCGACGAACCGTATCGCGAGCTCGTTTATGACGGCCGCGTTGCGCCGTTCATTCCGAATCTCTATGAAAACACGATCGTGTGCTATTCCTGGTCGAAGTCGCTGAGCCTTCCGGGCGAGCGTATCGGCTATGTGTATGTTCCGGATCAGGCGGCCGACAGCGTCGACGTGTTTTATGCCGTCGCAGGTTCCGCCCGCGCGATGGGACACGTCTGCGCGCCGACGACCGCGCAGTACGTCGTTGAGAAATGCTGTGGCATGATGCCGGACATCGCGGCGTACGACGAGAACCGCAAAACGCTGTATGAGGCGCTGACGAGCTACGGCTATACCTGTGTGTATCCGCAGGGCGCGTTCTACGTGCTTATGAAGGCGCCGTTCGGCACCGCGCTGGAGTTCTCCGAAAAGGCGAAGGAGTACAACATCCTCGTTCCGCCCTGCGAGCCGTTCGGCTGCCCCGGATATCTCCGGCTTTCCACCTGCGTGAGCCACGAGATGATTTTAAAGAGCCTTCCTGCTTTCAAGGCGCTGATCGAATCCGGCAAATAATGCAACACCATCGGCGGAGGCTTCGGCCTCCGCTTTTTTCAAGGAGAAAACCATTGATCGACACAAAGGAAGTCGCCGCGTTCTTCGACCGTCTCGCGCCGTCATGGGACGCCGGCATGGTGCGAAATGATGAGATTATCGGTACGATCCTCGATCACGCCGGGGTTGCGGCCGGCAGGACCGTGCTTGACGTTGCCTGCGGAACGGGCGTGCTGATCCCGGATTATCTTGCGCGCGGCGTCGCTTCGGTGACGGCGGTCGACGTTTCCGAAAAGATGGTTGAGATTGCACGCAGAAAGTTTGCCGGCGTGTCGAACGTAACGGTGCTGTGCGCGGACGCCATGACCGCTGCCTTCGGGCAGACGTTCGATTGTATCGTGATCTATAACGCGTTCCCGCATTTCGCGGAGCCGAACCGCCTGATTGCCGTGCTATCCGGGCTGCTGAAGCCTGGCGGTACGCTGACCGTCGCGCACGGCATGAGCCGCGACGCGCTCATCAAACATCATCATAACGTGCCGGAATCGGTCTCCGGGCAGCTTCCGCCCGCGGAAGCGCTTGCCGCGGTCTTCGAAAAAACACTTTGCGTCACGACGGTTTGCTCCGATACCCGTATGTATCAGGTCGTCGGGAAAAGGATTTGACGCTTTTATCAAAGATTGTTTACATTTTTCCGGTTATAAAGTCTTGCAATCCTGAGAAAAGTAAGATATAATGCGTAATAGATTATGATAGCGGTTATAGTAGATGCATATCATGCAAGCCATAAGACGATTTTAGCAGAAGGAGGCCGATCGCGATGGAAAAATATGAAGGAATCGATCTGGAGATCATCCTGTTCGAGAGCGCGGATATTATTACGAATCCCAGCGATATCGAATTGCCCGAACTGCCGTAAAATCATTTTATAACGCATCGATAAACCCCGTGTCGGTTTGGCGCGGGGTTTTTTGTCTTTCAGACAATTTCTTTGCATGCCCGTGACGGCAGAAAAAAAGAGCCTCCCGAACCTTCGGGAAGCTCTTTTGGGTGTTGCGTCAGTCTTCGACCTTTTCGCAGCCTTCGCAGTCCTCCGCGTCGCAGTCCCAGCACTCCATGCGCTTTTCCGCAATCGCAAACAGCGTGTCCAGCATATCGTCCGGAACGGACACGAACTCTTCCATGTCCTCTTCCTCATTTACGACGATCTCCATGATGCAGACCTCAAAGTCCTCTTCCGGCTCTTCGGGCAGCTCGGCGTCTACGAGCACCGCGTATTCCTTGCCTTCGTGTTCAAAGTAATCAATGACCTCAAGGTCAAACTCGTTGCCTTCCTCATCGGTGAAGGTGACAAGATCTCTTTCGTCTTCCATTGCGATTCTCCTTTTCGTTTATTCCTGTCTATTGTACCGCATCCTTGCGCGGTTTGCAAGAAAAAGCCGTAAAAATCCGGGCAAAGAAAACCGCGAAGGCAAAATACTTTTTGGATTTCAAAATCAAAATTTGATTCCCCCTTGTAATCGGTCCAAAATCGTTTATAATGGAAACTGAGAGAATAGAAAGAGGGGGGAGGCAGCGCATGGATCTTACGTTTTACGAGCGGCTCGCAAAAGCGATCGCGGCACAGTTCGGTTCAAGCTGCGAGGTGGTCGTGCACGATCTCAAGAGCGGGGATCCGGAGCACACGATCGCGGCGATCGAAAACGGACATGTTACGCATCGCAAGAAGGGCGACGGACCGAGCCGCGTCGTGCTGGAGGCCCTGCAGGAAAAGGACCCGGACAAGCTCACGGATCAGGCAGGCTATCTGATGAAGACGCACGACGGCCGCGTCCTGAAATGTTCCACGATCTATATCCGCGGCGAGGACGGAACCATCGACGGCGTGTTCTCGATCAATTACGACGTGACCGAGCTTCTGATGGCGGAACGCGCGATAGACGCGATTCTGCACCACAAGGAAGAAAAAAAGGTTCCGGTGCGCATCCCGCAGTCGGTCAACGAGCTTCTGGACGATCTTATCGAACAGTCGGTGCAGCTCGTCGGAAAGCCGGTCGCCATGATGAATAAGGAGGACAAGATCGAAGCGATCGCGTATCTCAATAAGGCGGGAGCGTTTCTCATCACCCGAAGCGGGGACAAGGTGTCCAAGTATTTCGGCATCAGCAAATACACCTTGTATTCTTACATCGACGCAAAGAATTCCAATCCGGTATAAAGAAAGGAAACGACTATGGATTTTGAAGCAATCAAGCGGGCGGCAAAGGGCTATCTCCCCGCCATGACCAAATTTTTGCGAGATCTGATCGCGATCCCCAGCGAGAGCTGCGAGGAGGAAGGCGTCATCCGCCGCACGATCGCCGAAATGGAAACGCTCGGCTTCGATAAGGCGGAGATCGATCCGGAAGGCAACGCGCTGGGCTGGATGGGCGAAGGCAGCCGCATCATAGCGTTCGACGGGCATATCGACACCGTCGGGATCGGCAACATCAACAATTGGGAACACGATCCCTATAAGGGCTACGAGACCGACGATATCATCTACGGTCGCGGCGGCTCCGATCAGGAGGGCGGCGTGGTCTCGGCGGTGTACGGAGCGAAGATCATGAAGGATCTCGGACTGATTCCCGCGGACACGAAGATCCTCGTCGTCGCTTCCGTTCAGGAAGAGGACTGCGACGGGCTCTGCTGGCAGTATATTCATAAAGAGGACGGCATCACGCCGGAATTCGTCGTCTCCACCGAGCCGACCGACGGCGGCATCTATCGCGGACACCGCGGACGCATGGAGATCCGTGTGGACGTCAAGGGCATTTCGTGCCACGGTTCCGCACCGGAACGCGGCGACAACGCGATCTATAAGATGGCGGACATCCTCCGCGAAGTCCGCGCGCTGAACGAGAACACGGCGACCGAGCAGGACGAGATCAAGGGCCTTGTAAAGATGCTCGATCCGAAGTATAATCCGGAGCATTACGAGGACGCGCGATTTTTGGGACGCGGCACGATCACCGCTTCGCAGATCTTCTACACCTCCCCGTCGCGCTGCGCGGTCGCAGACTCCTGCGCGGTCTCGCTGGACCGCCGCATGACCGCAGGCGAAACATGGGATTCGTGCCTTGAGGAGATCCGGAATCTCCCGGCATGCCGTAAGTACGGCGACGACGTCAAGGTCTCCATGTATATGTACGACCGTCCCGCGTGGACCGGATTGAAATACGAAACCGAGTGCTATTTCCCGACCTGGATCAACAAGGAAAGCGCGGCGCACGTGCAGGCGCTCGTCGACGCGCATAAGGCGCTGTTCGGCGAAAAGCGCATCGGACACGAGAGCGCGATGGACAAGCGCAACCGTCCGCTGATTGACAAGTGGACGTTCTCCACAAACGGCGTTTCGATTCAGGGACGCTACGGCATCCCGTGCGTGGGCTTCGGTCCCGGCGCGGAATCGCAGGCGCACGCGCCGAACGAGATCACATGGAAGCAGGACCTCGTGACCTGCGCGGCGCTGTACGCAGCGGTGCCGATGTGCTATAAGCCCGAAAACCGCACGGACGACGTGACCGAGTACCGCGCGGGCAAGACCGACACCAAGTTTGCAAACGATTGAGGAGGAGCATATGAGCAACGTAAAGAAGTATACCGACAAGCTGGATCAGCTCAAATTCGACGAAATGTACAACGGCGACTTTTTCCTGACGTGGGAAAAGACCGACGATGAGATCGCTGCGGTGTTTACCGTGGCGGACGCGCTGCGGCACCTGCGCGAAAACAACATCTCCACAAAGATTTTCGACTCGGGTCTGGGCATCTCGCTGTTCCGCGACAATTCCACGCGCACGCGCTTTTCCTTCGCGTCGGCGTGCAACCTTCTCGGTCTCGAAGTGCAGGACCTTGACGAGGGCAAGAGCCAGATCGCACATGGCGAAACGGTTCGCGAGACCGCGAACATGATCTCGTTCATGGCGGACGTCATCGGCATCCGCGACGATATGTACATCGGCAAGGGCAATACCTACATGCACAACGTCGTCAACGCGGTCACCGAGGGCAACAAGGCGGGCGTGCTCGAACAGAAGCCGACGCTCGTCAACCTCCAGTGCGACATCGACCATCCGACCCAGTGCATGGCGGACATGCTCCACGTGATC
>JAFOTD010000028.1 GCA_017388175.1 Clostridia bacterium | reverse complement strand
GTGCACAAGCGCCGCATGCCGCGGAAACTGCCGCGCACAGCATTGCTCGACCTCGCGCGCTGCCTTCACGTAATCCAGCCGTTTCAGAGAAAATCCGCTCTTCATCGCGGAGCCGCCGTGCTGCCGGTAATGATAACCGACGAAATCGTCGATAAAGACGGTTTCCGCTTCGGAAAGCGTTTCGAACACAAACAGGACGTCTTCCCCGTAAGCATAGGGCTTGAAGCGGATATCGCCGATGCATTCCCGCCGGAAGATCTTGTTGTACGGACCGTACATACAATCCTTGACAAACCCGTTTTCAAAGAAGCGGGAAACGACGTCCTCCGTGCTGTAAGCCGCGGCTTCCGGCCGTTCGATCACGGTGCGGGTCCCGTCCGGCGCAATCCGGTCCAGCTGGCACGCGGCGATCCCGGCGCCGGACCGGCCGAGATCGTCCGTCAAACGTTCATATAGGTCCGGCTCGATCCAATCGTCGCCGTCGACAAAGGAGATATACGCGCCGGTCGCATGCTCGAGTCCGAGGTTTCTCGCCGAGGACACGCCGCCGTTTTCCTTGTGCAATACTCGAATGCGGCTGTCCTGCCGCGCATATTTCTGACAGACGTCCAGGCTGCCGTCGGTCGATCCGTCGTCCACAAGAATCAGCTCAAAATCCGCATAGGTCTGCCGTAAAACGGACTCAATGCAGGCGGGCAGATACTGTTCCAGATTACAGACGGGTACAATGATGCTCAGCTTGCCGCGCTCCTTCATCGCCCCGCCTCCTTTCCGATCGCGTACCGCCGGGCCAAAAGCCGATACAGCGGCTTTGCAACGCGGAACAGCCGGAACTCGATCCGCTCCTTTCGCCTGAGCCATCCGGAGACCCCGGCATAACGCTCCCGTACGTAGGCCGTGCATTCCCGCGTCTTCTCGGCATAGTTCTTTTCCTCGCCGCCGGCATACAGTGCGCGCAGCACGTTCATCCGTGCCCGGAAGCAGTAAACCTTTGCTGTCTCAAGAAGCTCCGGACGATGCGCTTCGATCAGCTTCAGCGCGGCGTCCTTTGCTGCGATTTCGTCAAACCGGCTCTCGCGGAAGGCCGATCCTGTGATGGAATCTTCGCGGATCCGGTAATGATAATACGGCGCGTTCAGGATCACGCCTTTTTTGCAGCGCGTCAGATATTGAAGATTGAAGATCAGATCCTCGCCGTGGATCATCCCTTCCGGAAAGCGCAGTTCTCCGATCCGTTCCCGCCGGTAGAGCTTGCCCCACGCGGCGTTGCTGAGCCTGCCGAATACTTCCTCCCACAGCGCTTTTTCGGTCAGGGGCTCGCCCCTGCTCTCCGTTTCCGTTTTTGGAATCGCTTCGTCTCCTGCAAACCGCCGGTACCCGCAGATCGCAAGATCGTATGCGTCCGAACAGATCGCATGCTCCATGCTTTTCAGCATCCCGGGGTCGATCTCATCGTCCCCGTCGACAAAGCAAAGGTATTCGCCGCGCGCGGTTTCCAGCCCTGCGTTTCTCGCGCCGGACAGCCCGCGGTTCTCCTGATGAACGACCCTGATCCTGTCGTCGATCGCCGCATAGCGATCGCAGATCTCCCCGCATCGGTCGGGCGAACCGTCGTCGACGAGAATGATCTCGAAATCGGTGACCGTTTGCGACCGGATGCTCTCGACGCACCGGTCAAGATACGCCTCCACCCGATAGACCGGGACGATCACGCTGATCATATCGACGCCTCCTTCTGCTTTCGATCCGGCTCCCGAAGACCGAACGCTTCCTCGAGATACGCCCGCGCCTTTGCCCGTTCCCCGCAGATCACCGTCTCCGCGTCTTTCATCACGGGCGGCACGGAAATCTCCCGCGCATCCGCCGCAATGCCGTTCCGTTCCGCGCCGAACCGGGTCAGAAGGTCCCGAATGCGCGCGTCCGCCATTCCGTCGATCGCAAGGAACGGCTTGCCGAAAATCAGCGAAAACGCCGTCCCGTGAAACGACGAGGTCAGCACCAGCGCCGCCCGGTCGATAAGCGACAGGAAATCGCACGGACCGGCGTCATAAAGCTTCACAAACGGATTCATCCAATCGTTTTTGTTCCGATATCCTGTGATCACGACTGGAAGACCGAGCTGTTTCGCCGCCCGCTTTGCAAGCCGGATCTGCGCCTTCGAAGACTCCAAGCAGTAAAACAGGATATAGTGGTCCGGATAAGGCTCGCTTTCGAGCTTTCGCCATTCTTCCGCGGAAAGCAGAAACACCGGATCGGGCATGAGCGCGATGCGTTCCTCGTCTAAGAACGCGCCGATCGCCTCGCGGCTCTGCGTTTCCCGGACCGAGACAGACGCAAACGCTCTGAGCAGACCCGCATACCGTTTCGCGTCGAACCGGCTCCGGTCGATCGGCAGGGGACCGAGACTCGCGGCGTATGAAATCTTTTTTCCGCCGCAGCCCTCGAACAGATACGCGTAGCTGAAATCCTTTGCCCGGACGTTCCAGACCTGATCGCTGCCGGAGAGCAGCACGTCGAAGTCCGCCGCCCGTTCCGGCAAAGCGGCAGGGTCGGAAAACGGTTCCGTCACAAAAAGCCGCTCCGCGATAAACCGTTCGAATTTGTCGTGCTGCCGGTCGATTTTCCTTTTGTACGGAAGATACATCAGCCGCTTCACGACATTCTTGGGGGAATCCGCTTTCGGCGGCAGGTACAGCGCCTGCTGTTGTGCGCTGCGGAAGCCGATGATCCGGTATTCACAGGGGATGCGATGCTGTTGGAAAAGGTCGACGATGAACTGCTGCAGCGCATACGCCTGCAGTACGGATCCGTAATTATGCGAACCGAAAAACGTCATTGTGCCGATCTTCACCGTTTCCCTTGCTCCTCCTTTATGATTCCCATATCCCATTCTGATGGCGTTTCTTCAGGATCCTTCGTTTGATCCGAAGACTTGCGCGCGGAAACAGATATGTGAAAACGATGTTCCCTTTTGTCTTTACGGACACGTCCTTTTCCCGCATCACGCGGCAAAAATGCGCCTTGATCCCGCTCCGGATCCGCGAAAGGACCGCTTCGTCCCGCTCGTGTTCCTGCTTTGCCTTTGCGCGAAGATACAGGAAGGTTTTTAAAAGATTCCGTTCCGGGATATACGCCGATCCGGGCGCCTTCTCCCGATAAAGCGCAAGCAGCTTTTCCTGCGCGCCCGCAAGCGAAAGCCCGCGCTTAAGCGAAAGCTCCTCTCCGTCCGCTTTTCTGGTATAGCGGTACAGCGGTTCGGATAGATACGCCGCGCGCCGCACGCCTTCCAGATTCTGCGCGCAGAACAGAAGATCCTCGCATTGCAGCAGCGATTCGTCCAGCGGCACGCGGATCCGTTCCCGCTTGAAAAGCTTGTTCCAAAGATAGCCGCGCATGCCCTGTGAACCGAGGATCTCGCGGTAAATCGTTTCGCCTTCAAAGGCCGCGGTCCCGCCGTCGCCCTTCTCCGGGATCGCGCCGTATTCCGTTTCGTGGATCACGCCGCATCCGGCAAGATCCGCGTCATGCTCCGAAAGGGCAAAGAGAAGCTTCCGGTACATATCCGGCTCGATCCGATCGTCGCTGTCGACAAAGCCGATGAATGCGCCCTTTGCCGTTCTCAATCCCGCATTCCGCGCCGCCGCCGCGCCGCGGTTTTCCGTACGGATCAAACGAATGTCCGTTTCCCGCGCAAGGCGATCGAGAATCTCAGGCGTTGCGTCCGTCGATCCGTCGTCCACGACGATCGTCTCGATTCCGATCTCGTCGGTCCTGTTTGCAAGGACGGACCGCACCGCGCGTTCAACGGTCCGTTCCCCGTTGAACACCGGGATGATCACAGAGATCAGCTTGGTTTTTTCCTGTCCCGTCATTGCCGAACGCACCTCACAGATTGTCGAAGATCCACTGGAAATTGCCGATCCCTCCCGCATAGACGGAATAGATCCAGTAAAGAAACAGACCGACAAGCACCGCGTAGACCGTGATGTTTCGGGAGCGCTCGTCCTCGATCAGACGGAACAGATGCACATAGCCGACGGTCGTCGCCGCGCCGGTATAGATACCGATCCTGCCGAAATAGGTGCTTCCCATGCCCGCCAGCATCGAGAACGCATGAAAGAACAGAACGTTGATATAGAAATTCCGTTCCCGGTCCAGATTGTCCTTACGGCACAAAACAAGGTACAGGATCACCGGAACAAACGCAACGAGGATCCGGAATATGCTGACGCTTGCGGAGAGATAGACTCTGTCAAGGTCCATCGTCTTATCCTTGATGCTCCCGATGACCGAGAAAATAAAATCATAGGAAAACCGGATCACGATCGCGCCGATCGCCAGCAGCACGAGCTGTGTCACGTCCGCCTTCCGGTTGAGCAGGAAATACGGGATGATCATGACCGCCGCCGAAAGATGGAACATGGACGCCGCGACGACGACCAGAAGGTACTTCCACAGTTTTTTTTCAAGGATCAGCCGGTGTCCCGCGAACAGGATTGCCGCAGCGAGATACTGCCGGATGCCGTTGAAGCCGCCCTGCCACTGTCCGAGGAACAGATAGAACAGCATGCTCAGCAGAAACGACGGGCTTAT
>JAFOTD010000027.1 GCA_017388175.1 Clostridia bacterium | reverse complement strand
GTTAAGTTCCGTCGCCAAAGACAGCCGGTGTCGCACATGCGTGTAAATCCTGCCGAGGTAGACAAGAAAGCGCCTTTTGTTTTCGAGTCCTCCGTTCTGCGACGGAGGGCTTTTCACGTTACAAGGAGGTGCAACCATGGCAAATGCAAAGATTCTAGAAATGAAGGCTGCAAAAGTCGCGGAAGTTGCGGACAAAGTCAAGCAGGCAAAGTCCGTGATCCTGTTCGACTACCGCGGTCTGACCGTCGCCGAGGATACCGCGCTGCGTGCCGAATTGCGCAAGGAAAACGTTGAGTACGTCGTTCTGAAGAACCACTGTGTCCGCCGTGCTTTTGATCAGCTCGGACTCGAAGGCGCAGACGATATGCTCCACGGCACCAACGCATTCGCATTCGGTTACGACGATGCGGTAACCCCTGCAAGAATTCTCAAGGGCTTCATCAAGAAGGCCAAGAAGTGCGAATTCAAGGGCGGTATCGTAGAGGGCAAGGTCACGACGCCCGCGGAAGTGGAAGCGATCGCAGATCTGCCGAGCCGCGAAGTGCTCATCGCACGTATGCTGGGCAGCATGATGTCGCCGATCTCCGGTCTTGCAATCGTGCTCGACCAGATCGCCAAGAAGAACGATCCCAATGCCGCTGCAGAAAACGCAGAAGCATAACGACCAAAACGGCGCAGCCGTACAAACACAAAAATCATAAAATTTTATAAGGAGAAATATCATGAATAAGGAACAACTGATCGCCGATATCAAGGCAATGTCCGTTTTGGAACTCCACGAACTCGTTAAGGCTCTCGAAGAGGAGTTCGGCGTATCCGCAGCAGCTACCGCAGTCGCAGTCGCTGGCCCCGTTGCAGCAGCAGAAGAAGTTGAAGAAAAGACCGAGTTCGACGTCATCCTGAAGGACATCGGACCGGAGAAGATCAAGGTCATCAAGGTCGTCCGCGAGAAGACCGGCCTCGGCCTCAAGGAAGCAAAGGAAGTTGTCGACAACGCGCCCAAGGCCGTCAAGGAAGGCATCTCCAAGGAAGAAGCAGAAGCACTCGTTGCCGCGTTCAAGGAAGTCGGCGCAACCTGCGAAATCAAATAATCGAATCCAAAACACGAAGAGACGGTTTAAAGCCGTCTCTTTTTCTATACAAAAAATCCCCGGACAAAGCCGGGGAAGGATCGTTTACGGGAACAGGATCGGCATAACCGCATCGTACAGAGACTGGATCACGCCGGAGAAGCTGACCACCAGGAACACAGTTGCCGCAACGATGAGGAGGTAGCAGATCAGCCGTATGATCAGAAACGCGAGGGAGAAGCGCTTTAAAGAAATGTTCTTCGTTTTGCCGCAGCCCCAGATGAACATGAAGATCAAACCGATCAGAGGGACGTGGAACAGGAGCGTCGTGAAGATGTATCCGGCCGTCGTCATCAGCGAACGTGAATCGGTGGCGAGTACCGTCGGCTCGGCTTTGCTTTCGGAAACGGGCGTGGCGAGCGGTTCGGCGGCAGGCGTCTCCTGCTTCGGCGCTTCATATACCGGCGTCTCAAAAACAGGCTCCGGTTCGGGCTCCGGGATCACGGGTTCGGGCGCCGGTTCGGGCTCCGGGATCACGGGTTCGGGCGCCGGTTCGGGCTCCGGGATGATGGGGTCGGGCGCGGAAACGAAAACATCGCTGTCGGGCTGCGTCTCCGGCACGGTCGGAAGCAACTGCTCGGGGAAGTCCACGGGCGCTTCATCGGAAACAGCCGGCTGTTCGGAAATACCCGCGGGCATGACGACGTCCGCCTCGGCGTTCAGAAGGGACGCTCCGCAGTAATAACAGAATTTTGCCTGATCGGTCAGGACTTTTTGACAAACAGGACAGGTTTTCATGGGGTCTCCTTTCGTGAGGTTTCGACGGCAACCGTTTCGCCGTCGAGTTGGAATGTAACGGAGCCGTCCATATCGGTTCCGTAAAACGCCGTATCGGTGTCATACAGCAGCGAAAGCGTTTCATAGTGCGGATGCCCGTAATCGTTATCCTTTCCGCAGGAGGCAACCGCATAGTCCGGATCGACGGCAAGGAAGAACGCAGCGCTTGTCGAGGTCGACGAGCCGTGGTGTCCGAGCTTGAGTACGTCGGCCCTCAGCATCGAGGCGGGCAGCGTGTCGAGCATCCGGTTTTCCGCCTTTTCTTCGGCGTCGCCGGTCAACAGAACGGCGGTATCGCCGTAACGCACGTGCAGCACGACGGACAGATCATTCATCTCCGTTTCCGCATCCGCGTAGGACGCGATCGGATTCAGAACGGTGACCGTACAGCTTTCCGCCCAGGGGATCGTCATGCCGGCTTCCGCAAAGGAAACCGGGCAGCCGTTGCGTTCGAGCGCGGCGCGCATGGCAATGCATGCGTCGGTGGGCAAATCCTCTGCAATCGTATAGAACGCGCCGACCGGGTATGCGTCGAGCACGGACGCCATCGAGCCGATGTGATCATCGTGCGGATGCGTTGCGACAACTACGTCAAGCGAGGAAACGCCGCGCTTTTGCAATTCGTCGGAAATGTTTGAAAACGCATCCGACGGACCGGCGTCCACGAGCATCGTCCTGCCTTCCGGCGAGACGAGCAGAATGCTGTCGCCTTGTCCCACGTCGATCATGGTGACCGAAAGCGCGGGCGCGTTTATACTCCCTGACGCGGGCCGCGCGGATAAAAGCGCATCCAGTTTCGCCTGCTTCTCGGCTGCGGAAACGTCCGCCGTATCGAAACAGCCGTGCAGCGGGGCACAGCCGGTCAACAGCAGCAGAAGCGCAAGAACCCAAACGAACAGGCGAAGCACGGATTTCATATCCGTATTATACAATACTTCCGCAAGCTTTGCAAGCAGTCGCAGCGGATTTGATCGCTTCCGCTGTGGTTCCCGACGCTTTTTTTCGCTGTCCGATCGTCAGGACGGCGATTTCGCCGCGCAGACGGCGCATCAGCATTCTGTACCGAATCCATTCCATCATCGTTTTCATCCTCCTGTTTGTTCCTATACCGGTATTGAACAACATTTCCTGTCCGTTAAAACGGAAAACAAGTCGTTATTTGCATTCTCGGGCAGCATATGGTATACTGATACGGTACAGATCACCGCATAATTGCGATGGGATTATTCGAGGAACCGAACAACGGAGGACAATATGAAACGGATAGTATGGTTTTTGCTTTGCATCGCACTGCTGCTGAGCGCCGCGTGCGCGGAACGAAATACGGAAAGCGACACGCCGGAGACGGAAGGGACGGCCGCAACGCAGACGGAGGAGACGGAAGCGACGGATGCGGCCGGTCAGCAGACGGAAAATACGGAAGCGCAGGCACCCGGGGATACGGACGAGATCATTGTGCTCGCAACCCCGGATCCCACGCAGGATCCTACGCTGCCGCCGGTTCCCGAACCGACGCCGGAACCGACGCCGGAACCCACGCCGGAACCCACGCCGGAACCGACGCCGGAACCTACGCCGGAGCCCACGCCGCAGCAGACGTATAACGCGCCGCAGAGCTTCCAGCCGACCAAGGCGATCAAGGACGGTTCCGGACTGCCGGCCGTGTACCGGATGTATGATATGAATCCGAAGGGCAAGAAGGAAGGACAGATGTTCACCTTCGACCTCGATATGGACGGCAAGGCGGAAAAAATATCGTTCAAGCTCGATTATAAGAAGAACAGAACGACGATCACCGCGGGTAAAAAATCAATCTCTCTCGAAGAGGGAGCAGAGCTTGAAAGAGCTATGCTGATCGACCTTGATCCGGAGACGCCGTATACGGACCTCGTGGTTACCATTGATATGGCGTCCGACGATTATGTCACGATAGCGCTGCATTTCGAGGACGGCAAGCTCGTGCGGGACGAGACGGTTTACGATGATATCTGGCTCGATGAAAACGGCGTTCTTGAGCGTTGGGAAATCACCGATCTGCTGGGTTCGCACGGCGGCTGGCGCAGCTGCCATGGCGAGCATTTTGAAACGGACGGCGAATGGCTCAGCACACATGCGTGGACGGAGGAGGAGATCCGGCAGAGGATCGGCGACATCGGGGATTACAGCTTTTTGCTGCAGCTGAAGCGGGAACTGCCCTGCACGATCGACGGACAGCCTGCAACGCTACCGGTCGGAACGATGCTGTACATGACCCGTTTTCACGAGTCGCGTCTGCTCGCCGAAGTCCGCACCACGGACGGCGTTACCGCTGTCATTACGTTCAGCCAGACCGAGGATGAGACGGTTTACTGCCCGTATCTGATTGACGGCATCCCGCAGGATGACTATTTTGAATACGAACTGCTGTACGCGGATTGACGCAAAAGAACAGCCCGCCGGAGAAATCCGACGGGCTTGTATTTTTTGGACTCAGGAGCGATGCTCGACAAAATGGCAGGCGTAGGGAAGATTGCCGACGTCCGTAAAGACACGCCGAAGCTTCACGGCATAATCGCCGAGCGCTTCGTCCATCATGTCGCCGTTGATCAGAATGATCCACACGTCGCGGGAAAGATCGGTGAGACAGTCGTGCAGCGCGTCAAGGTTGTGTCCGTAATACTCCGGCAGCCGCAGCGTCCTTGCAAGGTGCGCGTGCGTCGCCTCGACCGAGGTCATGCGCCGTCCGTCGATGATGATGAATTCCATACTATTCCTCCCCGTATAAAAGCGTAAACGATTCGTAGTGGTCATCGGTGTAATAGATCAGACCGTCGTTTGAGAACACGATGCGCTTTGCGCCGCGGCTTTTTGCGCCGCGCGTGTCGATATCGCATTCTGTATAGGAACGGCCATTTTTTGACGGCAGCAACCCCTCATAATTGCCGAAATAACCGCCGCCGATCGAACAGCCCGGCGCGTACGGCTCAAGGGATCCGCCGGTCCAGCCGAGCGCCTGCGCTTCGTTCTTGGTAATGTAGTTTTTCGGTAAATGCCCGAAAAGGTGGATGTACAGAGCAACCTCGTCCTTTGTCCAGTATTCGCCGTCCTCCGAAACGGGGAGGGGCGTATCGGCCGGTACAGACGTCGGCGAAGCGATCGGCGTCTCCGCCGGTATAGGTTCGTCGGGAATTTGCGCGGACTGCGCCGTGGCAGACGCTTCTTCGCCAGCCGGAGAAGCCGTTTCCGCTTCGGGAACGTAGATCGGAAGATCGACGATTTCAGACGGGGGCTCCGTCCGGGAAACGGTGTCCGATCTGAAAGAGCAGCCGAACAGCGTCAGCAACAACAAGAGCGCAAAAAGCGCGGAAAGAATGCGATTCGTACGTTTCATATGTTCCTCCAAATGCATTATACCATACGATTGCGCATGCGTAAAAGGTTTTTTTCAAGCAATCGAATCCGAACGCGCGGCGGCAGAACGAGGGACAGCGTTTCGCACCGGAACTGATAATATAATATGGAATTAATGATTGCAAACAAAGGACAGATATGATAAGATAAATTAAGATGGAGTGTTGGGTCATTATGGCCGAATGGAAGCAACAAGCCGAATAATCATACGCGTTCAAACGGTATTTTATTCAATTCCCGTTTGCTCAACCGGAGACACAATGCCTGTGCGCGACTTGAAAAACGGTCCGAACGCTCATCATTTCCAAAGGAAGCGAAACGAAAGGGGGAATCCGAATGAAACAAAAAACAGGTTGGATTCTTGTCATATGCTTTTTCATGCTGATCGGCTTGATCGGCTGCGCAGGAAGCTGCACATCCGGATCGAAGGATCCGACAAATCCGGCGTCCACCCCGGACGCGCCGCAGAACAGCAGCGCCGAACCGATTGAGATTTCCGAGGACGAGGTGATTTCGACTGAGCCGGGCCGTGAGGGCACCGATCTTCCAACGGTTCCGCCAAAGACGTCGGAACCGACCGCGACCGAAGCACCGCAGACGGAGCAGCCGCAGGAAACCGATGCGCCGGAGAAAACGACTGCGCCGGGAACCGCGCCGACGGCAAAAGCGTCCGCGACGCCGAAACCTGCGACAACGCAGACCCCTACGGCAGGGACGAATCCCACAGCCACGCCGCAGACGACGCAGGCTCCGACGCCGAAGCCTACGGAAGATCACAGCGGCGACATTGAACTGCCCGAGCTTCCGTAATAAGATTTTAATAGAACAGAGGGAGATAGAGGAGAGGTATGATGAAACACAGGAAACTATTCGCCTTGCTGCTTGCGGCATGTATGGTTCTGTCGATTTTGCCCGCAGTAGCGTTTGCGGACGAAACGACCGATACGATCGACAGATCGTTCACAGGGGCTACTACCACGAGCTACATTACGTGGAGCAAAAATGGCACTTCCGGCGCCGCTTATGCGGGCAACAGCGCGGGCGGAAACGACTCCGTTCAGCTTCGTTCCAACAACAACAACAGCGGTATCGTTACGACCGGTTCCGCAGGCACTGTCAAGAAGATCTCCGTCACGTGGAACTCCAATACCGCAAACGGCAGAACGCTGAACGTATACGGCAAGGATACAGCGTACTCCGCGGCGACCGATCTGTATAACAGCTCGAACCAGGGCACGCTGCTCGGAACGATTGTAAAAGGCACGAGCACGGAACTGATGATCAGCGGCGAATATGCATATATCGGCTTACGTTCTGCTTACGGCGCGATGTATCTCGAAAAGATCGAGATCATCTGGGAGACGGAAGGAAGCGGCACGGAACCGACGCCGACGCCGACTGCAACGCCCGAGCCGACGTTCACGGACATGACGCTCAAGCGCGTTCCGTCCAACGGCGACGTTGTCGTCATTTATTATCCGGCGGCGAGCAAGGTCATGACCGCCGAAGACTACTATTACAACAACAAGAAGCACGAGCTTGTCGCCGCTGACGCCACGCTGACCGACGACGTTCTCGCGGTTCCCGAAGAGGCGGCTCGTCTGACCGTTTCCGTCGACGCGGACAATAAGTATACTTTTGCGACCGCGGATGGCAAATACCTTATGGCGGACGGCACCAATGTGCAGCTCGTTGACGAGCAGGGCGCAAACACGCTCTTCCAGCTCGAAACAGCTGCGGCGGGTACCGACAATTACTATATCAAGTGCGACACTGCAACTCACAACAACAAGGCGCAGTACATTGAGTATTACAGCGGATATTTCACCGTCTACGGCATGGACACCAATACGACGATCTATACTTTCCAGTTCTTCTCCGAGAACGGCGAAGGCCCGACGCCCGAGGCAGTCTACACCGTTTCGTTCGACGCAAACGGCGGCAGCGGCACGATGGATGCCGTCACGGACGCCACCAGCCCGTTTACGCTTCCGGAAAACGGCTTCACCGCGCCTGAAGGACAGGTGTTTGCCGGATGGAAGATGGACGGAGACGATACGGTCTACGCGCCCGGCGCGGAAGTTGCGATCACCGGCGACGTGACGTTTCACGCACAGTGGAAGGTGCTCGTGACCAGAAGCTACACCCTGATCACCTCCGCGGAGGATCTGACCGCGGGCGACACTTATATCGTGGTCGGAATAAATGAAGACAAAGCGTACGCGCTCGCGCAGCAGTGGGCGAACAACCGCCGTGCGGCGGAGATCATGCTGGAGGGCGACAAGGCACTCGTTGACGTGGACATCATCGCGACGAAAGCGGTCGATCAGCTTTTGGTCTATGAGCTTACGCTCGGCGGCGACGCGGAAAACGGCTGGACCTTCTTTGATCCGCTCAACAACGGTTATCTGTACGCGGCGGGATCGGGCAACAATCTGAGAACGCAGGAAACCAATGACCTCCGCGGCGTGTTTACGCTCACGTTCGGCGAAGACGGCGCGGTCGTTGCGGCTTCCCAGGGGGAAGATACGAACAAGTATTTCCGCTTTAATTCCCAAGGTCTGTTCTCCTGCTACAAGGAGGATTCCAGTGTGAAGAACCCGATCTATCTGTACAGACTGGATACCGAAGTCGTTCCCTCCGAACCGGCGTTCAGAACGGTGTCTCTGCTGCTCTCCGGTCAGATCGGCGTTAAGTTCCATATGGATCTTCCCGAGATCGAAGGCGTTGATTACAGCGAAAGCTACATGACCTTTGCGATCGAGCACGGCCCGGTTACCGAGCGCGCGGAGCTTGACGGCGACGGTTTTACCTGCTTCGTGAATGCGATGCAGATGGCGGAACCGATTACTGCAACGTTCCACTACGGCGACGGACTCACGATCGAAAAGACCTACTCCGTTGCGGACTACTTCAAGGCGTTTGACAAGGCGGTCGATGACGGCACGATTACGGATGAAAAGTTGATCACGCTTGCGCACTCCGTTGCGGACTACGGTCACTACGTGCAGATTTTCCAGGCGGGAATCAAAGGCTGGACGCTTTCCGAGCATTACGCGGAGATGAATACGTTCTATGCCGAAAGCTATGATATCGACGCGATCAAGACGGCAGTTGCGGATTATGCGATAGTGAAGAACATCACCGGCGGCGATATCACTGCGATCACGCATTCTCTGATCGTAGACAGCGAAACGGCAATCCGCGTTTATTTCAAGGTTAATACGTCGTACAACGGCGCGTTCGACGTTGTAGTCGACGGCGAAACCTATACGGCCGCGAGAAGCGGCAGCAAGTATATGGTCGAGATCACGAACGTCAAGGCAAGCAAACTTGCCGATACGCATACGATTCAAGTCACGACCGACAACGGCGAAGCAACCGTAAATGTTTCCGGACTGTCCTACGTAAAGAGCATGCTTGACGCATACAATACCGAGGCGCCGCAAAACGCCGCATGCGCAATTTACGCGTATGCGACGGCCGCACAGTCGTATCTCACAGGACGAAACCGGTAATTATACAGCGTATTCTCAGGAGGAAAACTATGGAAACGTACGAGAAGATCGATATGGAAGTTATCGCATTTGAGAGCGCGGATATCATCACCAACCCGAGTGATATCGAACTGCCCGAGCTGCCGTAACCAAAAGCTGAATAGAAACAATCGGGGCGGAAACAGTTGTTTTCGCCCCCGCATCATTTAAGGGAAACGGCAAGCCGCCGCAAACAGGCGGAGATTCGGGAAAACGGATTCATGATTACAGAAAACTACCGGTTCGCGGATACAACGATTCAGATCTCAACGACGTATGAACGGGTACACCTGCTTTGCGAAACCTATCGCACGGCAGACGACGCGTTTTCTTTCTCCGTCTGCACGACGCGGGAGGATATCGCATTCGAGCGGGTCATGATGGGACGCGAGGATCAGCTTGTGAATCAGCCCGCCCGGAACTATCCGGACAGTTATCTTGAATCGCTTGCGGTGTATCGCGCGATTGCCGAGCGCATGCCGGCTTTCGATACGTTTCTGATGCACGGTTCCTGTATTGCCGTCGACGGTGAGGCGTATCTTTTTACGGCGAAAAGCGGAACCGGAAAAAGCACGCATACGCGACTCTGGCGGGAGCTGTTCAAAGAACGTGCGGTAATGGTGAACGATGATAAGCCGCTGATCCGCGTTTCGGAGAGCGGCGCCACCGCGTTCGGAACGCCGTGGGACGGAAAGCACCGTTTGAGCGCGAATATCGCGGTTCCGCTGAAGGGCGTGTGTATTCTCGAACGCGCCGAACAGAACGGCATCCGCAAAATCACGGCGGGCGAGGCCTATCCGATGCTGCTGCAGCAGATTTACCGTCCGATTGACGCAGCGGCGATGATGAAAACGCTGCGTCTGATCGACCGGCTGACGTCGATCGTACCGCTCTGGCGGCTCGGCTGCAATATGGATCCGGAGGCGGCAAAGGTCGCTTCGTCGGCAATGAAAGGATAAAGAATGAAACTCAGCAAAGACTTTATATTTCACAGCATGGGGGATGAATCTGTCCTTGTTCCCTCCGGGAACGCGAAGTTTTCCGGCATGGTTCGCGGGAATAAAACCCTCGGCGTAGTATTGGATCTCTTACAATGCGAAACGACGGAAGCTGAAATCGTTGCGGCGATGCGTGCGCGTTTTTCCGCACCGGACGGCGCGATCGAACGCGACGTAAAGGACGCGATTCAAAAACTTCGTGACGTCGGAGCGATAGAGGAATAACGGTTTAACGGACGAAGAGAAGGATCGAAAAAGATGAAGGATTCCGCGCGAAAATGGCTCATGAACGTGCCGGGAAGCAGGAAGTGGTATATTGTCGGGCTGCTCCTTGTACAGGCGTTACAGGGCGCTTCCGGCGTTCTGTATGCGCTGCTGCTTCGCGGCATCGTTGATTCTGCCGTTGCGGGGAACCGGAACGGATTCTGGCATTACGTCCTTCTGATTGTGGGACTGACGGTTGCGCAGCTTGCACTTCGCGCGGTTCTGAGATGGCTCACGGAACGCTCCAAATCGACGTTTGAAAACGTGTTCAAAGAACGGCTGCTGCATACGCTGCTGAAAAAGGATTATCTGCGCGTCAGCGCCGTGCATTCCGGCGAATGGATGAATCGACTGACCAACGATACGGTCGTCGTTGCGGACGGGTACGTGGAGATTCTGCCAGGACTCGTCGGCATGGCGGTGAAGCTCGTCAGCGCGCTCGCAATGGTGATCGCCATCGAGCCGCGCTTTGCGTTGGTTCTGATTCCGGGCGGACTCGTGATCGGCGCTTTTACGATTCTGTTTCGAAAAGTCATGAAGCGGCTGCATAAGAACGTTCAGGAATCTGACGGTCGGCTGCGCGTCTTTTTGCAGGAACGCATCGAAAGCCTTCTGATGCTCCGTTCCTTTGCCGCGGAAGCACAGACGCGGACGGATGCGGCGGAGAAAATGCTGGCGCACAGAAGCGCGCGCATGCGGAGGATTCGCTTCTCGAATCTCTGCAACGTCGGCTTCGGCGCCGCGATGATGGGCATGTATCTGCTCGGCGTCGGCTGGTGCGGATACGGCATTCTGATCGGAACGGTCAGTTTCGGAACGCTGACGGCGATCATGCAGCTGATTACACAGATTCAGACGCCGATCGCCAATATCACGGGATATCTGCCCAAATACTACGCAATGCTCGCGAGCGCCGAGCGTCTGATGGAGGCGGAGGAATTCAAGGAAGACGGCGCGGAAGCGCTGCCGCTTTCCGAAATGCAGGACTTTTATGCGGACAGTCTTTCCGCATTCGGCCTTTTAAACGTCGATTTTGCCTACTATCCCGTTACGGAGAGCCTCTCAGAGACGGAGAAAACCGAGATGCCGATTGTGCTGAAGAATCTGTCCCTCGAAATCAAAAAAGACGAATATACGGCGTTTACGGGCACGAGCGGGTGCGGCAAATCCACGGCGCTGAAGCTGCTGATGTGCGTGATGCAGCCGGACACCGGCAGCCGGTACTATATGAACGGACAAGGGGAAGTCCGGGAGCTGACAAGCGCATTCCGCAGACTGTTTGCGTACGTGCCGCAGGGGAATTTCCTGATGAGCGGAACGATTCGTGAGATCGTCAGCTTCTCAGATCCTGTCGCTGTATCGGATGAACGGAGACTGAAGGACGCGCTTCGCATTGCGTGCGCCGATGCGTTCGTTTCAGAACTCGAGCAGGGCGCGGATACGCTGCTCGGCGAGCACGGCGCGGGACTGTCCGAAGGTCAGATGCAGCGTATCGCCATCGCGAGGGCGATCTTTTCCGGCAGTCCGGTTCTGCTTCTTGACGAGGCGACGAGCGCGCTTGATACGGAAACGGAAAAGCGCCTTCTGGAAAATCTTCGCAGCATGACGGACAAGACCGTCGTGATCGTGACCCACCGTCCGGCGGCGCTTTCCATCTGCGACCGCGTGTTGGAGTTTACGGAGGACGGCGTAATTGAAACGGCAGGGAAAGAGGGCTGACAGGAATGGAACAGCCGAAAAGAACGGTGCGTGTCGCCGCCGCGATCATCGGGAACGGATCGGAGATTTTCGCAACGCAGCGCGGATACGGCGCGTATAAGGATTACTGGGAGTTCCCGGGCGGGAAGATTGAGCCCGGCGAGACGCCGGAACAGGCGATCGTGCGCGAGATTCACGAGGAGCTGTCCGCCGTGATCCGTGTGGAGCGGCATTTCATGACGGTCGAATACGAGTACCCGACGTTTCACCTTTCGATGAAATGCTTCCTCGCATCGGTTGTATCGGGCGAGCTGAAGCTCCTCGAACATGAATCCGCAGCATGGCTTTCCAGGGATCGTCTTCGCAGCGTGAACTGGCTGCCTGCAGATTTGCTTGTCGTTGAACAACTCGAACGGGAACGGTAGAACGGATGGAAACGCAATGTTCGGAAAAAGAAGGAACTGCAAAAGCGCTATGACGCGGAAGAAGAAGTCGTCGCAAGATGCTGCGAGAGTTTCCTTGAATTTGATACGTTTGTCAAGGATTTCGCGCACAAGCAGTACAAGTCGGCAAAAGCTGTCAATAAATTCATCGCGCAGATGAATATTGATCTGCAGCGCGTCAGCGAAGAAGCACGGCAGAGCGCGGCACAAAGAACATGATCGTATCGTGGTTCTTATCGTGGATCTTATCGTGGGTCGTATGACGATGGTCGTATGTCCTACGCCGAGCCGAAGTACGCAGACGATGAGCGCACCGAGCGCAGCCGTTATTCCTCGCGCCGTGACCGCATGGGTCGCTATAGCCGTGAAGACGGTTATTCTCGCGATGAAGGCATGATCGAAAAACTTCGGAACATGATGGGCGATCTCCCGGCGAACAAGCAGAGAGAACTTCAGAGCCTGATCAAGCGGTACGAACGGTGACTACCACCATTGCTGCCGAAATGAAAAAAGTCCCCGATTTGAGGACTTTTTTGGTATCGTGGTACCCGGTACGGGAGTCGAACCCGTGTTACCGCCGTGAGAGGGCGGTGTCCTAGGCCACTAGACGAACCGAGCACGCAAGAGATATAATACCGAAGATTGTCGGTTTTGTCAATCCTTTTTTTGCAATTTGCAAAAAGTTTTTCGGGTCAGTCGAGACGCCAGTCAATCGGCGCCTGGCCTGTTTTTTCAAGCCATGCGTTCGCCTTGGAAAAATGCCGGCAGCCGAAAAAACCGTTGTATGCGGAGAGCGGGCTCGGATGCGGCGCTTCCAGCTTGATATGGATCGGGTTCGTCACGATCTTCGCCTTGTTGCGCGCGTTCGCGCCCCACAGCAGGAACACGATCAGCGTCTGCTTTTCGTTCAGCAGCTCGATCACGCGGTCGGTAAACGCCTCCCAGCCGTGCCCCTTGTGAGAATTCGGCATGTGCTCGCGCACGGTCAGCACCGTGTTCAAAAGAAGCACGCCCTGACGCGCCCACGCGGTCAATTCGCCGGTTTTCGGGATCGGCAGGCCCAAGTCCTCATGCAGCTCGGAAAAGATGTTTTTGAGCGAAGGAGGCGGTTCTACACCGCGCTTGACGGAGAAACAAAGTCCGTGCGCCTGCCCTGGCCCGTGATACGGATCCTGCCCGAGAATGACGACCTTCGTGTCGGAAAAGCTGGTGTATTTTAAGGCGTTAAAGATATCGTACATGCTCGGATATATCGTATGCGTGCGGTATTCCTCGGCGAGAAACCGCCGCAGCGCCTGATACGGTTCCGACGCAAAATAGTCCTGCAAAAGCGCGTCCCAGTCATTTCCGATGTGTACCATACCCGCCTCCGATCTTTTTTTTCAGTATACACCAAAGCGCGCTTGCGGGCAAGAGCATTCTGTGATAGTATGATTTCAACGGTAAATGACAGGGGGAACGATCATGAAGGTTTGTCCCGAATGCGGGAAACCGATTACGGAAAACGCAGTGTTTTGTAAAAGCTGCGGCGCGCGTCTTGTCGAAAAAACGCAGGCGGCGCCTTCCGAGAAGCCGACCTCGGCGCCGGTGAAGCCGGAGCAACCGGTCGCCTCGGCGAAAAAGAAGAGCCTCAGGGCGCCGCTCCTGATCGGCGGGATCGTGCTGGTGCTTGCCGCCGCGATCGCGGTGCTGCTCATACTGATCCTTCGTAAAGGGAAAGAGGAGGTCCCGACCCGGGAGGTCGCCGCAGAGCCCATCATCTATGCAAAGGACGGGACGTATTATCTCGCCGACACCGTCTCAAATACGACCACGGAGCTGTTCCGCTGTTCGGACGGTGATGAGGTGCGGATCTGGTGCAGCACGGATCTTCACACAGTCCTGTACACGGTAAACGAGACGCTGTACGCAAAACGGATCAACGGACAAAACGAAGACCCGGTCCGCATAGACGAGAACGTCTTAACCTGTTATTTTAACGAAGATTGCACCATGTTCGAGTATGACGTCAAAACGGATTCACTGTGGATGGAACCGCGGCTTTGTTCCGTTGGAACGCTTGTTCCCGAGATCGTTCCGGACAAGGCGGCAAGATTCGGCGATTACAGCGGCTGGGTATACCGGGACGAAAGCGGCATGCTGTACGCAAAGAAGCTCGGCAAGGAACCGAAAGCGCTGGATCGTGCCGACGATGGGCTGTTCTGCATCTCGCAAAATGACACTGCCGTATACTATTTCCGCAGCAGCGTGTTCTATCGGATCGGGATCGAGAGCGGAGAGATCGAACGAATCGCGGGCGACGTGTATACGACGATCTACATCTATCCGACCGGAGAAGCATATTTCGTTGCCGAAGATTCCCGAGGAAACGCGCTGTTCTTCTTTGATGGGAAACAATGCCGCCGCGTGACGGACGATGGGGAGAGTATGGATACCATGGAGGAGCTTTTCTGGTACCATTACGGCGAGGAAGGGCATTATAAGGCAAGCTACAAACTGCCGATGATCGTGTACCGCACCTCCGACGGAACGATTTACGCGGCGTGCGGGGCGGAGAAGGTCCGGCTCGGGCTGGACTTTGACGAGATCGATCGCGTCCTGTTTGACGATGCAGGGAGGGCGATGTATCTGCGAACGGACGAATGGGACGATACGTACCTGTATCGGATCAGGATCCGGGACGGAAAGCCGCAGCCGATGGAGAGGCTGAACCGGTACGATCCGGATTTTGAGCCGATCCTGACGGAGGACGGCAGGATCCTTTTCATGGAGGAGGCTGATACCGGCAACGGCGGCAGGCTTTGCATCGACAGCGAAACGATCGGCGACGACGTGTGGTACAATCCGGATTACAGGATAATGCATATTCCTGAACACGTTCTGGATTATATCCGTCTGATACCGAACACGAACACCGTCGTTTACCAAATGGGTAAAAGCAAACCGTCATCCCCGGGCACGATCATGCTGTATCGGGACGGAAAGAGTATCCGGATCGCCGGGAATGCGTCCTGCATCGGCGTGTCGGAGAGCGGCGAGATCGTGTATGAGGTCAGGGAACCGGAAGCGCGTACCCGCACGCTGTATGCCTATCGGAACGGTCAGACTGCGCTGATCGCAGAGCATGCCAGACCGGATTCGGGTATGATCGGGAATAGGGTATTATACTACCGTATTAAGGACGAACAGGGGAACGAGTCCTGGTTCCGGTATGAGGAAGGAAAGACCGTGCTGGTCAGCGAAAACGGAGAATACGATTATCCGACAGCTTCGGGAGACGGATTCTACTACATCGGGAATACTGACACGACCAGGGATCTGGTTCTGTTTATCAACGGAGCGAACCGAACGGTCGACGAAGGCGTCACGTATCTCCCGCATATCACGTATAATGAATACAGCAACTGCTATTCAGGGTATTAAAATGGACTTCAAAAACGCTTTGCTCCTATATCAGCCGTGCGATGAGCAGGAAGCGGCGGACAAGGCGGTCATGCTGGACTGCCTTGCGCTCTTTGAGGACGTATACGAACGCAGTAATCTTCTTTGCCATGTGACCGCGTCCGCGTGGATCACGAACGAATCGCGCGATCGCGTGCTGATGATCTATCACAATATCTACGACTCGTGGGCGTGGACCGGCGGTCATGCGGACGGCGAACGCGATCTTCTGAAGGTCGCGCTGAAAGAGGCAAGGGAGGAGACCGGACTTGTATCCGTACGTCCGGCGTCGGAAGAGTTGCTGTCGATCGAAACGCTGACCGTCAACCCGCACTATAAGCGCGGAAAGTTCGTCCCGGCACATCTGCATCTGAACGGCACGTACCTGCTGATTGCGGACGATTCGGAGCCTTTGCGCATCAAAGCGGACGAGAACAGCGCGGTGAAGTGGTTTCTGCCGGACGAGGCGATCAAAGCGTGTTCGGAGCCGTGGATGCGCCCGGTCTATCAGCGCCTGAACGAGCGGATGAAACTGTTATAGAAACAATAATTTGGAAAAGCCGCCGGGCATCGGAGGTTTTGCAGAAAGAAAACGGGATCGCTTTTCAGCGATCCCGTTTTTTAAGTAAGGAGTTATTCTTCCACGGGGAAGACTTCAATCAGCTTAACGATGTAGCGGAGGATCAGAGCCGCATCTTCTGCGGTGACTTCGCAGTCGCCGTCAACGTCTGCATTGAGCGCGCCTTGCTCGGAGAGCTCAGCGAGTCCGACGAGGGAGCGGAGGATCAACGCTGCATCAGCCGCGGTGACATGACCGTCGCAGTTTGCATCGCCGAGTGTGACTTCCGCGAAGGTGATGCTGCCGTCAACGGTGGAGGCTTCGATCTCGAGCACTTCGCCGCCATAGACGATCGACATTGCGCTGAGCGTATTCAGCGTGTTCATCGTGAACGCGATCTGTGCGACCTCGCCGCCCTTTGCATTCGGAGCCGCGAAGTAGAGCGTCAGGACGATGTCGTCGTTCTTGAGTTCGACCGGGGTCTCGGACGCCCAGACAAACATCAGTTTACCGTTCTTTTCGCCCATGGTCCAGTCGAACATGCCTTCCGACTTACGGAGCTCGAGAAGCTCGTCGCATGCGAGGAAGATCTGCGCGCTGTTGACCTTGAGACCTGCCGCGGGCAGATCCTTCACGCGGATATCATAACGATAGAGGCGTTCGCCGTTTTCAACGGTCATCACGTCAAGCGACATGACGTCTTCGCCGTAGATGGTGAGTTCGCTCGGCGTGGAGAAAGTGATGCTGCCGTCTTCGGTGCTGACTTCCGCTGCCTCAACAACGGTCTCACCGTCGACGTAGGAGTATCCGGTCATTCCGTCGTTTGCAGAGGGAACGAAGAGGAATTCAACAGCTTCGCCGTCTTCGAGCGGCTTGATCAGCTTGAAGTAGAACGATACGATAACCGTTTCATCTTCGATCGTGACGCCCTCGCCGCTGGTCGCCCATGCGAAGGAAAGAACGCCGTCCGCTTCATTGACGCCAAGGTTGCCTTCGAACACGGAGTACGCGTTGACGAATTCAAGCGCCTCGTTATCGAATGCAACAAACATCTGCATGCCGACAACTTCGGTTTCCGGATCAAAATTCTTGACCTTCACGTCGTAGCGATAGAGCTCTTCGCCGTCCACTTCTTCGAGTACATCGGCAGCCATCACATCTTCGCCGTAGAACGTCGGGAGAACCTTCGGAACTTCGGTGAAGATCTTGATACGGCCTTCGCCCTTCGGATCGGTGTAGCCTTCAACCTGATGGACACCGTCCACTTCGGGCATCGACTGGATGTAGTCGATCAGGACCTGGTTGTCGAGCTTGCCGGAATCCTCAAGGATGGTAATGTTCGGTCCGAACATCGCAAAGCCGTCGCCCATATCCATGAGCATGTAGTTATGGGATGCAAGCGTGTACTTCTTTTCGAGATCGAGATCTTCGTATTCGCCGGTTTCCTTGTTCAGAACCTGAACGTTCTGGACGCGGTACGGAAGCGACGCATCGACGGGACCTGCCCACATCTTATCCGTTCCGACAACGCAGTTCGGCTCAATATAGTTGTGGATCTCGTACTTCAGGCCCGCAACCTGCAGGAAGCCGCCGTTCTCACCCGGGTTGACGCGTGCGCCCATCTCGAGTGCATCAAGGATCTGCTGACCCGTGACTTCCGCGAGCACCGCTGTGTTGCCGAACGGATGAACGTTGATGATCTGTTGGAACGTGATGTCGCCGGTCGGGATGTTCGCACGAACGCCGCCGCCGTTGACAAACGCGACATCCGCATCGAACATGTAACGATACGCATCCGCGCACAGGTCACCGAGGTTGGTTTCCTTGCTGCGGACTGCACGATTGTTGGTATCCGGATCAAGGATCGTGAGATCATGATCGGTGTGCGCAACAACGGTGTTCAGCAGAGCGTTGAACTCGTCTTCGATGCCCTTAATGTATTCGTCGGTTTCCGGATCGTCCTTGACTTTCTCGGATGCGGGGAGGATCTCCATTGTGAGACCGCCGTCTGCATCAATCGTCAGCTTGCCGATGTTCGCAAGCTTCGTGCCGGTCTGGCCGTGGAGAACGCCTTTGCCGCCGGCGTTCTTATCCTCGACAACCTCGTTGATGACGCTGTGGCTGTGACCGTCGATGAATGCATCTGCGCCGGTGATGTTCGCGATGACTTCGGTGGACATCCACGGGCTGGACTGCTCGTCAATACCCATATGACCGACGAGGATGACGTAATCCGCGCCTTCCGCCTTGGCTGCATCGATTGCATTCTGCACTGCGGTGTAGACGCCTTCACCGGTTGCATCCTGGCAGAAGCCGTAGACGTAAGCGGTGTTGTCTTCGTTCATGAAGTACGTCGGCGTGGACTTGGTGATCGATTCGGGGGTGGAGATACCGACGAACGCGATCTTCTTGCCGTTTGCTTCGAAGATCTTGTAAGCGTCGAGCACCGGCTCGTTGCCTTCGACCTTGACGAAGTTTGCGGAAACGTACGGATATTCAGCCTGCTCGGTGAGAGCAAACAACTGATCCATGCCGTAGTCGAATTCATGGTTGCCGAGCGTTGCAAGATCATAACCGACAAAGTTCATGATGTCGATGATCGCTTCGCCCTGGGTGAGGGAGCCGATCGGGCCACCCTGGACGTGGTCGCCCGCGTCAACGAGGATGACTTCGTTGCCTTCTGCTTCGAGGGTCTTCTTGAGGTCCGCAAGACCTGCGTAACCCCAGCCGTCGCGGATGCCGCAGTGTACGTCGTTCGTGAACAGAATGATCGTGTTGCCGGTCGGTTCGACAATGGGCTCATCTTCGGGTTCCGCGTAGAACTGGAAGGTGTAGATGTTCGGCGTGCTGTCGTTGAAACCGTATACACTGAAGTAGCCGTTGTAATACTCAAGGTACTGCGCCTTGCCGTTGTAGGTTGCGCTGTCGCACTTGATGTAGAAGCCGCCTTCTGCCGGTTCAAGCTGGAAGAGCGTGTTCGCTTCGTTCTCTTCGGTGCGCTCTACGAGCTGCACGTTCGTACCGTCCGCATAAAGGTACAGATCGTCTTCGGTGCAGAACGCATACTTATAGGTGCCTTCCGTTCCTTTGACGTTCAGCTCGGGCAATTCGGTATCGCCGGCGTTGTACGTGACTTCAACAGTCAGACGAACTGCCTCGTCGGGAACTGCCAGAACGCCGTCTGCCAGCGTCGCGTCTGCGGCGACGAGCTCATGCTTTTTGTTGTTGTAGAGATAATCTTCCGCTGTCATCACCTTGCTGTCGGTGGGATAGAAGATGACAACTTCGTTGCCGTTGATGACGTTCTCCACAAGCTCCATCGCTGTGGTCTCGGGATCGGGATCAACAGGTTCGGTCGAGGGAGAGGGTTCGGGATCGGTCGAGGGAGAGGGATCCGGCTCTTCCGCTTCTACCTTCTTATAAAGGGAAGGCAGATAGTAGTTCGATCCGGTAGAGCTGGCCTTGTAGTACCGGAAGAACGGCTGATCATTGGAATTGTTCAGCTTGAACTCGCGGGCAACATCGGTGGTCATGGTGATCGAAACCTTAAGATCGCTGCCAAGCGTAATGCCGTTGACGACCGCTTCGTCACCGAAAACAACGGTATTGCTGCCGTCGCCTGCACTGAGATACTTGTCTGCGCTGTTCTGGAGCGTGTAGCCGCCTTCGACCACAGCGATTTCGATCTCGTTCGCAGTATAGTCGCCTTCGATCGTGTTGTCGACGATGTCCGTAACGCGAACAAGGTTGTTCGACGTAGCCGTGGTACCGTTGAAGGTATAATAGGCACCGTCGAGCTTCTTGCTGTCGACGACAACGAGGTACGATCCGTCAGTCAGATCTTCGGCAGATTCGACCTTTTTGTAGGTCGGCACTGCGTCTTCGGCATAAGCCGTCGAAAGCTTGACTGCGGGAAGCAGCGCAAGCATCATCAGGACTGCCAGGACCAGAGAAAGGGTTTTTCTCATGTTTCTTTTTTCCTCCTTACTTATTTGAACCTGTTGTGAGCATATACCAAAAGATATATGTACCCAGTTCTATACGTAGACATTATACTGGAAACAGCGTCAAATAGCAAGCCCTTAATAAAAGAAATGTGAAGAAAAAATGAACCGAATATGTACGATCCCGAACAGGATCGGAAAGGATGGGAGCCTGATTATTCCCTAAAGCGCCAGATCCGATCGGAGAACCGATCATAAGAATAAAAAGGAAGATCCTCCCGTTTCCGGAAGGGTCTTCCTGCAGACCGAATCAGAACAGACCGACGATGTTGCCGCTGTCGTCGACGTCAATGGTTTCGGCAGCCGGGTGCTTGCTCAGTCCCGGCATCGTCATGACGGAACCGGTCAGCGCGACGATAAATCCCGCGCCAGCCGCAACGCGCAGCTTGCGAACGGTGATGCGGAACCCTGTCGGTACGCCGCGCCTTTTTGCGTCATCGGAGAAACTGTACTGCGTCTTTGCAACGCAAACGGGAAGGCTGCCGAACCCGAGCGCTTTGAGCTGTTTCAAATCGCTCAGCGCGCCGTCGGTGAAAACGACGCCGTCCGCATGATAGATTCTTTGCGCGATCGCATTGAGCTTTTCCTCCGGGGTCGTATCGGCGGCATAGCAGAACCGGAAGCGGTTCGGCTGTTCGCAAAGCGAAATGACGCGTTCTGCAAGCGCAACTCCGCCTTCGCCGCCCTTCGCCCAGACCTCGGAAATGACGGTATCGAGATCGTGCGAGGCACAGAGCTCGTGCAACAGGGAAAGCTCCGCGTCGGTATCGGAGGGGAACCGGTTGATCGCGACGACGCAGGGAAGACCGAAGAGCTTGCGGATGTTGTCCGCATGCCGTAAAAGGTTCGGGAAGCCCGCAATCAGCGCGGAGATATTCTCCTCGGTGAGATTCTCTTTATCCACACCGCCATGGTATTTCAGCGCACGAACCGTAGCGACGAGCACGACCGCGTTGGGATGCAGATCCGCCATGCGGCATTTGATATCGAAAAACTTTTCCGCGCCGAGATCCGCGCCGAAGCCGGCTTCGGTCACGGCGTAGTCGCCAAGCTGCAAGGCAAGCTTTGTCGCGATCACGCTGTTGCAGCCATGCGCAATGTTCGCAAACGGTCCTCCGTGGATCAGCACCGGCGTATGCTCGAGCGTCTGCACGAGATTCGGCCGGATCGCGTCCTTTAAAAGCGCGGTCATCGCGCCGTGCGCCTTCAGATCCTTTGCCGTGATCGGGCGGCCGTCCTTTGTGTAACCCGCGATCATGCGGCCGAGGCGCTCTTTCAGGTCTTTCAGGTCGGACGCAAGGCACAGGACCGCCATGACTTCGCTTGCGACGGTGATGTCATAGCCGTCCTCGCGCGGGACGCCGTTCGCCTTGCCGCCCAAGCCCACGGTGATCTTGCGGAGCGCGCGGTCATTCATATCGACACAGCGTCTCCATGCGATCCGATCGAGCGCAAAGCCGAGTTCGTTGCCCTGATGGATATGGTTGTCGATCATCGCAGCAAGAAGGTTATTCGCCGCGCCGATCGCGTGGAAATCGCCGGTGAAGTGCAGATTGATGTCCTCCATAGGAACGACCTGCGCAAATCCGCCTCCTGCCGCGCCTCCCTTGATGCCGAACACCGGGCCGAGGCTCGGTTCCCGAAGCGCGGCGGTCACGCGCTTTCCGAGCCGGTGCAGCGCGTCTGCAAGTCCGATCGTGGTGGTCGTCTTGCCTTCGCCAGCGGGAGTCGGCGTAATGGCAGTGACAAGAATCAGCTTTCCGCCGCTTCCTTTTATATAATGCGGGTCGATCTTTGCCTTGTATCTGCCGTATGGCTCGATTGCGTCTTCGGGGATGCCTGCGCTTTCGGCAACGTCGGCAATCGGTTTCAGCGTTGCGCGCTGTGCGATTTCAATATCGGTCAGCATATGAACCTCCCTGTTCGTTCCGTGCAGAATGATACCAAATATCGCGCGGACTGTAAAGAGCGGAGCGTCGAAAAAAAGAGGTGGAAATCCACGGCGGGGTATGGTATACTGTATACGGACGGATTTGTGCCGTTCAAGTACCGATCGAAAGGATCTCACCATGAAAAGCATCAAAAAGATCGTTCTGACGGGCGGCCCTGCCGGCGGCAAGACCACGCTGACCTCGCACCTTGTAAAGGAGCTTTCGAGCATCGGCTACCGTGTGCTCATCGTGCCGGAGGCCGCGACGGAGCTCATCAGCGGATTCGGAATCAAGCCGTTCGGGAACTGTCTTTCCATGTTCGATTTTCAGTATTTCGTCGTATCCTCACAGCTTCACAAGGAAAAGCTTGCGATGGAAGCGGCGCAGATCGTGCCGGAGGACAAGATCCTGATCATCTGCGATCGCGGCGTGATGGACGACCGGGCATACGTCTCGCAGAAGGAGTTCAATCAGGTCATCGCGCGGTTCGACCTGACGGAAAAGGAGATCCTCGAATCCTACGATGCGGTGATCCATCTCGTGTCTTCGTCGAAGGGCGCGGAGTTTGCGTATAATTACGACAATGCCGCACGCTACGAAACGCTCGAGCAGGCGAGAGAGAAGGAGGACGCCACGCTTCTGTGCTGGCGCAATCATAAGCATCGTGTCGTGATCGGAAACTCCTATAATTTCGAGAACAAGATCCGAAAGGCGATGAACGAGGTCTATACGATCCTCGGCGAGATTCCGCCCGCGCAGCTGGAACGCAAGTTCCTGATCGAGTACGTCGACGAAGACGGCCTCGCTGCGTACGAGCCGGTCGAGCAGAACATTACGCAGACGTACCTCAAGGGCCGCGCAAAGGGCACGGAGCGCCGCGCGAGGAAGGTCGTTTCCAACAATGCGATTTCCTATTTCTATACCGAAAAACGTCCGATCTCTCCGATCGAGCGCATTGAAAACGAACGACTGCTTTCGCAGAAGGAGTATCTCCGCAAGATCGAAGAGGTCGATCCTGAATTCGGTTCCGTCAGCAAGCGCCGCTTCTGCTTCCTTTACAAAGGCCGCTACTGCACGGTCGATACGTACCCGACCAACGCGAATTACGCGATCCTCGACGTACAGCTCAGCGACAAGGACGAAAAGGTCGATCTGCCGCCCGAGATTCATGTCATCAAAGAGGTCACCGGAGACGTAAACTATCAGGGGCACATGATCTCAAAGAGCCTCACGCAGCTTTAAGAATTAATAGAAAAACAGGCAGCGACCGCCTTGGGACGGTCGTGTCTTTCTACTCCGAAAAGACAATAAAGATCGCCTACGCCGGGCGGCCTTTTTAGCGCGCAAATAGGCTGTTCTTCTGTGTTCCGGATCGCCTGCATGCGATACTGCGTATATACGGTTATAACCGTCTCGACGATGTTTCGATCGCCGGACAGCGTACTGCGGGAAATCCTTCGTCATTCCTACGACATCCTCAGGATAACGATAGCGGCTTGTTATGCACAGTTACCCTCCGTAACACGAACCGCATAATTCCTCTTTTTGTTTTGGTTTTCTTCCGCCCGAACGCTTCCCGGACTGTTCGGAAACAGTACGGTGTCGCCGATTCTTGAAAGCGCTCCGGCGCACGAAACGATATCCGGTCGTCGTGAAAAGCCGAGACTCCGCAGCGTGTCGTTAGCGCAGAGCTCCTTCGGCGCGGTCCCGCTGCGCAAAGCGCAACAAAAAACCACCCGGGTCGGGTGGCTCTTGAACGGATTGGGGATTATTCTTCGGGATTGATCTGCTCTGCCGGATTCTGGGCTGCGTTCTGCACGACCTGCGCGCCGTTCTGCACGGCTTCCTGCTGCTTCTGCAGAGCAAGCTCAGCTTCGCGCTGTGCGGCTTCCGCGCGCGCCTTTGCTCTCGCTTCCTGACGCTCCGCATCAACACGCGCTTTTTCAGCCTTTTCCAGACCGGCAAGGCGGGCGTTGATCGCGTTGAGCTCTTCGACGTAGTCGGGGGCGCCGAGCGTGATGGCCTTCTTCGCCTTCTTCGTCAGGGACTTGACGTAAAACGAGCCGACGACGCCGGCCGCAATGGTGAGCGCCGCGGGGATCAGGTTGATGACCCAATCGCCTTTGGAGATGCCTGCGACGAGATAGCTGATCAGCGCGAGTACGCCTGCGCAAACGATCAGGATCCAGTAATTCCCGGCGATCTTATCCAGCTTGGCATAGGTATCGACCTGCGTACGCGTCGTTTCGGGCATGGCCTTCAAAAAGCCTTTTTTGCGTTCTTTGGTTTGCAGAATTTGGTCTTTCAGTTCCATGACATACGCCTCCCAATTCATATATGATTTATACGTTTATTATAACGAATCCGCGATGCGCTGTCAAAGGGTTTGTGCGTGATTTCACGATCAGTTTGCATTCGTGCGAAGAAGCTGCTCGAGCGCGGCGATGCGAAGGCACAGGCACAGCACGTCGATCGCAACGCTGAGCTCTTCCACCGGGGGAAGCGTCGGCGCGATGCGGATGTTGCTGTCGAACGGATCCTGTCCGTACGGATAAGTCGCGCCGGCGGGCGTCATCGTGACGCCGGCCTCCTTCACAAGCTGCAGCGCGCGCTTTGCGGTCTGCGGCATTGCGTAAAGGCTCACGAAATATCCGCCCTTCGGACGGTTATAGCGTCCGATTCCGCGCGGAACGATCTCGCGGTCGAGCGCATCGCAGACGGCGTCAAACCGAGGCTTCAGGATCGCGGCGTGCCGCTTCATCAGCGCGAGCGTGGTGGGCTTGTCCTTTAAGAAACGAACGTGGCGGAGCTGATTCACCTTGTCGAAGCTGATGATCTGCACGCCGAGGGTCTTCATAAAGTATGCGATATTCGCCTCGCTTGCGCACATGCAGGAGATGCCGGCGCCGGGGAAGGTGACCTTCGAGGTGGAAGCGAATTCATAGACCATGTCCGCGTTGCCGTATTCGGCGCAGAGCTTCAGCATATCCGGGAACGGCACGTAATCGCCGTCGAACTCGTGGATGCAGTACGCGTTGTCCCACATCAGGGCAAAGTCCGGCGCGGCGGGCTTCATGGAAGCGAGCGCATGGATGACGCGGTTCGAGTAGATGATGCCGTCGGGATTGCTGTATTTCGGTACGCACCAGATGCCGAGAACGCTCGGGTCCTTGATCCACTGCAGCACAGCGTCCATATCGGGGCCCTCATCGGTCATGGCGATCGGGATCAGCTCCATGCCGAAGAACTCCGTGATGCGGAAATGGCGGTCGTAGCCGGGCGCAGGGCAGAGGAAACGCACCTTGCCGCGCTTGGACCACGGCGCGGGACTGTTCTTAAGCCCGTGCGAAAACGCGGTCGCGATCAGGTTGTACATGAGCTGCAGCGACGCGCTGCCGCCGACGATGACTTCTTCGGGCTTCACGTCCAGAAGCTCGGCAAAGAGCTTGCGCGCGGACGGAATACCGGCAAGATTGCCGTAATTGCAGACGTCCAGTGCGCCGTCGAAGCAATCTTCGCGGTCGGGAAGTACCTTCAGCATGTCGTTCGAAAGATCGAGCTGCGCTTTTCCGGGCTTTCCGCGCGACATATCGAGCTTCAGCCCCTTCGCCTTTACGGCTTCATACGCCTTGGTAACGGCAGAGAGTTCCGCCTCGAGAGCGGTCTTGTCCAACTGAGAATACGGGATCATAAACGTCTCCTTTCAACTCCTGATACCTCGATTATAGCATGTCCGCTTAGAAAGTCAAACAATATAAAAAACGAAGAATCCGGCATGCGGGAATCCGGCATGACAGACTGCCGTCATGACTTACCCGCAAAAAATACCCGCTTGTTGATTGACGCGTCCAGCATTGCGTGGTATGATAACGGAAATGATCAAAAGGGGGTTCGGTTATGACATTAAAAACATTGCAAACGCTTTCCAAGATCGGAAAGGTATTCAGCATCATCGTATTCATCTTCTGCATCATCGGTGCGGTCGGATGTGTTCTGGGCATCATCGGTCTTGCGTTTATCCCGGAAGGATTTAAAATCGGGGACGTGACGATCAAGGGCTTGGTTGAGAAAGGCGATCTCAATACGCAGACCTGCTATGCGGCGATGGCCTGCGGAATCATTATGTGTGCTGCCGAAGCAGTGCTGGCGAAGTTTGCGGAGCGCTATTTCAAAAACGAGATCAAGGCCGGCACGCCGTTCACCTTTGACGGCGCAAAGGAACTGACGCGGCTCGGTATTCTTGCGATCTGCATTCCGATCGGCGCGTCGATTCTGGCCGGCATCTGCTACGGTATTTTTAAAGTCATCATGAAGGATGTGGCGGAGCTGCCTTTCCACGACGGCGGATCGGTCGGCCTCGGCGTGATGATGCTCGTCGCCGGTCTTCTGTGCAAACTCGGCGCGGAGAGTGCCGAAAAGCAGAAGGAAATCGACTGACGGAATTTCAAAAAGGAAAAAGGACGGGAAACCGTCCTTTTTTCATTACTTACTGTTCGTTCAGCTTCTCGTCCAGAAGCCTTGCGGCGCTTTGCACGAAGCCGAAGCACGGACGCGCGTGAAACGCCGCGGACGAACGCGGGGTAGGGGTTGGCTCCGTCTGCTCGTTTTCGTGAAGCGACAGAAGCTCACGGCAGATGATCGAACCGTTCTCCTCGCGGAAGGCGTTTGCAAGCGCCTGCACGTTTTCGTAGTGCTGCTTCTTGGCGTCGGGATTCTTGAGATCGTCATAACCTCTTAAAAGCCCGTAGACCATCATCATGCCGGAGACCGCGCCGCAGACCTCGCGCAGTCTGCCGATGCCGCCGCCGAACGAGGAAGCGAGCCGCGCGGCGGTCTTTTCGTCCATGCCGAGCTCGTCATGAAACGCGAGCACAACCGCCTGCGCGCAGTTTGCGCCGCTCGTGAAGTATTGTAAGGCCTTTTCTTCGTGCGTCATAGCGATTCGATCTTGGCGGAAAGCGCGTTCAGCCAGTCGCCCTCGTACAGTTCGATGAGACCCGCGTCGCATGCGGCGGCAAGTTTCGGGTTGATCGGAATGCGGCAGACGGTATCGACGCCGTTCTCTTTTGCAACCTTTTCGATATGGCTTTCGCCGAACAGCTTATGCTGCTTGCCACAGTCGGGGCACTCGAAATAACTGTAATTTTCGACGACGCCGAGTACGGGGATATTCATCATGTTCGCCATGTTGACGGCCTTCTGCACGACCATGCCGACGAGCTCCTGCGGCGAGGTGACGACGACGACGCCGTCGATCGGCAGGGACTGGAACACGGTAAGGGGAACGTCGCCCGTTCCCGGCGGCATGTCGATGAACATGATATCGACGTCCTTCCAGATGACGTCGGTCCAGAACTGCTTGACGGTTCCGGCAATGATCGGTCCGCGCCAGACGACGGGATCGGTTTCGTTTTCGAGAAGCAGGTTGATCGACATCATATCGACGCCGAGCTTCGAGGTGACGGGGAAGATACCGACATCGCTGCCGGTCGCTTTCTCATGGACGCCGAATACGTTCGGAATTGACGGGCCGGTGATATCCGCGTCAAGGATCGCCGTGTGATCGCCGTTGCGCATCGCGTTGACCGCGAGCAGGGACGTGACCAGCGACTTGCCGACGCCGCCCTTGCCGGACAATACGGCGATGACCTTCTTCACGGAGGAGAGGCCGTTGAGATGCGCGCGGAAATCATTCTCTTCCGTACGCTCGGAACAGTTCTGCGCGCAGCTGCTGCAGTCATGGGTGCATTCGCTCATGGATATAGGATTCCTTTCCGGCGTCGGTTATGTGTTGGACGCCTTTGGTTTTTTGTTTGTTTTGGATACTTTAGGGATCTCGCCTGCGGCGGTCAGGGCGATCTTGGTCGCGACCGGCCCGACGAGCTCATAGACCAGCGTCGCAAACAGGACGATCGCGACGATCTGCGTGGAGATACCGGCGCCTCTTAACTCGGGGTTTGCAGCGACGGACTGCGCCATACCGATCGCAACGCCCGCCTGCGGCAGCAGTGTGATGCCGAGAAAGTTGCGGACTGTGCGCTCGGATTTCGAGAGCAACGCGCCGAAGAACGCGCCGAAATACTTGCCGAGCGAACGCGCGATAAGGTACACCACTCCCATGATGCCGACGATCGGCAGGATGGTCAGGTCCAGCTCCGCGCCGGAAAGCACGAAGAATAGCATGAACAGCGGAGGCGTCCATTGCTCGGTGCCGTCGAGGATCTCGACCGCGTCCTTGCGGAGGTTCGCAAACATCGCGCCGATCATCATGCACACGAGCAGCGAGCTGAGGTCGAGAAGATCGGAAAACGCAACGCCCAGGATGACCGCAGTGATCATGAGGCACAGCCGGTTCGCACGCGAGTGGAACCAGCGCATGCAAAGCGCGAGGAGCGCGCCGAGCATCGCACCGATGCCGATCGACATGACGATCTCGAGAAGCGGTTTTAATACAGCCTCGTTCACGGTGATCGCGGCGCCGGTGCTCAGCGATTTCGCAAGCGAGAAGCAGATCGAAAAGATCATAAGCCCGACCGCGTCGTCAAACGCAACGACCGGCAGCAGCGTGTCGGTCACGGGACCCTTTGCGCGGTACTGGCGGACGACCATCAGCGTTGCGGCGGGGGCCGTTGCGGCTGCGATCGCGCCTAAAAGCAGCGCCATCGAGATGCGGTGCGTATCGCTCTCGTTCGGGATGAGCAGCAGCGCGCCGATCACAAACAATACGGTCGTGATCGCCTGCACGAGTGTGATCACGATGATGCGGACGCCGAGCTTTTTAATATAGGAAAGCTTGAACTCGCCGCCGATCGAGAACGCGATAAAGCCGAGCGCCACGTTCGTGATGCTCGAAAGCGAGTTTACGGATTCATGGTTCAGAAGACAAACGCCGTCGCCGAAGATCAGCGGCAGCAGGTACGGCCCTATGAGAAGTCCGGCAAACAGATAGCCGGTCACGTTGGGCAGATGTAAAATCTTCATCAGGCGCGAAAGAGCAAGCCCACCGATCATGGCAAGCCCGAGCGCCATCAGCGCGGAAAGAGTCGGCATGATAATTATTCCTCGATTCCCTCAAACGAGCTGATCGGAATCGTGAACATGACCCCTTTCTTGCCCAGTCCGTTCGTATTGCGGCGAACGACGCGCTTTGCGTGTTCGATCTGATCGTCATTCAACAAGAGGAATGCCGTGTGGCTCGGTTCGAATTCGTGTCGGACCAGTTTGCTAACCCCCGCGAAAATCGGTGCGGCGTTGATATCGCTTTCCAGCAGCGCATGCTTTAAGCTCGTGCTGTTGAACACGATGCCGTTCATGCCATGCGCGCGAAGTCCCTCAAGCGTATTCAGAAACTCGTCACACTTGTCAATGGTGATGACCAATAGCTGCATATCTGCGCTCCTTTCACTATCATTCTCCGAACTTTCATTATAGCCGACTTTTCCGGAATGTCAATCCAAAAGAAAGGATAACGCTTCTCCGATTTTTTCATGCACGCAGATTGTCGCTTCACGGTCGCGCGGGGTGGAGGAAAGGTTGATCACGATCAGCGTCTGTCCGCGGAAATAGTCGATCAGCCCCGCCGCGGGATAGACCGCAAGCGACGTTCCGCCGACGATCATCGTGTCCGCTTCACGGATCGAGCGGATCGCGTCGGTCACGACGGAGTTGTCGAGCCCCTCGCCGTACAGCACGACGTCCGGCTTGATGATGCCGCCGCATTCACAGGTCGGGACGCCCTTCATCTCCATGATCTGATCCAGCGAATACCCCCTGCGGCATTTGGTGCAATGGTTGCGATAGATGCTTCCGTGCAGTTCGCAGACGTGTCTGCTTCCGGCTTTCTGGTGCAGGCCGTCGATGTTCTGCGTGACGACCGCGTTCAGCTTGCCGATCTCCTCAAGCTTCGCGAGCGCCTTATGCGCGTTGTTCGGCTGCGCGTCCGGATATACCAGAAACTTCCTATAATAATCGTAGAATATTTCCGGGTAATCCTCGAAAAAGTCGATCGACAGCAGCGTTTCCGGCGGCACGCCGTACGCTTTGACTGCCTTGAATACGCCGTCGCTCGAACGGAAATCCGGGATGCCGCTTTCGGTACTTAAGCCCGCGCCGCCTAAGAATACAATCTTTTTTGCCTCTTCGATGTACTGCTGCAGCGTTTTCATAAGAATCCTCCCGTTTTGTTGAAATATCGGTTGTCGCCTGTTATAATGATCGTATGAACGAATCGAAACCGTGGTTTCATACGCGCCCGATGGCGGGCGCAGCGCTTGGCGCGGTCCTCGCGGCGATACTCGGATCGCTTGCGCCGGATTGGGTTTTGCTTGCCGTATGCACGGCGCTCATCCCGGTCTCCGCTTTTCTGTTCCGGAGACGGAGCGCGTTTTTCCTGCTGCCGATCCTCGCGTTTACGGTGCTCGTTCGGATCGTTCTTTTGCCGACCGCAATGCCGACGGACTGGCCGGTTGCCGGATTTCTGCAAAACCTGCGGCAGAACCTGAGAGAAAACGCAAACGTGCTGTTCGGCGATTTGTCGGCGGAGGCAAGAGGGATATTCCTCGGCGATACAAGTGTGCTCGGCAAGGCGGAACGCGCACAGTATGCAAACGTCGGACTGATGCATCTGTTTGCAGTCTCCGGCCTGCACGTGACACTGCTGACCGGCATGATCGGAAAGGCCGTCCGCACCGGAAACAAGCCGCTGTCGATCGGCCTGCTCTCGCTGTTTCTGCTGTTTCTCTGCGCCGTGACCGGCTTTTCACCGTCCGTTCTGCGCGCGGCGTTCGTACTGATCGGGCTGCGTCTGACGCATCTACGAGAGCGTCAGGTTGATATGCCGTCCGTATTCTGCTTCGCTATGGCGATGACGCTTTTGTGCGATCCTGCCGGAATCCGTTCGGTCAGCTTTCAGCTGTCGTTTGCAGCGATGGCGGGAATGATTTTGCTTGCAAAATCGTTTCGGCGTCCATTCCCGAAAAAGCTGCGCGCCTCAAAGATCCTTACGGCGCTCTCCGGCGCAAGCGCGGCGACAATCGGAATGCTGCCGGTTATGGCGTATTATTTCGGATCGGTCGCCTGGATTTCGATCCCGCTGTCGATCCTGTTGATTCCGACGATGCCGGTTCTGCTGCTCTTCGGCTTTCTGTCCGTGCTGCTGAACGGACTGATGCCCCACGTATCGACCGTTCTGTCCTATCCGGCATACGGCGGCATCAAGCTGATCTCGCTTGTCGCGCAGGGCGTCGACGTACCCGCACTGCGGCTTCCGGCGCCGCATCCCGCTGCAATCGCGCTGTATTATGCCGCGCTGCTCTTTTGCTCGCCGCTGTTTCTTCCGAACCATAAACGTCCGCCGTGGATCGGACTCGGACTGTCGGCGGTTTCCATGATCCTCTGGTTTGTTTTGTAAACATAAAAAAGGCAGGTGAAATGCTCACCTGCCTTTTGATTCTTATTTCCGCAGGAAGGCGGGGATGTCCAGCTTGTTGGACGGCCGCTCGTTATAGTCTTTGCGAACGCCCGCGGAAGGGTCGCGATACAGCGGCTGCTCCTGCTTCGGCTCCGGCTCGTTCATGACGGGATCGGGCGCTTTTTCAGGCTCCGCATAGGTGCGGGCGGAGAAGGCGTTCTGCGCGGATGCGGGCGCGGTGCTGCCGTTCATATTGAGACCGCCGAACGGACGCTGCTCCGTGAAGCTGCGTCTTGCCGGCGCGCCGCCCATCTGAAGATCGCTCGTCTTGTCGGGTTCCACCCGGTCGAAACCGGTCGCGATGACGGTGATGCGGAGCGCATCGCCCATGCTCTCGTCGATATCCGCGCCGAAGATGATGTTCGCTTCGGGATCCGCGTTTTCCGCGATGATTTCAGCCGCTTCGTTGACTTCGAGCAGCGAGAGATCGCTGCCGCCGGTGATGTTCATCAAAATGCCCTTTGCGCCCTTGATCGAGGTCTCGAGCAACGGACTTTCGACGGCCTGACGCGCCGCTTCGCTCGCGCGCTTTTCGCCGACCGCGGAACCGATGCCCATGTGCGCCATGCCCTTTTCCTTCATGATCGTCTTGACGTCCGCGAAGTCGAGGTTGATCATGGCCGGAACTGCGATCAGGTCGGAAATACCCTGGATGCCCTGACGCAGCACGTCGTCCGCAACGCGCAGCGCATCGGGAAGGCTGGACTTGCCGACCAGCGAGATCAGCTTATCGTTCGGGATTGTGATCAGCGTATCGACGGCGGGCTTCAGGTTTGCGATGCCCTGTTCTGCGTTGCGCATACGAACGCGGCCTTCAAACGTGAACGGTTTCGTCACGACGCCGACGGTAAGAATGCCGAGCTCTTTTGCACACTCCGCGATGACGGAGGCTGCGCCGGTGCCCGTGCCGCCGCCCATACCGGCGGTGATGAAAATCATATCGCTGCCCTTGAGCGCTTCAATGATCGCGTCGCGGCTTTCGTCCGCTGCTTTGCGGCCGATCTCAGGATCCGCACCCGCGCCGAGCCCTTTGGTCAGCTTTTCGCCGATCTGAATCTTTTTCTGTCCTGCGCTCAATGCAAGCGCCTGCTTATCCGTGTTGACGGCGATAAATTCCACGCCCTGCAGTCCGTACTGAACCATACGGTTGACTGCATTGCAGCCCGCACCGCCGACACCGACGACACGGATTTGAGCAAAGTTGGTGCTGTCTACATTGGTTTCAAACATGGATGGTGGTTCCCCCTTTGATTATTTCGTGAAGAAGTCCTTCAATTTTTGAAAAAAGTTTTTTTCGTCCGGCTTTTGCTGCTGTTCCGGGCGTTCCTCCGTGCGGTTTGCACGAAGGACGAAGTTCAGCGCGCCGAACGCGCTGCAATAGTTGGGTGAGGACAGCCGCGGCGTCCACGGCATGTCCCTTTTAATCGGAAAGCCCAGCGCTTTCTTGAGAAAGTCGAGCGATCCGCGCATCATCAAAAGCCCGCCGCCGGAAAGATACACGATCGGGCGTGATTCCAGATTGACCTGCATTCGGTCCAGCTCCTCGCGGATATGCGAGGCGAGGTCATTCGCACGCGCTTCGATGATGTAGGCGATCGTGCGGTTTTCCACGCGCTTCGAAGCGGTTTCGGAACGGAGAATCTCCGTTTTATCGCCGTAGTCGAGCGAGAATACGAACCGGCGCTTTGCCTGCTCCGCGGACTGCTGCGTGACTTCGAGACCGAACGCAAGGTCGGAAGCAAACTGGTAGCCGCCCATCGGGATCGAAGCGATGCCGGTCAGCGCGGCGTTTTCAATTACACAGATGTCCGTCTGCCGGTAGCCGACGTCGATCAGCACGGCGGGGCGGACGCGCTCCTCTTCGGGGATCAGCATCGTAGCTTCTCCCAAGGCGGCGCTGATGCACATCGAAATTTCAATGCCGAGATCGTCCAGCGCGTTCTGGATCGTCTCGATATAGTCTTCGCGCACGAACATATGTGCGATCAATCCGGAAATTTCCTCGGTCACAACACCCTGCGGCAGCTCCGACGAGGATACGCCGTCGACCAGAAAGAAGACCGGCGTGCTGTGCATCAGAACGTGTCCGGACGGCGTTTCCACCTTGCGGAAAGAGAGCTCAATCAGCCGGTCAACGTCCGCCGGATCGACGACGCGCGCACGGTCGCCGAGCGTCATCGTCATATCCGAAAGCACCAGTTTCGAGAAGGAAGCGGGTACTGTGAGAGCAATATCCCGGATGCGGGTGTGAGATTCCTGTTCGGCTTTCTGGACGGCGTCTACGATCGCGTCGTGCAGACTCTGCTTGTCCAAAAACGTATCCTCAAGGTATCCGTCGCAGCCGGAAACACCGGCACCGTGCACGACGATGCCGCCTTTATCTAAAACGCTGCCCGAAAGACAAACTACTTTCGAACTGCCGATGTCCAATATCGCAGCAGGCTTCATGCTAATCCTCCGCAAAGTTAACTATATTATAGCAAAGGATTTAAAAAGTCGCAATATATTTTCCGCCGGATTCTTGATCGTTTTGAAAATTTTAACATGCAAATGTGACAGAAATGTATTATTTTTAAGACCAATTCGCCGACTAATTCTGAAAACAACTTGTTTTTCAATCGAAAGAACGGTAAAATAGCCGCATGTGGGCATTGGATCTCGATCTGGATTTCTTTTTGAACGACTGCTGTCCGCTTGCGCCGAAGGGGGAACGCCCTTCTTCGGACTGCGCAAGCCCCTGGACGGAAGCCGCAGTTGTTTCGTTTTTGGAAGATGCGCTGGGACTTGACGCAAAGAAGCCGATCCCGGGACGCATCACCGAAACGCATGACGGCGCGCTCACGTTCTGGAAGGAGCAGATGAACGCGGGAAAGCTTTCGCGCCCGTTTTCGGTCGTACACGTCGACGCGCACGCCGACCTGGGCATCGGTAAGCCCGGGCCGGGGTTCGTGCTGAACAACGTGCTCGGCATCCCGCCTGCGGAGCGCGACGCCTTTTCCCGCTATTATGCGCAAAAGCAGCTTGACGAAGCAAACTATCTGCTGTTCGCGCTGGCGTTCCGCTGGATCGACGCGCTGACGTTCGTACGCGATCCGTTTTCACGGGCGGATCTTCCGCCGTTCTGTGAGCGGACGGAGGAGGGCTATCGCCCGATCCGTCTCAGATCGTTCATTTCGACCCTGTTTGAAGGAAAAAACGGTGCGGAGCCGGTGATTCCGCTGACGGTGTACAACGATCCGGCGGCGGTATGCGTTCGCGAGCCGTTCGCCTGCATGAATCTTGCCCTGTCGCCGCGCTATGCGCCGAAGGAAGCGGATTCGCTTGTGCCGATCATTACGCGGTACATGCATCTTGTATAGAAACCGAATCCGTGCTATACTGTAAAGAAAGAGTTTCCGGGGGAAAACGAACGATATGAAATGGCTTGAGATCACGGTCTATACGACCGACGCGGGGATTGATTCCGTTTGCGCCGCTTTGAACGGCGCGGGGATCACGGGGCTTTCCATCGAGGAGAGCCATGAAAAGGCGTACGCGTTTTTGCGCGAGGCGGCGATCTTCTGGGATTTTGCCGACATGGATAAGATCGGAACGGACACGCCCTGCGTAAAGGGATACGTTGCGGACTGCCCGGAGAACCTGCCGATCGTCGATGCGGCGAAGGCTGCGGTCGAACGCCTCAAAACGCTCGATCTTCCGGTCGATCTCGGCACGCTTCTTCTGACCGTGGTTTCGGTCGACGAGGAGGATTGGGCGAACAACTGGAAAAAGTATTATAAGCCGCTTTCGATCGGCTCGCGCCTGCTCGTCCTGCCGTCGTGGGAGGAGCGTCCCGAAACGGATCGCATTGTTCTGAAACTCGATCCCGGCATGGCGTTCGGTACCGGCGCGCATCACACGACGCGTATGTGTCTCGAATTCCTTGAAAAGACGGTCAAACCCGGCGATACGATGCTCGATCTCGGCTGCGGCAGCGGTATTCTTTCGATCGCTTCACGGCTTTTGGGCGCGACCGACGCGACGGCGGTGGATATTGATCCGATCGCGGAGTCGATCGCTTATGAGAACGCCGAAATGAACGGCATCTCAAAAGAACACTACCACGTGCTGATCGGAAACGTTCTGTCCGATACGCGCCTGCAGAAAAAGATCGCGGGACAGTATCCGGTCGTTGCGGCGAACATTGTCGCGGACGTCATCATTGCGCTTGCGCCGATTGCGCGTCCGCTTGTCGCGCCGGGCGGCGTGTTTGTCGTTTCCGGCATCATCGACGAGCGCGTCGACGAAGTCGTGAAGGCTTTGCAGGAAAACGGCTTCTCCGTTTCGGAGCACAGCCGCGCCGAGGGCTGGAACGCCTTCCTTTGCCGATAATGCACCGTTTTTTTACGAATAAGATTCAATCGAATACCGCCGTCGTGCGCGGCGAAGACGTAAAGCACATCGCGCGCGTGCTGCGGCTTGCGCCCGGTGACGCGGTGCAGCTTTGCGACGGCAACGGCAGCGAGTGCGACGCCGTGATTTCCTCGATTTCTCCGGCTGAAGTCGCGTTCAACACGTCGGCTTGGCGCAGAGCGGAAAGCGAACCGTCCGTTTCGGTGACGCTTTTTCAATGCCTGCCGAAGGCGGGAAAGATGGAAACAATTATCCAGAAATGCGTCGAGCTCGGCGCGTGCGCCTTCGTTCCGGTGCAGTCCCTTCGCTGCGTGGTCGTGCTGAAGCCGCCGTATGAGGGGCGGATCGAGCGCTGGCAGCGGGTGAGCGAGGAGGCGGCAAAGCAGAGCCGCCGCGGGATCATCCCGAAGGTTTACGATCCCGTCGCGCTG
>JAFOTD010000051.1 GCA_017388175.1 Clostridia bacterium | reverse complement strand
TCGAAGTTTGCGAACGGGTCTTCGCCGTCCTCGTTTTCGGAAAGCAGGAATTCCCTATTCACTTTGCAGAGCAGCGATTTGCAATGGTTCGCCGTGACGCGCTTGACCCAGCCGACGTACGACTGCGGATCGGATAGCGTTTTGACCTTTTGGTAAACGGTGATTAAAATATCCTGCGCGGCATCCTGCGCCTTTGCCTCGTTTTTCAGCATGCGGAGGCAGTTATAATACACCATATCCTGCACCGCTTCAAGGATGCGGTTCATGGCTTTTTCGTCCCCGTTCTGCGCAAGTTTAACGTCGGAAGCGACCGCTGTGTAGCTTTGCTCTTTTTTCATAATTCTGCCCCATTTGTTTCAGTATAGTTCATTTCCCGTTCAAGCGCAATGCGGATTTCAAGTCTTTTCGCTCCCGGTCGGCTTTGGTTCCGCCTGCCTCCGGATTCTGCGCCGGACCGTTTCCTTTTGCTCCTCCGGCATCGGATGCTTTTTTGCGTCCCACAGAAGGCATTTTCGAATCCATTCAAAGAAGGTCATACCGTCACTTCCTTTCCTCTTTCTGTTTGAAAGGACGTTTTCAGCAGCCGGTTGGTTTTATCCGGGACAAAATGATATTCGCGCCGAAATCCGCGTTTCAGTTCGGGGAAAGACAATTTTACATCTGCACAGACGCCGCAAAGCAATGCATGGCGGTCGGGGAAACAGATCATTGACGCGGGCTGAACAGTCCGGGCTATCGCCGCGGAAGCCCGATGGAGGCGGCTGGTTGGGGATAGGAAGCCCTGGGACAAGCCGAACAGATAGCGCAAGCAGATCCTGACGGATCTGCTCGTTGTATGCAGAGCGTTGGCAAATGGCGGAAAGGAAAAGAGGCAGAAACAAAAAGCGCATCAAATTGGTTGGAGACGGTACCTGTGTATCGAACTCGCATCGATTCTTTTTTCCAAGATCATATAGCGGAGCGTCCTATTCTCATCTCTTTTCTCGTCTTTCTTCTTGACCAAAAACGAGAAAAAAGCCCGGAAAATCAGGCTTTTTCGTTGCTATATTCGATGGTGTGAGGATTGTGATCGGAGAAGAGATGGGATCGTCATGCTACCGCTATTGGGACGACAACTCGCATTGATCAATCACTCATCTCAGCGCCGCGCTGCGGCGCTTCAAGCATTGCTTCCTTTTCTCTCCTCAGCCAAATCCTTTTTGCAAAAGCTGCAAATCTTGGTGTGCACTTTGATAACTGTGCTTTACTCGTATTCGATCGTGGCGGGCGGCTTTCCGGTAATATCATAAAGAATCCGGTTGATCCCGCGGACTTCGTTGACGATGCGCGATGATACGCGATCAAGCACGTCATACGGAATGCGTGCCCACTCCGCCGTCATGAAATCGTCGGTTCTGACCGCGCGCAGCGCAAGCGTATAGTCGTAGGTGCGACCGTCGCCCATCACGCCAACGGAACGCATGGACGTCAGTGCCGCGAAATATTGCGAAAGCGTTTTCGAAACGCCGGAAGCGATCAGTTCCTCCCGGAAGATCGCGTCCGCCTCGCGCAGGATGTCGAGCTTTTCGCGCGTAATCTCGCCGATGATGCGGATCGCAAGCCCCGGCCCAGGGAACGGCTGCCGGTCGACGAACGCGTCCGGCAGTCCCAGATCGCGCCCGAGCGCACGGACCTCGTCCTTGAACAGCATACGCAGCGGCTCGACGATGCCCTTGAACCCGATATCCTCCGGCAGTCCGCCGACATTGTGATGGCTTTTGATGACCGCGGAGCTGCCGAGTCCCGATTCGATGACGTCCGGATAGATCGTGCCCTGCACGAGCCAGTCCGCGCCGCCGAGCTTCTTTGCCTTTTCCTCAAACGTGCGGATGAATTCTTCGCCGATGATCTTGCGCTTCCGTTCGGGATCGGTGACACCGGCAAGCCGGTTCAAAAAGCGCTCCTCCGCGTCGACGCGCACGAAACGGATCGGCCACGGCCGAAACGCCGCTTCGACCTCATCGCCCTCATTCTTTCGCATCAATCCGTGGTCAATAAACACGCAGGTCAGCCTGTCGCCGATCGCTTCCGCCATCAGCGCGGCCGCAACGGATGAATCCACGCCGCCCGAAAGCGCTAAAAGAGCCGTGCCGTCCCCGACGCGTTCCCGTATCGCTCGGATCGCTTCCCCGCGGATATCGCCGACGGTCCAATCGCCTTTTGCGCCGCAGATATCGAACAGAAACGCGCGCAAAAGTTCGCTGCCATATTGCGTATGGCGCACTTCTGGATGAAACTGCACGCCGTAAAACCGTTTTGCTTCGCAGGCGATCGCTGCGGTCGGGCAAACGTCGGTCGTCGCAACCGATCGGAATCCTTCCGGCAGCCTGCTGATATAATCGCCGTGGCTCATCCACGTCACGGACGTTTCGGGGATTTTGGAAAAGAGCGCGTCCTCACGGTCGAAGGTCGTTTCCGCCTTGCCGTATTCGCGCGCACCGCCGTCCGGCTCGACTTTGCCGCCGAGCGTATACGCAATGAGCTGGCAGCCGTAGCAAATGCCGAACACCGGAATGCCGAGCGTGAAAAGCGCGGGATCGACCTGCGGCGCGCCGGGCGCGTATACGCTGCTCGGCCCGCCGGAGAGGATCACGCCGATCGGCGATTTTTCCCGAATCGTTTCGGCGGAAGCCGAATGCGGCAGAACTTCGCAATAGACGTTCTGCTCACGCACGCGCCGTGCAATGAGGCGGCTGTACTGCGCGCCGAAGTCAAGGATCAGGACGGTATCCATCAATCGTCCTCCCGGAACACGATGTTGCCGGGCTCCGCGTGCTCGATGATCGCAAGCGATCTGAGATTCACGCCGCGCTCGCGGAGGCGGTCGCCGCCGCCCTGGAAGCCCTTTTCGATCGCGCAGCCGATGCCGACAAGCTGAGCCCCCGCCTGCTCGACGATCTCGCAGAGACCGCGCAGCGCCTCGCCGCGCGCAAGAAAGTCGTCCACGATGAGAACGCGGCTTCCCGGTTTGATCCAATCCTTTGCGACAAGCAGCGTGACCTTCTTTTTATACGTATACGAAAAGATCTCGCTCTTGAACAGGCCGCCCTCGATGTTGTCGCTCTTTGCCTTCTTTGCATAGACCATCGGCTTGCCGTAGCGCAGCGCGCAAATCGCCGTCAGCGCGATGCCGCTTGCTTCCGCGGTCAGAAGCAGATCGACGTCGTCGATGTTGAAGTACTTTGCGAACTCGTCCGCAATGTGGCTCATCAGCTCGCAGTCCACACGGTGGTTCAAAAATCCGTCGACCTTGATGATATCGCCCGGAAGCACTCTGCCCTCTTTGAGAATCCGTTCTTTCAGTTCCTTCATATTCCCCTCCCAAAAATAAATAATCGCAGCAGATCCCTCTGCTGCCGATATCGCAAGGAACGCGAATGCCCCGCGTTCCCCGATCTCCCAATAGTCGCGGCTGTGGCGCCGCGGTAGAAACGTCCGGGCCATGTATCCGGACCTATATCGGCAGACATTTATAATTTTTATTTATTATACGCCATGCCGGTTCGGATTGCAAGAAAAAAAGCGTGATTTACAGAATATTTACGCAGGGGAAGCTATTGCAGAATCCAACGCCGTGTGCTAAACTTTGACTATATCCATATATACATGACAAGTTTCCGCTGCGTCCGTGATCCCTGCCTTTGTGCCGCAGTCGGAACGAATGATCCAAAGGAGGAATCAACATGAAAAGGATCTTTGCCGTCATGCTCAGCCTGCTTTTTGTCGCAGCGCTGCTCCCGTCCGCTTCGAAGGCGGAAACGTCAGGCAATATCGGGGACAATCTTACCTGGTCGTTTGACGAGTCGACCGGCGTTCTGACGATCACCGGAAGCGGAAAGATGGACAGCTTCTACCGCGCGCCGTGGTATGACTTCGCCGCGCAGATCAAGGAGGTCCGTCTTCCGAACGGCCTGACGAACATCTCAGCCGGCGCATTTATGGATTGCACCTCGCTGACTGCCGTCACCATTCCCTCCACCGTGCTTTCTCTTGACGGCGGCGTCTTTTCCGGCTGTACCTCGCTGAAGAACGTCTCCCTTCCGGCAAACCTTTATTATCTCGGCCCCGATGTTTTTTGTAATACCGCTTTCTGGAACGCGCAGGCGAACGGTCTCGTATATCTCAATCATGTCCTGCTGGGTTATAAAGGAAGCTGCCCGAAAACGGTGAACGTTAAAAACGGCATAAAAGTGATTGCGGGCAGAGCGTTTTCAGGGTTAACGCTCGATAAGGTCGTTCTTCCCGAAACGCTGCTTGTGATCGGCAGCGGAGCGTTCTCCTACAGCAGAATCGGATCAATCAATTTCCCTTCATCGCTCACGATGATCGGCAGCTGGGCTTTCGAAGGAACTAAGCTCGGCATCTCCCGTTTGGTTATTCCGCCGAAGGCCAGACTGGACGAATCCGTTTTTTACTGCTGTAGCGGCATGAACGAACTGATCATTCTGAATCCCTCCTATCGGTCCTATCTGAACCCCGAATATCCCGTTAGCGGTATGTTTGCGGAAACATCCTGTATCAAATCCATCACGATGCCCGCAAATTCGGATGTGCAGATCGACGATTTTTATATGGCGGTCGGTCTTGAAAAACTGCGGCTGACCAAAGGCAACGGCCGGGTCAATTCATCGCTGATGAAGAACATGTACGATGATTGGTACACTTATGTCGCGAACGATTTCCCCCTGTCCGTTGCCGTAACGCTTGATGACGGCATCACGACCATCGGAACGGAAGCCTTTTCCACCTCCACCTTCCAATCGATCTCACTTCCCGCCAGTCTGACGAAGATCGAAGCGAACGCGTTCGCCGGTGCTTCAAAGCTGACGGACGTTTACTACCGCGGCACGCAGGCGCAGCGCGACGCAAAACTCCCCGCATCCGCGATCGCCGGCGGCAATAATCCCCTGCTCAACGCAACGTGGCACTACTCCTCCGACGTTACGGTCGGTTTTAACGCAAGCGACGTGAAATTCAAGGGGGCGACGGCGTACGTGATCGCGAACGGAACAGCGCAGACGCCGCGCGTCACCGTTACGGACAATACGACCGGAAGAGAGCTCGCCAATACGAAGTTCGACGTCGAATATCTTGAAAACGTCGATCCCGGAACCGCATATGCGGTCGTAACGCTCAAGAACGGCTACTCCGGCTCCTTCCGCGTTCCGTTCAAGATCTATCTGCCCGCTACGAGCTCGACGACCGTCGCAAACGTCTTTGGCGGCATCAAACTGACGTGGAAAGCGGTTGCCGGTGCAAGCGGCTACGTCGTCTACCGCCGTGCGTGGAACCTGGTCGACAACGGCTGGACCACGTTCGAACGCTGGAACAACACGACCGGGACGACCTGGACCGATACGAACGTGTACGCGGGAACGCGCTACCAGTACGGTATCAAAGCATACTTTACGAAGCGTCTGGATCCCGTAAGCTGTACGTATCTCGGCGGAAACGTCGGAGACAACTACAACCTCGGCGAAGTCGGTCCGCTGAAAACCACGGTCCGCATCACGACGCGAAAGCTTACGAGCGTTACAGCGGGTTCCAAACAGATGACCGTCAAATGGGAAGGCTCCTCCGTGTTCACCGGCTATCAGATCCAGTATGCGACCGATTCCGCCTTCACGAAGAACGCCGTTGCGCTCAAGATCAGCAATCCCAAGACCGTGCAGTATACTGTCAAGAGCCTGAAATCCGGCACGACGTACTACGTCCGTCTGCGTTCCTACCATGAGTTCAACGGCATGACGTATTTCGGCGAATGGTCGGAAGTGAAAAGCTGCAAGGTGAAGTAAAAACGCCGCTGCATACGCCCTGCGGGTCCGCAGGGCGTATTTTTTCGTTTCTGGCCTGTCCGCTTGACTTTTTTCCGGTGAAATGCTACAATGCGGCAACGCTAAAATATGACCGGAAGGAGTCGTGAGTTTTGAGCAGAGTCGAATCGGTCAGAGCCGAAGCGGTCGAAGCGTATCGCGCGGCGCACAAAAGAGCATTGAAGACGTACCGGGAGGACACCGGGCGCGGACGCTGGCCGTATCCGCAGGTGCTGGACGATCTTCTGGAAGGCAGGCAGGTTGCCGGGCGCATTGAGCTCGGCACGATCAATGTGCCCGCGGAACGCATCGTCGGCACCGCCAACGAAGGCCGGCGTGCCGTGTTTTCGCGCGATTTTATGCCGCTTCCGGAGATGAACACCGAGTTCGGAGCAAAATGGACCACGCTGTGCCAAGCGCATCTTTCTGACGAAGGGATCCGCGATCCGATCCGCTGTTATGAATACCGCGGCGATTTTTACGTGCAGGAGGGCAATAAGCGTTTGTCTGTGCTGCGCTTCTTCGACGCGCCGACGATTTCCGCCTCCGTCATGCGCATCGTGCCCGTGTTCTCGGACGATCCCGAAACGCGTCTCTATTATGAATTCCTCGAATTCTACCACGTAAGCCGCACCTACGCGTTCCGCTTCACCAAACCCGGCCGCTATAAAAAGCTCGTCGCCGCGCTTGGGTTCGAGCCGAATGAAATCTGGACAGAGGATCAGCGCAGGCGTGTGCTTTCCGCCTATTCCATGTTCTCGGAATCCGCGGCGCGCGTGAAATTCCCGGACGGGATCGGCATGTCCGACGCATTCCTTGCGTGGATCTCCGTATACTCGCTCGATGATCTGAACAATCTCTCGCCGGAAGCGCTGCTCGCTTCCATGCACGCAAGCGTAACCGACGCCGAAGCGGACGTGACCGTCGCCACCGAGTCGGAGCCCGCGGGAAAGCCGCTGCTTTTGCGTATCTATGACGCGATGTTCCTGCCCACGCATCTGAACGCCGCGTTCATTCATGCATCCGCGCCGGAAGGCTCGAGCTGGGTCCGCGCGCATGAGCGCGGACGGCTCTATGCGGAAGAGCAGCTTGCCGGAAAAATAACCACCCGCGCATACGCGCCCGGACCGGACGCGGATTTCAACGCGCTCTTTGCCGACGCGGTCAGGGACGGCGCGCAGATCATTTTCGCGACGGCGCCGTCTCTCATAGACGCGTGCCGACGGGCAGCGGCGGCATACCCGAACGTAAAGATTCTGAACTGCTCGGCGGCCATGCCTTACCCGGGCGTTCGCACGTATTACAGCCGCATCTACGAAACGAAATTCCTTGCCGGTGCAATCGCGGGCGCATGTTCGCACAGCGACCGGCTCGGCTACGTCGCGTCCGCTCCGATCTTCGGCGTCCCGGCGAGCATCAACGCGTTTGCGCTCGGCGCGAGGCTTGTCAACCCGCGCGCGGTTGTCAAGCTTCGCTGGTCGTGCACCGAAAGCGATCCATTGAACGCACTGATCAAAGACGAGGTGGACGTGATCTCCAATCAGGAATGGTTCGCGCCGGAAACGCCGCAGCCGCCTTACGGCCTGATCCGTGTGCTCGGCGACGGCACGCAGGAGCCGCTTGCCGCGACCTACTGGAACTGGGGCGCGTTCTATGAAAAGCTTTTAAACGATCTTTTGCTCGGACATTGGGAGGATGAAAGCGCGAACAGCAGCGCTGCCGCCATCAATTACTGGTGGGGTATGCAGAGCGGCGTCATCGGCGTGACGGCGGCGGAAAAGCTGCCGGAAGGCGTCAAGGCGATCACGGAGATTCTGAAAAGCGCGATCATCGGAGGAAGGCTCGACCCCTTCCGACGCGTTATGTCGGATCAGGAGGGCATCGTGCGAAACGACGGAAACCGCTGGCTGTCGCCGACCGAGATCCTGCATATGGACTGGCTGAGCGATACCGTCGAGGGCAGCATTCCCGCCTTCTCCGAACTGCTGCCGATGTCGCAGAACATCGCCCGGCTGATGGGCGTATACCGAGAGCAAATCCCGCCGGTCAAGGACGGGCCGATTCTATGAACATCCTGCTCCTCGCCGATACGGAGGATCCGGCACTCTGGGACTATTATCAGCCTGGGCGGTTCAAGGGCTATGACCTCATCCTGGCAGCGGGCGATCTCAAGGCGGAGTATCTGACCTTTCTGGTTACGATGTCCAATCTGCCGGTGTTCTACGTGCACGGCAACCATAACGCGGCGTACGACCGCTATCCGCCGGAAGGCTGCACGTGCGTCGACGACCGGCTCGTCGTATATAACGGACTTCGCATTCTCGGGCTCGGCGGCAGCGCCGTTTACAGCGGCGAGCCGTACCAGTATACCGAATCCGAGATGCGGCGGCGCATTGCCCGTCTGCGCTTCCGGGTTTGGCGCGCAGGCGGCGTCGATATCGTGCTGACGCATTGTCCGCCCAAAGGGTACGGCGACGCCGAGGATTACGCGCACCGCGGGTTTGAAGCGTTTTTGCCGATGCTGGATCGCTGGAAGCCGAAAGCGCTCGTGCACGGGCACGTGCATCTGAACTACGGCAGCGTTCCCCGCGAACTGTCCTATCACGGGACGCGCGTCATCAACGCCTGGCAGCGCTATTCCCTCAGCCTTGACGTACCGTCGCAAGCGGCCGGATGAGCTAAAAATCCATACGGACGGATTATCCCGCGTTCCATTCGTCTTCTTGACACGCCGCCTTCGGACGGCGTATAATTGTTATATACCTTTTCGGAGAACGGCAAATGGCGGATCAATTTTCAAGAACGAGATTGCTGCTCGGAAGCAGCGGAATCGAACGGCTGAAAGCCGCGCGCGTCGCGGTGTTCGGTCTGGGCGGCGTCGGAAGCTACGTTGTGGAAGCGCTTGCAAGGAGCGGCGTGGGCACGCTCGATCTCATCGACGACGATGTGATCGCGCTGAGTAACCTCAATCGGCTTCTGTATGCGACGTTAGAGAACGTCGGACAGCCGAAAACGGAGGTCGTGAAGGCGCGGATCGCTTCGATCTGTCCGGATACTGTCGTGCATGCGCACGCGTGCTTCTATCTGCCCGAGACCGCGGACCGCTTTGATTTTTCGAAGTACGATTACGTTGCGGACGCGATCGACACGGTATCCGGCAAGCTGCAGCTCGTCATGCAGGCGCATGAAGCGAACGTGCCGATCATCAGCTCGATGGGCGCAGGAAACAAGCTCGACCCCTCCGCGTTCGAGGTTGCGGATATCTCAAAAACAAGCGTCTGCCCGTTGGCGCGGGTCATGCGACGCGAGCTTAAAAAGCGCGGAATCGAGCATCTCAAAGTCGTCTATTCCAAAGAGCCGCCGCTGACCCCGCTCGATCCCGAGCCGGAGCCGGACGGCGCGCACGCAAAGCGGCAGACGCCCGGAAGCTGCGCCTTCGTCCCGTCCGTTGCGGGGCTGATCATGGCGGGCGAGATCATCCGGGATCTGTGCGGCATTCAACGAACAAAATATTGAGGAGGAACAGCTATGAAACTTGCGGAAGCATTGCAGGAACGCGCGGATCTGAACCGGCGCATCGAACAGCTTCGGTCCCGCATCGGCGCAAACGCGCTCGTGCAGGAAGGCGAAAAAACGGCGGAGGATCCGAACGCGCTGCTCACAGAACTGGAACAGTGCGCGGAACGGCTTTGTGCGCTGATGTCTGCGATCAACCGGACAAACTGCGATACGGTCGTCGGCGGAAGGTCGCTGACCGATATGATCGCCGAGCGGGACAGCAAACGCGTTCTGCTCTCGGTTTATCACGATACGGTGGACGCCGCAAGCCGCGCGGCGCAGCGGGCGACCCGCAGCGAGATCCGGATCCTGCCCGCGCTGAACGTAAAGGCGCTGCAGGAAAAGGCGGATCTGCTCTCGAAGGAGCTTCGTCTGCTCGACAACGCTTTGCAGGAACAGAATTGGAAGACCGAGCTGATCGGGCTTTGAAGCGCAAAGTCGGTATCCGTGCGGGGCGAATGCATCTCGGCGGCGGAGAATACAGCCGCGCTATGACGCGCCGAAGGGCAGGCGCAGGGATGAAAATCCCGACGTATCGTTTTGCCCCGATCGTGTACGAGCGCACAGTGATCATGCATCGTTACCACCGCGCATTGACCGCACGGAGAGGGCGGGAACGGGGCGCTTTGCGCACTCCCTTACGACCGCGGCGTCTGCCGCAGAAAGGACAGACCTATGCCGGGACCGATGGGCGGCGGAATGGGACCGCGCGGTTTTCTGACCGATGAAGAAAAACAGAACATGCCGAAGGTGAGCTGGCAGCTCATCCGTCGCATACTTACTTATCTGAAGCCCTACTGGTTCCAGTTTCTGCTGGTATTCCTGACGATCCTTGTTTCGGCGGGCGTGGGACTGCTGCCCAGCATCATCACCGGCCGGATCGTCAACGAAGCGCTGTTCGGAAAGGATATGAAGCTGCTTGTTCAGCTTTTGATCGCAGCGTTCGTTACGCTGACCGCATCGCAGGTGATCGGCGTGCTCGAAAGCTATATCAACGCGTGGATCTCCAACAAGATCATCTACGACATGAAGAATCAGATGTATACGCATCTCCTGTCCATGCCCCACGCGTTTTTCACCACCGAAAAGCAGGGCGATATCATCACGCGCATGAACAGCGATATCGGCGGCGTATCCAGCGTGATCTCCGGCACGCTGACCAGCATCGTGCGCAACATCGTCGTCGTTGTGACCACGCTCGTCGCGCTGTTCACGATGAGCTGGCAGCTCGCTTTGGTCGGAATCGTGGTGATTCCGCTCCTCATTTTGCCGACGCGCTCCGCCGGTAAAACGCGCTGGAAACTGGCGAGCGAAAGTCAGGCGAAACACGACGAGATGAATCAGCTCGTCAACGAAACGCTTTCCGTTTCAGGTTCCCTGCTCGTCAAGCTGTTTGCGCGGGAAAAGCGGGAGACGCAGCGTTTCGAAACGGTCAACGACGAGGTGACCAAGCTGTCCATGAAGGAGCAGCGCAGCGGCAAGTGGTTCATGGTGCTGATGGGCATGTTCACGGAGATCGGTCCGCTTCTCATCTACTTTGCCGGCGGATATTTCATCATCACCAAAACCGACCCCACGCTGAACGTCGGCGTCATCACGTCGACCGTCATGCTGATCAACCGGCTCTACCGCCCGGTCCAGTCGCTGCTCAATATCCACGTGGACTTTACGCGCTCGCTTGCGCTGTTTACCCGTATCTTCAACTACTTCGATATGGTTCCGGCGATCCGGCAGCCGGAGCATGCGCGCCGTCCGATCCTTTCCGGCGCGGATATCCGCTACGAGCACGTCGCGTTCTCGTACTCGCCGGATAAGCCGCTGCTTTCCGACATCGATTTTACCGTTCCCTGCGGGAAAATGTACGCGATCGTCGGCCCGTCCGGGTCCGGCAAGAGCACGATCGTAAACCTCCTCCCCCGTCTCTACGACGCGGACTGCGGCAGCGTGAAGATCGGCGATACCGACGTGCGCGAGTTTGACCTCAACTATCTCAGAAGGAGCATCGGCGTCGTCACGCAGGACTCGTATCTGTTCAACGGCACGATCCGCGACAATCTCCGCTACGCAAAAGAGTCTGCCTCCGATGAAGAGCTCATGGAAGCACTGCGGAGCGCGAACCTCACGGCGTTCATCGAAAACCAGCCGGACGGGCTCGACACGATGGTCGGCAACCGCGGGCTCAAGCTCTCCGGCGGCGAGAAGCAGCGGCTCTCGATCGCGCGGATCATCCTGAAGAATCCGAAGATTTTGATTCTCGACGAGGCGACCTCCGCGCTCGACTCCATTTCGGAGACCGCGATCCAGGACGCGCTCGAACGGCTGATGCTGGGACGCACGTCCATCGTCATTGCGCACCGTCTTTCGACGATCCTCAAGGCCGACCGCATCCTTGTGGTTGCCGGCGGAACCATTTCCGAGCAGGGAACGCACGACGAGCTGCTCGCACAAAACGGCATCTATCGCGAGCTTTACGAAACGCAGTTCCGAAAGATTATCGACCGCGAAACGGAACAAGCGGAATAAGCTGCCGAAAAACACGGACCGCCCTTTACGGCGGTCTTTTTTGAACACGAAAAAGGACTTCCCTCGGGAAGTCCTTTTTGATTGGGAGATTGTAAGGTTTTCAGATCAGACGATGCCCTGCGCCATCATGGCGTCCGCAACCTTCTTGAAGCCCGCGATGTTCGCGCCCGCAACGAGGTTGTAGCCGAGGCCGCACTCCTCCGCCGCTTCCACGGAAGCCTTGTGGATGTTGTACATGATGTTGTGGAGCTTCTCGTCGACTTCCTCCGCCGTCCAGGAGAGACGCTCGGAGTTCTGGCTCATTTCGAGACCGGAGACGGAGACGCCGCCCGCGTTGACCGCCTTGGACGGAGCAACGATCATGCCCTTCTGCTCCATGAGGAAGAACAGCGCGTCATTGGTCGTCGGCATGTTCGCGACTTCGATGTAGTACTTGACGCCGTTTGCAGCGATCTTCTCAGCGGAATCCATGTGCACGTCGTTCTGCATTGCGCAGGGCATGACGATGTCGACCTTGCGGCCGAAGGGCTTCTCGCCCGGGAAGAACTCGACGCCGAACTTGTCCGCATAGTCCTGCACGCGGTTGCGGCGGGATGCGTTCATCTCGAGCATGTAGTTGATCTTCTCTTCGGTGACGACGCCGTCCGGATCGTAGATGTAGCCGTCCGGGCCGGAGAGCGTGACGACCTTTGCGCCGAGCTCAGCCGCCTTCTTGGTGACGCCCCATGCAACATTGCCGAAGCCGGAGACCGCAATCGTCTTGCCTTCGATCGTGTCATGTTCATGCTTCAGAACCTCGCAGAGGTAGTAGACCGCGCCGTAGCCGGTTGCTTCCGGACGGATCAGGGAGCCGCCGAAGGAAAGGCCCTTGCCGGTGAGAACGCCGTTCTCATACGCATTGCGGATGCGCTTATACTGACCGAAGAGGTAGCCGATCTCGCGTGCGCCGACGCCCATGTCGCCTGCCGGAACGTCCACGTTCGGGCCGATGTGACGATAGAGCTCGGTCATGAAGCTCTGGCAGAAACGCATGATTTCCGCATCGCTCTTGCCGGTCGGATCAAAGTCCGCGCCGCCCTTGCCGCCGCCCATCGGGAGCGAGGTCAGGCTGTTTTTGAAGGTCTGCTCGAAGCCGAGGAACTTCATGACGGACAGGTTAACGTTCTTG
>JAFOTD010000026.1 GCA_017388175.1 Clostridia bacterium | reverse complement strand
CGCCGCCGACGCGGGCAAACAGCGCCATAAAGGACGCGCCCATTCCGTTCATGACCATGATATTGCCGATCATCGTATCGCTCGTTACACCGAACACGTAACGCAGCAGAACGAACCAAAGCGTTATATCCAGAATGCCGAGCGCGACGACGGTAAAGCCCATGACCGAGCCCGCCGAAAACGCCACGCGAAGACCGCGGTTCAGCCCCTCGCTCGCCGCCTGCGCCGTGCGCGCGTTCGCGTGTGTCGCGATCTTCATGCCGATGAATCCGGCCAGAAGCGACCAGATCCCGCCGGTCAGAAACGCAAACGGCGTGAACTTCGAAAGCATCTTGCCGCCGCTTGCAAACGCCATCACCGTAAGGATCACAAAGATGACCGCAAAGACCGGAAGGACGGTCTTATACTGCCGATGAAGATAGGCGTTCGCGCCCTCGCGGATCGCGCCCGCGATCTGCTTCATGCGGCTTGTTCCCTCCGAAAAGGAGAGGACTTTTTTTGTTTGCAGCAGCGCATAACCCCCGGCAAGCGCCGCGCCGACAAAACCGATCCAGAATAAGTTTTCCATAAATACCTCTTTTCCTTTGTTATTGCTCTTCACCGTTCCGCTTCCGACACTTCGTAAACGTTTGCGTAACGGACGAAAAAAGTTCGGCGTCTCGGTCCGTTCATCCGATCGGAGCGAATGGACAGACGCCGGAAAATCTGCGCGGAATTATGCGTCCGCGCCGCGCTTCTTTCTGCGGATGACGAAGACCGCCGCGAACGCCGCGGCAGCCGCCGCGCCGACGCCGATCAGGACCCAGACGACGGGCGAGACGCCGCTTTTCGCGGGCTCCGCCGCGGGTTCGTCCGAAGGCGCCGCCGTGGGTTCGGCCGGTTCGGGTTCCTGAGAAGCCTTTCTGATCGCAAAGGAGTCGATCACCGTGTAGTCGCCGCACTTCGTAATGCTTGCATCGCCCGCCTGCGTCCGCTGATAGGCGGTAACGGTAATGCCGTCCTCCCTGACCTCAACGTACGTGAAGTACTGGCGCTCGTCGGAGTGACCGCCGGTCTGGAAGTCCAGAACACCGTCCAGTTCGCCGTCGTAATCGTCGAATTTCATGCCCATCGGGCTGGTGGTCACGAAGGTCGTTGCGTCGCCGGGATCGGCCTTCTCGCCTCTGCCGTTCACGGTTGCGCGGAAGTAGTTGTGGATATGTCCGTTGAAGTACAGGTCCACGTGAAGCTCTTCGCACATCTGTTCGAGGAACGCGGTCGCGACCGGATCGTCCTGCACGAGTCCTGCATGCGCAACGATGATGCGGTACCTGCAGCCGGACGCGTCGAAGACCTCCTTCGCCCATGCTTTCTCCTGTTCGTAGAAGGCCATCTTGTCGTTCGCCGCGTTCGCGCCGTCGACGCCGGTGTACGGCTCGGTGTTCAGCGTTACGAAGCATACGTCGCCGACGACGAATGAGGAGGTCGTTTCCGCAAGGATCGGATCGTCGATGCCCTGCGGCAGGTTCGTGCGGCCCTTGAAGTGCGAGTAGATCACGTCGCCTTTGGATTCATGATTGCCGGGAACGAATGCGGTCGGCGTCGTTGCGACGATCTCGCCGAGCACCTCGAACAGGTACTGCCATTCCGCAGTCGTGTCATCCTCGGTCAGGTCGCCGAGATTTACAACGAAGTCCGGATGCAGCGTGTCGGTCAGAAACGCTTTCGCGGTGTAATAGTAGGGAAGATAGCCTTCCTCGTTGGTTGCCTGCAGGTCGGAGATCACGACGAAGGAGAATTCCTTTTCGCCCGGCAGCGTGCGGAACGTGTATACTGCGCTCTGATAGTCGGCGCTGCCGTCGTTCGTGACCGCCATATACTCGTAGTCCGTACCCGGCTCAAGTCCCCTGAGGTCGTACGAATAGCAGGTAAAGGTGCCGCGGTCGCCGCGCACGCTGATGCGCTCGATCTCGGTCACGGGCTCCCGGTTCCACGTATTCTCACCGGCTTTGCGCCAGCGCAGTTCCGCGTCGAGCCCATCTGCCGCAGTGATCCAGTTGAAGCCCATTTCCGTAACGGTCGCGCCGGGCGTCAGCGTGAGCTGCTCGGGAATAAAGCGCACCGTCTCAGACACGACGTCGAGGCGCATCGTGCCTTCGGTCGGGAATGTCAGCTTGCGTCCGTCGACCTCCGCCGTGCAGTAATAGTAATACGTACCGATCTCCGGCGTGATCGTCGCCGCAAAACCGGTTTCGGTCGGCTCCATCGGAACCGCTTCGGTGCAGGCGGAGCGCTTCTTGGACGTGCCGAGCATCAGCGTCGCGTTTCCGGCAGTCATGCCTTCCGGAAGAACGAGCTGCGTTCCGATCACGACGGGATCGCCCGAAAACGCGCTGTTCACCATGGGCTCCGTCAGCCGGAACGCCGGGGATCTCAGCGTAAGGTCGTTCCGGATGCGTTCGCTCAGGTCGACGCTTTCCGCAAACGTCCGGATCATCGGATAGCCGTCGTTCTCATCGCCGACCCAGGTCCAGACGGAATCGAAATCCCAGCCGAGACGGTCCGGGAAGAACGACCGGCTCCGGATCGTGTCACCGGAAACGGTCTCGAATGCCGCGCTTTCCGGATGCGCGCTCGCCGCGCCGCCCGAAAGCCGCGTGCCGTCAAAAACATAATTGTTGTGGATGTGCGAACCGGAATCGCCGCCGTAGGTTCCGCAAAGGAAGCCGACGTTCTGACTGTCCTCGCCGCCGTCGATTACAGTGAGCAGCATGACGTTGTTGTCGATCGCCGTGCCGCCCTTGAGATTGCCCACGATACCGCCGACGCTGTCCGCTTCCTCGCCTTCGATGCGGATCGAACCGCCGGCGTAGCAGTTTACGACCTGTCCGCCGCCGGAGCAGGAAGCGGTAACGCCGCCCGCCGCGCCGTTCTCGACGCCCTTGCCGCGTACGACGATGTCGCAGTATACGAAGCAGTTGCGCGCGACGCCGACATAGCCGTTGTCGTTCTTCTTGATCTTGCCGGCAAGCCCGCCCGCGTTCTTTTCCATGCAGTCGATCGTGCCCGTGCAGACGATGTTGTCCGCATCGCCGTAGAGTCCGCCGGCAAGAATGCCGCAGGACGAGAGCCCGACGATCTCGGCGTCGAGGATCGCAAGGTCCTTTACATATCCCTGCCCGAAATCATGCCCGATATTGCCGAACAGACCGCAGTACTTCGCGCCCATCCGAACGACGCGCAGGTTTCGGATCGCATGCCCCTGTCCGTCGAACGTGCCGAAGAACGCGCAATGCACGCCTTCGCTCGCGTCCGCGTCCGCCAGCGCGCCGATCGGGGGCATATAGCCCTTCGTTTCGACGCCGCTCGCCGCGGTGATCGCTTCGCCGATCTTTCCGAGCATCGGCGCCATATCGAGATCGTTCAGCAGAACGTATGTGCCGCTGCACGGCGCGTCGGGCGCGCCGTCGCCGTTCCTGTCGTCCGTTTTCCAGGTACCGGTCATATACAGAAGCTGTTCCGGTACGGTGATCTCATAGCGGTTCTCCGCGGCGTTGTATACGGGCGGGATCGCTCCGAGGTTCACGAGCACGTCCGTTCCCCAGACGTCCTGTTCCCACCAGCGTTCTTCCGTGTCGGCCGCACTTCCGGACGAAAAAAGACCGCAGATAAGAAATGTAATCAGAATCCATGACAAAAAGCGTTTCATATCCGCGCTCCTTTCCGAAAGAAGACAGAAAAGGGTTTCGGAGTGCGGTCGTGTGACCGCACTCCGGATATCGGGTTCAACAGTACGGTACGGCGCGGATCACGCCGTACGGAGGATCGATCAGTACTCTACGCCGTCGGTCGATACGCCGAGCGCAGCAAGCGCGTCCATGGCAGCTATGTCTTCCGCATCGTCGGAAATCTTCTGCTTGAATTCATCCGCCTTGATGGTGAACACGGTGTAGTCCTCGACCGGATTCTCCAGCACGTAGTCCACTTCCGAGTCGTCCGTATAGCGGACGCGAAGCGTCATTGCGCCGAGCTTTTCGGTCTCACGAAGTACGTATACGTACACTTCGTGTGGCTTGCCTTCCACGCTCTCGTCCTCGGTCGGGAGCACGTCGATCAGGGTCTTGAAGATGTTCTTGCCCTTGTCTTCGCCGTTGGGGAAGAGATAAATCTTCGCGATATCTCTGCCGGTCTTGTTCTTGACCATCAGTTTAAGACCGGTGTACCCTTCCGGAACTTCCGCGGAGGGCTCTCCGGGCTCGACAGGCGCATCGGGCACAACCGGCTCGTCCGGCTCTTCGGCTGCGGGAACCGGGATCTTCGCGAGCTCCGCTTTCGCCGCTTCGACTTCCGCCGGATCGACCGTTACGGCCGTGAAGGTCGGATACCACTGATCGACCACGTAGCCCTTAGCAAGCGATTCTGCAAGATAATCGATCGGTTCCGGAACGCCGTCGTCGTAC
>JAFOTD010000050.1 GCA_017388175.1 Clostridia bacterium | reverse complement strand
GTCCTTTTTCTGCTTGCCGCCCGACAGATAGAATTTAAGCTTGAGAAAAAGCTTGCGAAACGCAAACAGACCGGTGCCGAGCAGTCCCACCAGTATGGTAAACAGCATGCTCCCCGTTCCGGGGTCGATGTAAAGACGCATTCCCATTTCCCTCACCATTTCTCCGGCATCTTTGCAAGCTCCGTCCATTTGCCGGCATCATACACGGTTTGTCCTTCAAAGCGGAACCACACGCCGGGAATCCGTTCCTGATCCGCGATGTCCTCAAAGTTATTCAGGAAAGTCGCCAGAACGTACTGATTCTCATCCTGCTTGTGCGCGTCGTCGATCGGATTTCCCGTAAACGGATTCACAGGGTTTTCGATCAGTCCGGCAACCGCCAGCGTGGGCGTGTCCGCGGTCGTCATAAACTGCCAATCGGTTTCGAACGTCTGACTGTTGAAATCCTTCACCAGAAGCAAGCCGGTAAACGCAACGATATCCTCATAATCCTTTTCGTTTCCCAGGATCGTTTCCGGGAAAAGGTGCAGCGCGCGACCGTGGTCCGAAACGATGATGATGCGCGTATTGTCGTATAAATCGTTCTCGCGCAGATAATCCATCCACTTGCCGATCTGCGTCATGGCAGCCACCATCGCGTGATAATGGACCAGCTGATTGTCCGTCGTAAAAGAGATCTCCCGTCCGTCCGCGTTCACGCGCGACGGATGTTCGCGATCATATGCGGTGTTGTCGACGACCGCCGCCGGCTCGTACTCCGGCTCCTGCAGCATTACACCGTTGTGCGTCGTATCATTGCTGATGAAGAGGAACGTGTTTTCGTTCCCTTCCACCGTCTCCGTGATGTCCGGAAGATGCGAAAGAACGAGATAATGCCGCATAAACGAATCGGTCAGCCCCTCCGCCTTTGAAAGGCCGTAACGTTCCTGCGGGGACTTCACCGTTGCCTCGCCCAAACTGCGGTCGGCGGCGTTGTACCTGCCGTTGTTGTACAGCGTGGACTGGATCGCGACCGGTGCAATCCGGTAGATGCTGTAACAGAAGAAGTTGCGGTTTCGGAATGCATCCGTCGCTTCCAGAATCGCGCTTGCATCGTAAGGCATGCTGCCGGCGGTATTATAGCGGGCAATGTCCGGGTATTCGTCGTAGATCGTAAGATCCGGGATCCAGCGATATCCCGCCATCGGCGGATCGCAGACGGTAACGCTGTATCCGTTCTCTTCAAACAGAACCGGCATAACCTTCAGCGATTCATTGTGCTTTTCTGCGACCGTATCGCTCTTCCGATGGGTGAGCACGATCGGCCGGTATTCATATCCGCCGAAGATCGGCGGACCGCCCGCACAGGTTGCACTGCCGTATGCAAGCGTGTTCGGATAGTAGGTAAAGCCCGCAAACTGCTGTTTCAGCTCCGGTTTTTCTTCCAGAACATACGGAACGTATGCCGAGATCGCGCGGTCCAGCATAATGACGACTACGTTTTTGCCGGTCTTGCTCAGACGGATCCGCGGAAAGCCCTCCTGCGATTCCGATTGCTTTGTATCGGCGAGCACGCTCTGAACGCCGATCACGTTGCGCATGGAAAGGCCGAGCACCGCAAGGCACATGGACAGCGCGGCGATCCTGACAAGGGAGATCTTTTTCTTCCAGATAAAATAAAGCAGTGCGGCAAGCGCCAGAAGCACCAGAAGATTGATCAGCATCTCCTTATGCGAGGATGCGGCGTACGTATCGTACTGCAGCATTTCGGAGAGGTTGCCGTGACTCTTTCCGAAGAACAGATAATTGACCGCGGCGCAAACCGAAACGACCCACACACCGAGATGCATGACCCGCTTCCCCTTCGTTCCGGCAAGGTGGAAAAAGATCCCGAACCAGATCACGAACGTGCCCGTTGCCAGCAGCATTGCTTCGACGATATACCAAAGCGGGGATTGCCCGTTCCGTGTGTTGACGAACTCCTGGGGCGAAGCGTGCAGGATCGCCGACGGGATTAAAAGCCCCGTCAGGAGCGCAAGCAGAATACAGCCATAAAGGAACCCGCGGGAATCCGCGCGGCTGAGTTTCGCTGTCGCGCTGCGTTCCGCAGTCTTCCCCCCGGCTTCTCTTCTGCCGCGGATGAAGCGGATCAGCAGATCCGACAAGAGCGGAACCTGCAGCAGCAGAATCGCGCCGGTCAGCAGCATCTGCTTTCGCAAAGTGTCCATCGGATGGACGAACAGAACGAAGACGAGACCGGCGATCCCGATTACGGACGCCAGTATGAACAGGACGCGTTTCGCGTTTTTGATCCGGTAAAAGATATTCTTGCACAGAGAAAACAAATTGTTCAGCGTCCAGTAAAAAACGAGGCCGGCAGGCGATCCGTACAGCAGCACGAGGAAGATCAACGCCATGCCGTACATCTGGATCTTGTTTTTCAAGGGGAATCCCTTCATATAAATGGCGGCTGCCGCGATATTGATCGCCGTCATCAGGATCGGCAGCAGGTTGATTGCAAAGCCGCCGATGCGGATCAACTGATCCGGCGCGCCGAGGTCATGAATAGGACCGAACGCAACGCCTTGGAGCAGTGAAAGGCCGGAGAGGAACCGGTATGCCGCAATAAAGAACGGCACCTCCAGAAGCAGCGAAACGGATCCCTTCAACGCGTCCGTCGGCTTATAGCCCACCTGCCGGTAATACGTCTGAAGCATCATAAACCGCTCGTCGCCCGTAAAGGTCTTTTTGATGTGATCGACCCACGGCTTTATGCGCGCCGCCTTATCCCGCTGCTCCGCCTGAATCGTGTCGGCTCTCCGGTACAGCGGAAGCACGAGAAAGTTCATCGCGAGACTCAGAAATACGATCACCAGCCCCGGATTGCGGATCACACGATTCGCCAAAGAGAAAATCACCTCGAACAGCAGTTCGAGCGGTCCGATCAACAGTTGATACAAGGCATGCCAAAACGTCATATCTGTCTCTCCGTTCACCGATCAGTCGAATCTCGCGTTTGCGGATTCGAGCGTGATTCTGCAAATTAACTACGTGATTTTATCAATTAACTAAAAAAAAGTCAATCCCCTCGGTCGGAGGGACAGAAATCGACCGCAAAAAAGAACGCGGTCAAAAGACAGCGTCCACTCGGTTTCACACAGCTATTGTTTCTTTTTGCGTTCCTTTCGTTCCTTTTCCTTCGGCTTTGCAGCCTCCGCTTCCTTTTGCAGAATTTCATCCTGTTTTTGAATCAGGTAATCCACCGTGCGCTTCGCAGCCTCCCCCGGGTATGCCCAGGTCTCCGCGCGCGCAATATCGCGCGCTTCC
>JAFOTD010000025.1 GCA_017388175.1 Clostridia bacterium | reverse complement strand
GATGGTTATGCCGGGCGACAACATTCGCATGGAAATCCAGCTGATCACGCCGATCGCAATGGAGCAGGGTCTCCGCTTCGCAATCCGTGAAGGCGGCCGTACGGTTGCTTCCGGTGTTGTTGCGAGCATCATCGAGTAATCGAATCCGAACATAAAAGCAGGAGTCAAACGGCTCCTGCTTTTTTTGACGCTTGAAACAACCGGCCCGTATTTTGCGTGCCCTAATCCGCCGCGTAAAAGAAGACCTCCCAACGATCTGCGCGCGCCGAAGGGCGGAGGAGGTGTTGCCGGCGGATGACTTTCGTGCTATACTGTTCGCATGATACGATCGATCAAGCCGGAAGAGGCAGGAAAATTTCCGTTTCGGAATGAATACGAGGCACTGACGTTTCAAAAGCTGCTGCGGCTTTTGTCCGCGCCGGACGCGCTCTGCCTTTCCGACGGGCGCGACGTGCTGTTCGTGCGCGCCGGGCTCGGCTTTCCCGCGTGGATCTACACGAGCCGCGACATTCCCGACGATACGCTATCCGAGCTCGCCGCGTCGTTGTGCGTACTCAAAGAGGCAAAAAACCTGTCCGGCGTGATCGGCTACGGGCGACTCGTCCGCTATCTCGAGCTTGCGCTGCCGTTTCCTTCGAAGCGCCGCATCTCCATGACCGCCTACCTGTGCGGCGCGCCGAACACGTTTACGGCTGAGGGAGAGCGCAAAAAAGCAAAGGATCTCGATCCCGCCGTCTGCGGCACGCTCCTGGCGCAGCTCGGCGAACAGGCAAGAGAACCCATTCCCGAAAGCGCAAGGCTTGCCGCGGGCATGTCGTTCTGTGAGAATGCGGACGCATATGGATGGTGCGTAAAAGGGACAACCGTTGCGCTCGCGGGCGTTTCGGATCGGGACGGCGGCGTGGCGCACATCGGGTCGGTCGTGACGGACGAGGCGCGGCGCGGGCACGGGTACGCGAAGGCGCTGGTTGCTTCGATCTGCGCGGACGAATGGGCAAACGGCGTGCGGACGCATCTCTATGCCGATACCGATTACCCCTCCTCGAACGCGCTGTACCGCGCGGTCGGCTTTATCGAGATCGGCAGATTAAAAGGGATCGACTTTGCAGAACAATGAATATGTACCTTTTTTGGTATATACGAATGAAAAAGAAAAAGCAGCTATACCAAATTCGGTATAGCTGTTCCGTTTTCGCGCGGGTTATTCCATGCAGCTGATAAAATCAAGATCGGCGGTTAGATAGAACTCGATCCGGTCAAGGCATTGCCGGATCTTCGTTTCGTCGTCACCCGCTTCTCTCAGATCCTCGACTCTGGTGAACCAAAGCGGCTTCAGACAGCGGTAGAGCGGCAGCGCGGCGCGCTTTTCGTCCTCGGAAAACACGTAATATGCCGAGGAGATGCGCAGCGCTTCGCGGATCCGTTCGATCTCCGGCTCAAAATCGCTGTAGATCTCGCGCATCAGATAGTTCAGGAACACTTCTTTTCCGCAGAGATTGAAGTCCATCACGCCCTTGAATGCGCCGTCTTTGTCGATCAGCAGATTCGTCGCGTTCAAATCCGCCTGAAACACCGAGGTCGGGAGCTTCCCATACAGCGGACGCAGGGCGTTTTTGTTTTCGTTCCAGTGCGTCCAGATCCGCTGCGCCTGCGCGGAAAACTGCCCCGGCAGCGCGTCCGCAAGCGCCTTCCATTCCAGCGCGTTTTCCGTCACCTCATCGTTTTCGTTGCTTGGACAAAAGCGTTCAAATAGGCAGAACGCGGACGGGTACGCCGTATAGTCCAGCTTTTTCGCCGCGATCCTTGCCGTCATGCGCCAGATTTCCTTTGCGTATTCGCGCGTGCTCACGCTTTGCGCGTCTTCTACCATCCGGTCCTCGAGCGTTCGGTACCGCGAGAATTCCTCCGCATAGACGACGCAGCGCTTCCCCCGATAGTCGATCACGGGGAAGCCGCCGTTATGATCGCAGAAGATTCTCGGGCAGTAATAGCCGAGATCGCGGTACTCCTCGACCGTTCGCTTCCACATGCGGATCTTATCGGGGAAGGTGAAATCATTTGAAACGATCTTCAATACGGCCTTTTCACCGTCCGCGGCGGTAACGATGCACGTTTTCCGGTAATCGTCCTCGGAAAGTCCGGTCTCGATGCTTTCACAGCAAACGGGCTCCCCGTCAAAAAAACGGGCATACAGTTCCCGAATGATCGGCTCAACCGTCGTTTCTTGCTTCATCGCCTTCATCTCCGCATTCGATAGCTTCCTTTTTGCGTACAGATTGTCCCAAATTTGGGACAGGATGTTTCTTTAACCTTGCAGACCGCGGGATTGGCGATCCATGTCCTCGACGACGATGTCGTAGATCTCGCCTAAGCTTGCGCAGTATTCAAGCACCTTCCACGGCTCGTTGGTGTGGTAGTGGATCTTGATCGTCTCCGGCCCGCCGACCGCTAAAAGACTGTCGCCCTCGAAGCAGGCAAGGAAATGATCGCGGATCACGTCCTCGTCGAGGTCGGTCCCGTCGATCAGCATCTGTGTGTCATACCGAAATTCCAGCATATTCTTTCTCCTTTTAAAATATCACGCGCCGAAGGCGCAATTCATGACGAAGTCAAGTCATGTTCGTGTAGGGGACGCCGACCCCGGCGTCCCGCTGCGCCGACCCCGGCGTCCCGCGCTTCACACGATGATCCCGGCTCGTTTGAGCTTTCGCAGGTTGTCGCGATAGACCGTGCCGCGCAGATAAGCGACCAGAGCCTGCGCGCCGCCGGTTTCACAGGCGCGCACAGCTTCCGGCCAAAGCTCCTTTTCTTGAGCCGTCCAATGCTTTTCCTGTTTCTTCCATTCCTTGCACAAACGCTGCGTTTCTGCTTCGTCGCCGAGAAGCGCCGCCTCGATCCAAAGGCGGGAAACCCTTTCGGCAAACGACGGAAACGGACAAGGCAGAGACGGAATATCCCCTTCTTTCAGCGAGTTCCGATAAAGAGCATGACAGGAGGACAGATCCTTGACCTCTGAAAGCTCCGGCAGGATCAGATCGTCGATGAACGGCGGAAGCTGCTTCGGGTCGTTGAAGGAAAGGACGGTGTCCCAACCGCCGGCTTCCGGATTGTTCCGGATGACCAACGGATCCCTTCCGAATTTCCGGGGATACTCGAATTTTGCTTCTTTCCAATATCCTTCGGCGTCGTGCATCGGATAATACTTGTCCGAAAGAACCAGCGGACAGTAAAGCGACTGCGCGCCGTAGAACGGTTTACATTCTTCGTACCGCACGCAAAGCACCATGCTCAATAGCACCTCGTTGCCGGGTTCTCCGACAACCTTGTGCCAACGAACGGGGCTGTTCTTATAGCGACGAAAGCCTGCCGCTTCCAGTTTTCCTGCGTATTCGCGCTCCATATAGTCCGCAAGCTTTTCCGACAGTGTGCGCGGAAACGGCGCGGCAGCAAAATCCTCCTTCGGAAGGAACCAGTCGGTCGCCTGCATGAAGCTGCCCGGATCGACGTAACCCGTGGGGGAAAAGTGCAAAAGCCCGGCAAGAGGCTCGATGCCGTCCTCCGCAAAAGTGTATTTGTTCTCAAAGATCGCCTTGAACTGCTCCGGCTTGCATTTCCATTTCTTTTTGCAGGCGGCCGTCCATGCGGCGTAATCCGGCTCGCCGAAGCCGAGATCTTCATACGGCTCGTTGATACATGCCGTCGTGTCCGTGCCGTTCGCCTCGTCGAGCAGGCGGCAGAGGACGAAATCGCTGTCCACGCAGGTCAAATGCAGCAGCGGTGTGCGGAACGCTTTGGAAAGCGCCTTCAAAAGCGGTTCCGCCATCTCGGCGCCCGGCTCGAGAAGCGGCGAGCTGAACTCGAACCATTCGGAATCCGTCGATTGCTTATACGAGATCGAAACCCCCTTGCCCTCTTCGCCCGGCGTGTAGCCGAGCTCCTCCATCGCTCTTTTGACGAGCGCGGAAAGCATCATCATGCCCTTTTCCTGGATCAGTATCCGTTCATAAAATTGTCCCATGGTCGCCTCCTTATATATCTCCGCGCAGCCCGTAGACGACGATCCCGACGCACTCGCGCAAAAAGTTGTTGAGGCGGATGTACCAGACGTCCGGCGCGGCAATGCCGGTTGCACAGATGCCCGCTTTTTCGGCGACGCGACCGGCGCGGAAGACGTGAAAATCGGTCGTGACGAAGGCGATCGACGCGTCTTTTCCGAGCCGCTCTTCGATCAAAGCTTTACTGAATGCGAAGTTCTCGCGCGTGTTTGCCGCCTTGTCCTCCTCGATAATGCGGTCGGGGTCGACGCCCTTGCGTTCAACGAGGTATTTTTTCATCGCGGACGCTTCGGTGACGCTTTCGCCGTCGCCCTGTCCGCCGGTCACCACGCAGAGAGCGTCCGGATGCGTTTCGAGGTAATCCGCAGCCGCGTCAAGGCGGTTGCTCAAAACCCACGTCACCCGGTCGCCATGCACTGCGGCGCCCAGAACGATCAGCGCGTCAGCGTCGACCTCGTCCGCCCGTTTCGCTGCCGTGCCCATCAGCACGCCGAACATGAGCAGAACGACCGTCCCGACCGCATAGCAGCCGAGCACGATCCACTTCAGAACCGCAAGGAATCCGACATCCATATGGTGCATAAACACACCAAGCAGCAGAAGCGGCACGCCGAGGATGGCGGGCAGGATCACGCCGAGGTTGTAGTTGGACAGGTTGAGCACGATGATGGTATCCAGTACCAAAAATGCACCAAGTACGATACAGATGATGCGCAACACTTTCATGTTTGCTCCTTTCGCCAGGATTTGCAGGGATGGGCATTGCCCATCCGTTCCGCAATGCGTCAGAACGGTAAAGATTTCCGGCGCAGACGAGCAATGCTCGTCCCTACGGGAAAATGGCTGTGTCCTGCGGGACGCCGGGGTCGGCGTCCCCTACAAATCATTTTACTCCAGCCCGAGCGCGGACGAGCAATGCTCGTCCCTACGGGGAAATGGCTGTGTCCTGCGGGACGCCGGGGTCGGCGTCCCCTACAAATCATTTTACTCCAGCCCGAGCGCGCGGCGGAGGAATTGCCCGGTGTAGCTGCGTTCGCAGGCAGCGACCTGCTCCGGCGTGCCGGTCGCGATCACCGTGCCGCCTTCGTCGCCGCCCTCCGGACCGAGGTCGATAATGTAGTCCGCGGTCTTGATCACGTCGAGGTTGTGCTCGATGACGATGACGGTGCTGCCGGAATCGGCAAGGCGGTTCAAAATCTCCAGAAGCCGCTTGACGTCGTGCGTGTGAAGACCGGTGGTCGGTTCGTCGAGCACGTACAGCGTGCGGCCGGTGTCGCGCCTCGAAAGCTCCGTTGCGAGCTTGATACGCTGCGCTTCGCCGCCGGACAGGGTGGTACTGGGCTGTCCGAGCTTGATATAGCCGAGGCCAACGTCGTCGAGCGTTTGCAGGATGTTTTTGATCTTGGCATGCTGCGCGAAAAACGGCAGCGCCTCCTCGACCGTCATCTCGAGCACGTCGTGGATGTTCTTACCCTTGTAGCGAACCTCAAGCGTTTCGCGGTTATAGCGCCGTCCGTGGCAGACCTCACACGGAACGTATACGTCCGGCAAAAAGTGCATCTCAATCTTGACGATGCCGTCGCCCTTGCATGCCTCGCAGCGGCCGCCCTTGACGTTGAAGCTGAACCGGCCGCTCGTGTAGCCTCTCAGCTTCGCGTCCGGCGTAGTCGCGTACAGCGCGCGGATCAGATCGAACAGTCCCGTGTACGTCGCGGGATTGCTTCGCGGCGTGCGGCCGATCGGGCTTTGGTCGATGTCGATGATCTTGTTGAGATGCTCGATCCCGTCGATCGCGTCATGCGCCTTTGCGCGGACCTTCGCGCGATTCAGATCGTGCAAAAGCCGTTTTTTCAGAACCTCGTTGACCAGCGAGGACTTGCCCGAGCCCGATACGCCCGTCACGCAGATGAATTTGCCGAGCGGGAATTCGACCGTGACGTTCTTCAGATTGTTCGCCCTTGCGCCGCGCACAACGAGCGACTTGCCGCTGCCGGTTCTGCGCGTTTCAGGGACTGGGATGGTGCGTTTATGACTCAGATATTGTCCGGTCAGCGAGTTTTCGCAGGCCATGACCTGTTCGGGCGTGCCGGCCGCCATGATCTCGCCGCCGTGCACGCCGGCTCTGGGGCCGATGTCCACGATGAAGTCGGCGGAGCGCATCGTCTCCTCGTCGTGCTCGACGACGATCAGCGTATTGCCGAGATCGCGAAGATTTTTCAGCGTTTCCAGAAGCTTTGCGTTGTCGCGCTGATGGAGACCGATCGACGGCTCGTCGAGGATATAGAGCACGCCGACGAGCCCGCTGCCGATCTGGGTCGCGAGGCGGATGCGCTGGCTTTCGCCGCCGGACAGCGTCGCGGCCGCGCGGGAAAGCGTGAGATAATTCAACCCGACGTTGACAAGGAATCCGAGCCTTGCGTCAAGCTCCTTTAAAATCGCCGCCGCGATCGTCTGCTGCGTGGGCGTCAGCTTCAGCTCGCTCAGGAACGCGCGCGAGCGCTTGACGTTCATCTCGCACAGGTCGGAAATGTTGATCCCGCCGACGGTGACGGCAAGCGAGGTCGGCTTTAAGCGCCGGCCCTTGCAATCCGGGCAGGGGATGTGCGCCATGTAGCTTTCGATGTCCGCCTTCGCCCAATCGCTCTGAGACTCGCGATACCGCCGCTCCATGTTCGGCACGATGCCCTCGAACGACGCCAGAAAGTGCCCGCCGCCGAAGCTGCGCTCGTAGCGGACTTCCATCTTTTCCTTCGTGCCGTACATCAGCGCGTCGCGGCCGGCCTTCGGGATGTCGCAAAACGGCGTGTCCATCGTAAACCCGAAGTGGTTTGCGATCGCCTCGTAATACATGTCCGAAAAGACGTTGTTCGTGCCGCTCTTCCAGCCCGGCGCCTTGATCGCGCCCTCGTTTAAGGACAGCGTTTCGTCCGGCACGATGAGCCCAGGGTCGATCTTCATCTGCTCGCCGAGACCCGCGCATGTCGGACACGCGCCGAACGGGTTGTTGAACGAGAACGCGCGCGGCGCAAGCTCTTCGAGAGCGATGCCGCAGTCGGGGCAGGCGTAGTTCTGCGAGAAGAGCATCTCCTCGCCGTCCTGCACCGCGACGATCGCAAGATTCTGTCCCAAAGCGAACGCGTGCTCCAGAGACTCCGTGAGCCTGCTTTCCACGCCGTCCTTTAGGACGATGCGGTCGATGACCGCTTCGATCGTATGCTTTTTCTGCTTGTCCAGCGCCGGCGCTTCCTCGATCGGATAGATCTCACCGTCGATGCGAACGCGGACGTAGCCCTCGCGCTGCAGACGCTCAAGGACCTTTACGTGCTCGCCCTTGCGTCCGCGCACGCACGGCGCGATGATCGAAAGACGGCTGCCCGAAGGCAAAGCCATGACCTGATCCACGATCGTGTCGATCGACTGGCGCTCGATGACGCGGCCGCAGTTCGGACAGTGCGGAATGCCGCAGCGCGCGTACAAAAGGCGCAGATAGTCGTAGATCTCCGTGACCGTGCCGACGGTCGAGCGCGGGTTGTGTCCGGTGCTTTTCTGGTCGATCGAGATGGCGGGGGAAAGCCCGTCGATGCGGTCCACGTCCGGCTTGTCCATCTGCCCGATGAACATGCGCGCGTACGAGGAAAGGCTCTCGACGTAGCGCCGCTGCCCCTCCGCGTAGATCGTATCAAACGCGAGCGACGACTTGCCCGAGCCGGAAACGCCCGTCATCACCACGAGCTTGTTCCGCGGGATGACGAGGTCGATATTCTTTAAATTGTGCTCCCTTGCTCCGTAGATGCAAAGATCCTGATCTCTTCGTTCCATATCATTTGTGTGCGAGCGACGCGATCGCCTGTGCCGAAATGCAAAGCCCTCGTCCCTCGTCGTTCATTCCTTCCGTTGTCGTTGCCTTCACCGAAACGTCGTCCGGCGAAATCATAAGGTCTGCCGCGATCGTTCGCTCGATCGCCTCCCGATGCGGCGCGAGCTTCGGACGCTCGCAGATCACCGTCGCGTCTATATGGGAGACATACATGCCCCGTTTTTGCACCAAGGCGTTCACCTCGCGCAGCAGCTTGCGGCTGGAGATCCCGCGATAGCGCTCGTCCGTGTCGGGAAAGAGCTTGCCGATGTCGCCAAGCTTCAGCGCGCCTAAGATCGCGTCCATGATCGCGTGCAGCAGCACGTCCGCGTCCGAGTGACCCAGAAGTCCCTTTTCAAACGGGATTTTCACGCCGCCTAAGATCAATTCGCGCCCTTCGACGAGCCGGTGTGTGTCGAATCCGATGCCGTACACAGAGGGGCAAAGCCGTTCGACCGCCCACGCCCAATCCGTCGCCGTTGTGAGCTTGCGGTTATTTTCGCTTCCCGGAATGAGATTCGGTACGCCGAACGCTTTGGCATACAGCGTCGCGTCGTCGGTGGCGGCGCCGCCTGTTTCATACGCCGCGCGGATCTCGGAAAGTCGGAATGCCTGCGGCGTCTGCATGCGAAAGAGCGTGTTCCGGTCGAGCGTTTCGACCGTGCCGTCCAAAAGCCGGACGACCGTGTCGGTCATGGGAATTGCCGCAACGCCGGAGCCGCTTTTTTCCGCCGATTCGATGCTCGCCTTTACGACGGCAGGGGAAACGAAGCAGCGCGCCGCGTCATGAATGACGGCGACCTCACCCGAAGCGGCGTTTAACCCGTTCCGCACCGAATCGGAGCGCTCCTTTCCGCCGGGAACGACGGAAAACGGGACGGGTACGGAGAGCGAAGCAACCGTCTGCTCGCTCGCGCCGCTCACGACGAATACGAGCGAATCGCATCCGCCCGCAAGCAGGGCTTCCATGGAACGCTCGATCGCGGTCTTGCCGAAAAGCGGTGTGTTGAGCTTGTCGAAGCCCATGCGGTTCGACGAGCCCGCGCACAGCAAAATCCCGACCGCGCTCATGCGTCCCCCGAAAGCACGGTGTAGAGAGAGTCCGCGTCCTCCTTGCGCACGACTTCCGGCGTCTTCTCGACGCGGCAGAGCATGTGTTTGCCGCCGAGCAGGATGTCGATCGTGTCGCCAGGCTTGACTTCCGAGGCGGGCTTTGCCACCTTGCCGTTGATCGAAACGCGTCCCGCGCCGGCGGCCTCGTTCGCCACGGTGCGGCGCTTGATGATGCGTGAAACCTTTAACCATTTATCCAATCGCATGTTGTACCTCCGGATCAAAACGATCTCCGATAAATCTCTAATCTTATCATACAATGAAAATGAAAAAAATACAATAGACACGAGGTGATTTCATGCTGAGCTACTGGATCTTAAAGCGCCCGGACGGGAAGCCCGCCGGGCTCGTGCGCGTCGAAAACGACCGTGTGCTGCTGACGCTGACGGGCGAAATCGAAGGTTCGTTTACGCTGTTCTCCGAAACCGGCGCTATACCGATTCTGCCTGAATCCGAAACGGTTCTGCCGGGCGCGCTCGCCGTGCTCTGCGCGCAGGGGGATCGTGTGACCGGCTTTGCCGCCGCTTCCGGCGCGGCGCCAATTGCGGTCTATCGAAGAAGACTGTCCCAAATTTACACCAAGACAGCGGCAGAATCGGTTTCGGCTCCGCCCCAAGCCGAACCGGAACCGGTGCAAGCGGAACCTGCGGAAAATATATCCCAAAATAGCACCATGAAAGCGAAGTTAACGCCGATAATTGCGGAAAAGTCAGAAGATATATCCCAAAATAACACCATTAAGAAGGAAGAACACATGGAGACCGTGACCGAGACGGCGCGGGATACGGCTGAATTTTCGCTGCTGCTGCGGCATGCGGAATCGTTTTTTGCCGCGTATGAGGGGGAACGATCGAATGAGGATGTGGATAATATGGTGCAAAAAGAGGACAATCGCGGAACCCATGAGGAGGGGGGAATTGACATCTTCACACAGGAATTTCCGGGGGCTCGGTGGCGGTACGTGGACGGGACGGACGTTTTGCCGCATTACGAGGGAACGTGGCGGCAGCCGAACGGACAGACGCTGCACATTCTTGCGGTGCGCGGGCGGGCCGCGCCGAGACCGCCGCGTGCGCTTTTGGGCTTTACACGGTTTCTGCGCGACGGAGACGGCAACGGATACTGGCTGCGTCTGACCCCGCTGCCGTAGCAAAAACGGCCGTCCGCGCGGATTTTACGGACGTTTTGCAACGGACGGATTGACTTTTCGGCGGTTTCGAATTATAATCACCGCGATACAGCAAAAATATTCCGGAGGAACAGAAGGATGAAGAAATGGATTGCGATCCTGATGATCGTGCTGACGGCGTTGTGCGCCGTTGCCTGCGACACCGAGGAAAAGAAAGACGAAAACGCCGATTCGATCGTCGGCACCTGGGTTACGGATTACGAAACGACGATGGCGGGGCTCTCCGCGGAAGAAAAAGCGATGATGGAGCAATACGGCGCGACCGCCGATTCCAACCAAGTGCAGTATACGTTTAAAGCGGACGGCACCGGCAGCGCAAGCATCAACCTGATGGGCGAGAGCAAGTCGGTTACATTCACCTACACGGCGAAGGACGGCAAGCTTGTCATGACGGTAACGGACGACGGAAAAACGGAAACCGCCTCGTTTGATTACGAAATCAACGACAAAAAGCTCGTGCTTTCCGACGGGGAAGACGGCGAGATCGTTACGCTGAAGCGGAAATAAGATACGGGATGCAAAAGGAGCGGCAACGCTCCTTTTTTGCGCCGTTTTTTGCAGAGAAAAACCTCCCCGTTCATCACGCGGGGAGGTTTTTGAGGCGCGGCGCGCATCTGGAAAATGAGGGGATACTCGCGCCGTCTCGGTCGGATCGGACCGGCCTCTTTGCCGTGCGGTCTGAGAATCATCAAGCAAAACCGCCGGCAAACCAAGCGCATCGAAAAAATCCGACATGGTGTTGATTTATGATAGAATTTGTATTATTATATAGTATAAACTTTTGAAGCGCAATCAACAATTTCCCGGAAAACTGTACGATTATGGAAAGATTTTCGGCTGATTTGTAAACATTTCCGCGAAAGGAGCGCACATATGAAGAATCCGGAGCATCGCGTGAATACGACGAAGAAACTGCTGCGCGAGGCGCTGATGGAGATGCTGAAGGACAAACCGCTGCGCAGCATCACGGTGAAGGAGATTTGCGGGCGCGCGGGGCTGAACCGCGGGACGTTTTACGCGCATTATTCGGACGTGTTCGATCTGATGGCGCAGATCGAGGCGGAGATGGAGGCGGGTTTTCTTGCCGCGCTGACGCCGGTGCTGACGGACGAGCGAATGTCGCCGCCGCGCGTGACGAAAAAAGTTTTTCAGTGCCTTGAGCAGAACGCGGACCTGTGCCGCGTCACAATCGGGCCGAACGGCGACCGCGCGTTTGCGATCCGGGTGATCGGCAAGGGCCGGGAACACTGCGAGACGAGCTGCCGAAGGCTGTATCCGAACGCGGATCCGCGGAACATCAAGACGTACTTCACGTTCGTCACCGGAGGATGCATCGCGCTGATGGAGCGCTGGCTTCGGGAGGGCATGAAGGACAGCTCGGACGTGCTCGCCGAGGCTGCGGAGCGGATCATGGAGTGCGGCATCCGGTATCTGGAATGAGGGGAAACGATGGATTTTATCTTTGATTTGTACGGCACGCTTGCCGACGTATGCACGGATGAAACGCCGGACGCGTTCTGGGACGCGGCGTCAAAGGAGGCTTCGGCGCTCGGCGCGCCGTATACCGGAGAGGCGTTTCGAACGGCGTATCTTGCGCTGTGCGCGGACGAGGTGCAAAAGCGCGCCGAAGAGATGCCGGAGGTGCCGATTGAATTTGTCGAGCCGGAACTTTTGAACGTGTTTATCCGGCTTTTACGGGATCGCGGCGCGGAGCCGGAAAACGCTGCGGTGCTGGCGCGCCGGTTTCGTGAGCGCTCCACGCTGTGGATTCGACCGATGCCGCACGCGATTGAAACGCTCGACGAGCTGAAGAAGAGAGGAGACCGGACGTTTCTTTTATCGAACGCGCAGTCGTGCTTTACGGTTTGGGAGCTTGAATCGGTCGGCATTGCCAAAAAGTTCGACGGGATTCTGCTGTCCTCGGACGCGGGCATGAAAAAGCCGTACATAGGGCTTTTCGAATTGCTGCTGTCGCGATACGGGATCGACCGCGAAAACGCGGTCATGGTCGGCAACGACGCAATCGCCGATATCGGCGGGGCGAGCGCAGCGGGACTTTTGAGCCGCTACGTCCATACGTGGTCGTCGGGCGACCGGCCGAAGACGCTTCCGGATACCTGCCGCGAGATCGGCGATCTTTCCGAGCTGCCCGGATCATGCAGAGCAATAAAAAGGGGCTGTTGACAGCCCCCTTATTTTCCGTTATTTTCTTGTGAAGACCCAGTCTCCGTCAGGAAAGGAGACCGTCAGCGTATCTTCGTCGACCTGAAACGGCCACGTGCCGCCGCCGTCGGAAATCGTGAGCTGATCGCCGTTGACTTCATATTCGCCGTGCCCTGTAAACTCCATATATCCTTTCTGGACGATGTTGATCGTTCCGTCTTCCTTGAATTCCCACGTATGCGTGAAGTCGTTTTCCTCGTCGATCCGTTCCCACTTACCGATCAGCAGCTCGGACGGATCCTTCTTTTTACTGCCGCAGGCGGCGAGCAGGCCGAGCGCAAGCACAGCGATCAGCAGGATCGCAATGACTTTTTTCATCATGACTTTCTCCTTTTGTTACGGAATATAGTCGACGTTGACGGAGACGTCCGGAAGCGACTCCGTGTCGTTTGAAACGGTCACCTGTCCCCGGCGAATCCGCGAGCAGATATCGTTATAGTCCGAAAGCGAGAACTGACGGAATCTCCATGCGCCGGAGATTGTCGGAAGTCCGAGACAATCGTCGGCGAGGCCGAGATACACGGTCCGGCCGGCGAATTCGTAGGGCCACTTGCCGCCGTTGCGGTACAGATCCCAAAGGGAAAGACGGACGGATTCGTCGTAGAACTTGACCGCGGAGGTCAGAATGTTCGGTTCGTATTCGCTCACGTCATAATCGCAGCCGATCACCTTTCCGCCGTATGAATCAGCGGCTTCGGATGCGCCAAGATAGAGCCCGCCGCCGCAGGCGAAGATGGCTTCGACGCCGTCCTCATACCAGAGCTTCATTTCGGAGACGATGTTTTCATCCGAATAGAACTGATCGCAGTACCAAAGCCGGATTGTAACCTCGTCTGCGACGCCAAGCTCCTCGGCGGCGAGATTCGCGCCCTGAATGAAACCGTAATTGTAGCGAATGACCTCATTGACCGCTATCGCCGCAAGAATTCCGAGGTTCCGGTAACCGTCCTTCACCGTGGCGTAGCCCGCGAGGAAGCCTGCCTCCTCCGAGCGGTACAGAATGCAGTGCGTGTTTTCGGCCGTTTCATAATACAGGTAAGAACTGTCGTGCGGCTCGCCGTCAACCAGCAGGAAGTTGACGTTCGGGTACGCCTTCTGCGCTTCATAAACGCCGGTCTCGAACATCCAGCCGGGGCAGACGATGACGTTCGCGCCGTCGCTGACCGCATCGCCGACCGCATCGAGCACCTTATTCGTATCGTACGCATCCTCGCATATGCAATACCAATAACTGCTGCCGGTTTCGGATGCAAATTCTTTGATACCGGCAAAGGTGAGCTGCGTCATGTCGTCGTAATCGAGCGAGCTGCCGTCCGTTATCATGGCAATCTGCAAAACCGGCGACGCAGGTTCGGGCACGGCCGGATTCGGCGTGGTTTCCGCCGGAGAAACGGGCTCCGTCAACGGTTCCTCTGCATTCGCAGTCTGTTCCGAGAGCGCCGGTCCGTCCGGATCCTGCCCGGAATGGGAAGAGGTGCTGCCCGGCGTTTTCAGATGGCATCCGACAAGCATACCGAGCGTCAATACGGCGATCAACAGGATCGCAGCGATCTTTTTCATGGAGGAACCTCCCTGTGTGATTTCGGAATCAGTATAAGAGAAGCTGCGGGATTTGTCAACGGACATAAAAAAGGAGCGTCGCCGCT
>JAFOTD010000024.1 GCA_017388175.1 Clostridia bacterium | reverse complement strand
TCGATCAGCGTCAGCATGTCGCCCATGCCGAGGATGCGGCTTGCCATGCGGTCGGGATGGAACGGTTCAAGGTCGGTGAGCTTTTCACCCGTACCGGCAAACTTGATCGGCTTGCCCGTGACCGCGCGCACCGACAGCGCCGCGCCGCCGCGCGTATCGCCGTCTAACTTTGTCAGCACCACGCCGGTGAGCGGAACCGCCTCGTTGAACGCCTTTGCGACGTTGACCGCGTCCTGACCGGTCATCGCGTCGACCACGAGCAGGATCTCCGCCGGCTCCAGCGCATTCCGGATCTTTTTGAGCTCATCCATCATGTCCTCATCGATGTGCAGCCGCCCTGCAGTATCGACGATCACGACGTCCTTGAACGTGCGGCGCGCTTCCTCGATCGCTTCCTTCGCGGTCTTCACAGGATCCTGCGTACCGTTCTCATAGACCGGAACCTCGGCTTTTGCGCCTACGATCTTCAACTGATCGATTGCAGCCGGGCGATAGATATCGCACGCGCAGAGCATCGGCGCCTTGCCGTACTGCTTCTTCAAGAGCACGGCAAGCTTTCCGCACATCGTCGTTTTGCCGGCGCCCTGCAGACCGGACATCAGAATGACCGCGGGCTTTTTCGATCCGAAATCAAGCTTCGCGTTCGTGCTGCCCATCAAGGAAGTCAGCTCTTCGTTGACGATCTTGATGACCATCTGTCCGGGCGTCAGGCTTTCGAGCACGTCGGTTCCGACGGCGCGCGCTTCGACGCGCTTTACAAAATCCTTGACGACGAGAAAGTTGACGTCCGCCTCAAGGAGCGCAAGCTTGATCTCGCGCATCGCTTCTTTGACGTCGCGTTCACTAAGCCTCCCCTTTCCGGTCAGCTTCTTAAAAACGTTCTGCAGTTTGGAAGAAATGCCTTCAAACGCCATCTTCGTCCTCCCATATCCCCGCTAATTCAGCGAGATACCCTTCAAACGCCGCGCGATCCTCGTCGCGCAGGGGTACGTCTTTAAACCGGTTGCGGAACGCCCGGATCTTCGCCGTCTGCCGCGCTTCCTTGCGCACGAGCCCCACGGCCGCTTCCGTCTCATGCAGCAGATTCGACCCACGATTTAAAATGTCGCGCACACCCTGCCGCGAGATGCCCTCGCGCTCCGCGATCTCCGAAAGCGAACAGTTCTCGTCCGTGTACTGGCGCAGGATGCTTTTCTGCCGTTCGGTCAGCAGCGGCTCGTAGCGATCCAAAAGCATTCCGAGCTCAAACAATCGTTCCATACGATGCTCCGAATCTGTAAAGTGTTTTTCCTTTACACTCGTTCCATTATACCGGTTTTTCCTCGTTTGTCAAGCATGAAATTCAAAAAAACGCGTCCGACCGCCGGACGCACGTATCGTATAAAATCAATCCGTCAGGCGCGGCGACATGCGCGGTGCATTTGACACTCTGCGCCGCCCGGCGGACAACGATCCCTAGGCGCGCGGCGAAACGCACGCCGGAAGCGAAGCGTTTTACCAAACCTGCCAGCGGGAGACGAACGCGTACAGATAGAATGCGGAAAACGGCAGCAAAACGAGTACGGCGGCGATCTTCTGCCAGCGCTTTTCGGTGACGGCGGCAAGCATCATCGCCACGGCGGGCATGGAAAGCAGATAGCGCGGACCGGACAGCAGCCACGTCGTGCCGATGGCGATCGCAAAGTACGCGATGAACCATGCGGCATAGCTCGAGCGAAGCTTTTTCGCCGTGATCGCAAAGAGCAGCAGCGTGCCGAAATGCCAGACGAGGTTCGGCAGCCACAGTCCGAGCGCGTTATAGCGATTGCCCTCTTCGATGCTGCCCAGCAGGTATTCCGTCTGATACGAAGCGGTATTGAAAAACCAGCCGAGTTTCTGGCTCCAATGATGCTCCTGATAATAGAGAAATTGCAGCGCGTTGCCGGAAACGGTGCGGTTGATCCAAAGATATGCAAGAAAACCGACCGGCACGAGCAGCGCCGGAATCACGTCCCTGATCCACGCAAGCCGTTTCCCTTTTCCGGGGAACGCGCGCGCCCATTCAAGGATCATCGGCGCAACCAGAAGCAGCCCGACGGTGCGCGTAAAGGAAGCGTACGCGCCCAAAAGTCCCGCAAGCAGCCAATGCTTTTTGCGCATGCACAGCAGCGCGGACAGCACGAGCAGCAGATACAGGCTTTCGCTCATCGGCGCAAGGAAGAAGAACCCGCCCGGCATCAAAAGCAGCAGAACGACCGCGCGCAGCGCTTTCTGCCAGTCATAATCGAGCCGGAGCAAGCGGTAAAGCACACAGCACGCCGCAGGAAACGCAATGCCGGAAACGACGAGCCCCGCGATGATATCGCTGCCGATGATGCGGTACAGCGGATACACGGCAAGCGGGTAGCCCGGCAGGAACACGAGCTGTACCACACGGCCCCAGTCGCCGTCGGAGAGGTACCACTCGCGGGTGATATCGAGGTAATGCTGACTGTCGAGCGAGCGCCAGAACTCGATCGCGCCGCGGAACGTAAAACCGTTGCCGTAGGCCTTCCGCAGCAGACCGGTAACCGCCGCAAACAGCAGCAGCTCAACCGCAAGGGCAATCCCCGCCACGCCGAGCAGGATATGCTTCGGCTCCGGCTTGAAAAGGCCTTCATCGGTCGGCGCGCTGCGGAACGACAGAAAACCCGGAACGAACCGGCAGCAGCCGACGATAAAAAGCACGAGCGAACAGACCGCCGCCGCGTTGCCGGCAACGGACGGATTCGTGTCGGCGCGCCAGCGGATATACGCGGCGGACAGCACCGCGATCCCGGCGACGCAGACGAGCCATATGGGAAGTTTGTTTTTGAGAGCGTGTTTCGTTTCTTCCTTCATGCGGATTCCTTTTCTCTCTCCCTGAATTTCAGTATACCATATCGCGCACCGTACATACAACCCCGCGGGAAAAAGTTTACGACCGTGAAGATTCACATTCTTTACACATTCATTCGAACCGATCCGTGATATAATAAGAAATCATAATGGGATGGTTTATCCATCCCGCGAACGGAGATCCCGCTATGTTTGCAAAATACAGTGTAAAAAAACCGTTTACCGTGCTGGTTGTGGTCATACTGGTGCTGGTGCTCGGGTACGTTTCCGTCGGGAAGATGACGCCGGATCTTTTGCCGGATATGAGCTTCCCGTACATCGTGCTGTTCACGGCCTATCCAGGCGCTTCGCCGGAGGAGGTCGAGGCGAACGTCACAAAGCCGCTGGAGCAGGCGATGTCCGCCGTCGACCACATCAGCTCCGTGCAGTCAAAAAGCAGCGAAAACTATTCCACGGTTTACCTGACGTTTGAAAACGGAACCAACGTCGACATGGCCTCGATCGACGTGCAGAAGGCGATCGGGCTCTTGACGGCGTCCTGGGACGATGCAATCGGCACGCCGGTCATGATGGAGCTGAGCTCCGATCTGATCCCGGTCACCGTCGCTGCCGTCTATGCAAAGGACAAGGACTCGCTCGAGCTGTCCGCCTTCGTCCGCGATACGCTGATGCCCCGGCTTGAAGGCGTCACCGGCGTTGCATCCGTCACGGCCTCCGGTCTCATCGAACGAAAGGTCGAGATTGCGCTCGACGACGATAAGATCGATGCTTTAAATGAAAAGCTGTTTTCCGCGATCGACGACGAATTCGAAGAGGCGACCAAGGATCTTGAGGAGGCGCGCCAAAAGGTTTCGGACGGAGAGAAGGAGCTCAACGAGAACCGTGAAAAGCTCGAAGAAGGCCAGTCCGACCTCAATAAGGGACGCCAGCAGGCCGGCAATGAGTTCAATCGCGCGGAAAAAGAGCTGAACAACGCGAGCGCTGAGCTCGACAACGCGATCAAGGAACTGAACGAACAGCACGGCACGCTGACCGAACAGCTTGAAACGGCGCGTTCCCTGCGCGCGCAGCTTTGGGCAATCAAGGTTGCGATCCGTACGCTCGACGCCGGAAAAGCGATGCTCGACCAGTCGATCACGGCCATCGAAAATGACCCGAGCCTTACCGAAGAACAGAAACAGAGTTATATCGAAGCCATCAAAACGAGCAGCGAATACAAGGCGGTTGAGGACGGCCTTTCCGCCATCGACACGCAGCTTCAGGAAAACGGCGTCACCCGCGATACGCTCGACGAAACGATCGACGCGCTCGAGGCAGCGATCCCGCAGCTTGAAGAGGGCGTCTCCACCGTGGAGGAACTGCTTTCGCAGGCGGAGAGCGGCAAGCTCGATCTTGAAAACGGACGCGCGGAGCTGAACAAGAAGAAGAACAGCGTCTACGGCAAACTGAACGCGGCGCAAAAGGCGATCGACCAGGGCATGGAAGCGCTTGCGCTCGGCGAGCGGGAGCTCGAAAAAGGGAAAACGCAGCTTGAGCAGGCGGAGAAAGCCGCCGCGGAACAGCTTGCCGCCGCAAAGGACGCGGCAAACCTGCATACCCTTCTGAACAAGGACATGGTTGCGAATCTCCTGTCGGCGCAGAACTTCTCCATGCCCGCAGGGTATCTCTCCGACGGCGGCGTGCAATGGCTCGTTTCGGTCGGCGACGAGATCGAGGACGTGGAGATCCTCGAAAAAATCCCGCTCTTCTCGCCGGGCATCGGATCCGTGGAAACGATCGCGCTCGGCGATATCGCCGAGATCCGGCTGATTGACAATACCGGCAGCACGTACGCAAAAATCAATGGTGAGAACGGCGTTCTGCTCTCCTTTTCAAAGCAGTCCGCCTATGCGACGGCAACCGTTTCCGACAACGTCGAAGCGCGCTTCCGCGAGCTTGAAAAGACGTATCCGGGGCTTTCCTTTACGTCGCTGATGAGCCAGGGCGACTTTATCCATATGGCGATTTCGTCGGTCGTGCAGAACCTGCTGATCGGCGCGGCGCTCGCGATCATCATCCTCTTCCTCTTCCTGCGCGATCTGAGACCCACGCTGATCGTCGGCATCTCAATTCCGGTCTCCGTGCTGTTCGCGCTCGTGCTGATGTATTTCTCCGGCGTGACGATGAACGTCATCTCCATGTCCGGCCTTGCCATCGGCATCGGCATGCTGGTGGACAACTCAATCGTCGTCATCGAAAACATCTACCGGCTCCGCAGCGAGGGCGTTTCCGTCAAAGAGGCTGCCGTACAGGGTGTGAAGGAGGTCGGCGGCGCGATCACCGCTTCGACGCTGACGACCATCTGCGTGTTCGTGCCGATTCTGTTTGTGCAGGGCTTAACGCGCCAGATCTTTATGGATATGGTGCTGACCGTCACCTACTCGCTGCTCGCGAGCCTGATCGTGGCGATTACGGTCATCCCCGCAATGGTGACCGGCGTCATGCGCCGTCCCGTTAAGCCGCAGGGCAAAGGCAGCAAAAAACTGCTTGCGGCGTTTGAAAAGGCGCTGCGCTTCTCCCTTCGTCATCGCGCGGTCGCGCTGATCCTGGCGCTTGTGATCCTGTTCGGCTCCGCCTTCATGGTCATCCGTCGCGGATTCACCATGTTCCCAGAAAGCGGGGGCAAGCAGATCTCGGTAACCGTCCCGCTGGAAAAAGGCACGAGCTTTGCGGAAGCCACAGAGATCGCCGACGAGTTCATGGAAATCATGTATACCGTACCGGGGCTTTCGGACGCGGGCGGCATGCTCGGCGGCGGCGTGGCCTCGATTCTCGGTCTGTCCGGCGACACGCAGAGCACGGACGTTTCCGAGCTGACGATCTACGGTCTGATTGATGAGCACAGCAGCCTGTCGAGCCTGACCATCCGCAAGCAGCTCGACGAAGCGCTCTCGCCGCTCAAAGAAGCGCATCCGTATACGATCGCGGGCATGAGCACGATGAACTTCTCCGGCTCGCTTTCAGGCGAAGATATCTCGATTACGCTGTACGCAAACGATCTTGACGCGCTGTCGAACGGCGCGAAGCAGATCGCCGAAGCGCTGCGCGGCGTGGACGGCGTCGCCGAGGTCAGCAGCGACGCGGACGAAACGATGCCGACGCTGCACGTTTCCGTGGACAAGAAAAAGGCCGCCGATCACGGACTGACCGTTGCGGAAACGTACCTGAAGCTTGCGGCCGTTCTGAAAACCTCCGCCTCCACCACCTCCGTCTCCTCAAACGCGACCACGCTGGACGTTTCCGTTATCGCCGACTCCGGCGTCCCGCATTCCAAAGCGGCGCTCGAAAACCTCGAATTCAGCGTCACGCGGCTCGATCAGTCGGTGGAAACCGTAAAGCTAAAGGACATCGCCGAAATCACCGAAACGCAGTCGCTCGCGTCGATTTCACGCACCGATCAGCGGCGATGTGTCACGATCACCGCCGCGCTCGAAGAAGGCAGAAACGTCACGCTGATGAGCAGCGCCGTTGAAAAAGCGGTCAATTCCGTTTCGCTTCCGGCAGGCAGTATGGTGGTTTTCGACGGACAAAACGAAGCGATCAACAGCGCTCTCAAAGATCTCGTGTGGATGCTGCTGCTCGGTGTTCTGATCATCTATCTCATCATGGTCGCGCAGTTCCAGTCACTGCTCTCGCCGTTCATCGTTATCGGTACCGTTCCGCTGGCGTTTGCGGGCGGATTCCTTGCGTTGTGGATCTCCGGCACGGAGGTCGGTATCGTGCCGATGATCGGTTTCATCATGCTGGTCGGCATTGCGGTCAATAACGGCATCGTGCTCGTCGACTGTGCAAACCGCTTCCGTGAAGAGGGCATCGATAAGCGCGAGGCGATCGTGAAGGCGACCGTGATCCGCCTCCGCCCGGTTTTGATGACCGCGCTGACGACCATTCTCGGGCTTTTACCGCTTGCGATCGGGTTCGGCACCGGTGCCGAGATCGTGCAGCCGGTTGCGATCGTCTGCATCGGCGGTCTTTCCTACGCGACGCTGACGACCGCGTTCATCATCCCGGTGCTGTATGACCTGCTCCGCCGGAACAAAAAGCCCGAGCCGGCGCCCGACCGCGCGAACAATGCATCGGAAACGATTCCTTCACCGGAAGGTTAACGCATGCTGAAGAACCGTTCCTGCAAACCTGTCAGATCCGGCGGCATATGCGGCGGATCTGACTTCTCTCAAAACCGCCGTCCGCAAAACGCGAAGCATTTATGCGGTGCTAAAAAAACGGTCTGTTGAAACGAGGCTTTCAACAGACCGATTTTTATTCTTCGGCAAGCGTTCGGAAACGCGTGTACTCGCCCTGGAAGACGAGCTTGCAGGTCTCGATCGGGCCGTGACGGTTCTTTGCCACGATCGCCTCGCTCTCGTTGCCCGCCGTGTCGTCATAGACGGCCGCGCGGTACAGCAGGATGACCATATCCGCGTCCTGCTCGATTGACCCGGATTCGCGAAGGTCGCTGATCATCGGGCGGTGATCCTGGCGCATTTCGGGTCCGCGGTTGAGCTGCGAAAGCAAAATAATCGGAAGATCAAGCTCACGCGCCAAAAGCTTCATGGCACGCGTCATGTCGGAAATCTCCTGCTGCCGGTTGTCGTTCTTTCGGCTGCCGCCGCCCACGCCCTGCATGAGCTGCATATAGTCGATGATCACGAGATCAAGCCCGTGCTGCGCCTTCAGTCTTCTGCACTTCGATCGAATGCTCGCAACCGTTGCGCCGGCGGAATCGTCAATGAAGAGCTTGCTTCCCTGCAGCGGTAACGACGTTTCGATCAGCCGCTGCATCTCCGTATCGTCCAGCGACCCGTCCTTGATCTTCTGCGAGTCCACGGACGCCTCGGTGCACATGATGCGCATCATGAGCTGCTCCTTGCTCATTTCGAGTGAGAACACCGCAACCGAGCGGTTGTCGTGCAGGGCAGCGTACTGTGCAATATTCATTGCGAACGCGGATTTACCCATGGCGGGACGCGCCGCAAGAATGATGAGGTCGCTCTTCTGCAAGCCGTTCGTCAGCCGGTCAAGCTTCGAGAACCCGGTCGCAATGCCGGTGAGCTTGCCCTTGCGGTTGGCGATCTCGCCGATCTGGCAGATCGTGTTCGGAACGATCTCGCTTGCCGGGGAAAGCGTATCCTCGGTCTTGCGCATGGAGATATCGTAGATTTTGCGCTCCGCGTCGTTTAAGGAGTCCTCCACGTCGCGCCGGTCGTTCATGCCGTCGCGGATCATATCGTTGCCCACGCGGATCAGAGCGCGCTGGATGCTGTGCTCCTCGACGATTCTGCCGTAATGCTGCACGTTCGCCGTCGTCGGAACGAAGCTCATCAGATCGGTCAGATACACGAGCCCGCCCGCGCTTTCGAGCTTTCCGGCGCGCTCAAGCGCGTTCGAAAGCGTCACGACGTCAACCGCGTTGCCCGCCTGACGAATCGAGCGCATGGCTTCGAAGATGCTTGCGTGCGCATCCTGATAAAAATCGTCCGATTTTAACTGCTCCAGCATGGAGTCGAGCGCGCCCGCGTCCAGCAGCATCGCGCCGAGAACCGAGCGTTCCGCCTCTATGCTGTGGGGCAGGCTCTCAATCGTCGTTTGTTCCATTTATTCCTCGACAATGACCTTGACCGTTACGGAAATGCCTTCGAACAGCGAAAGCTTCGCGGTGTATTCCCCGAGCGCGCGGATCGGATCGACCGCGATCTTCTTTTTATCCACGTCCACGCCCTTCTGCTCCTTCAGCGCCGTCGCGATCTCCTTGCCGGAAACCGTGCCGAACAGCTTGCCGTTCTCTCCGACGCGTGCCTTGACGCGGATGGAGTGCCCCTCCAGCGACTGCGCGATCTCGCGCGCCTTTACGCCGGCGGTAAATTTTCTGTGCTGCGCGGCGCTCTTCTGAATGTTCGCCGCGTTGATCGCCTGTGCGTCCGCGGGTTCCGCCATCTTGCGCGGAAGCAGGAAGTTGCGCGCGTACCCGTCGCTGACGTTGACCACTTCGCCCTTCTTGCCGCTGCCCTTTACGTCTTCCAAAAGCAATACCTTCATTGTCCGATCCGTCCTTTCCTATTTCTCGGGATTCTCCTGTTCATACCAGTCGATGGCCTCCTCGAGCCGCGCGACCGCCTCATCGGAGGTTGCGCCGCGAAGCTGTGCGCCGGCCATCGTCAGATGTCCGCCGCCGCCTAAGCGTTCGAGAATGACCTGTACGTTGATCTGTCCGTAGCTTCTGCCGGAGATTGCTACCATCTCGTCGTTTTCCGCAAGCACGAACGCCGCATAGATGCCGCGGATACCCAAAAGCTCATCCGCCGCCTGCGCCGCAAGGAGCTGACCGTCCGGCGCGTTCTTGTCGCATACCGAGATCGCAATGCCGCTCTTGCGGATCGTTGCGCGTTCAACGACGTTTGCGCAGCGTACGTAGCTCTGATAATCGTTCTGGAACATCTGCTTGACCGAGCTCAGGTCCGCGCCGTTGCGGCGGAGGTACCCCGCCGCGTCAAACGTGCGCGAGCCGACGTTGAACGCAAACTGCTTCGTGTCCACCGTAATGCCGGCGAGCAGCGCGCTGCACGTAAACGCCGCAGGCTTGACATTGTCCGCAAAGTATTGGATGACCTCCGTCACCATCTCGCTCGCGCTCGACGCGCGCGTCTCAAGATAGTGCAGCGTAGCGTTGTCGATGTAGTCCGCGCTGCGGCGGTGATGGTCGATCAAAACGATGTGCTCGGTCATTTTCAGCAGTTCAGGCGCAACCGTGTTGGACGCGCGCTGCGTATCCACCACGACAAGCACGGAATCCTCCTTCATCATTTCAGCCGCCTGATCGGGGCGAATGATGAGCGACCCCGCGCCGGACCGTTCCAGCGTATGCACCGCATCCTCGATCGTCGTGTTCACGGTGTCGAGCACAATATAGGCGTGCGTGCCGACGTGGTTCGCGCAGGTCATCACGCCGAGCGCCGCGCCGACGCAGTCCATGTCGGAATTGCGGTGTCCCATGATGAACACGTCGCCGCTGTTTTCAAAGAGCTGGAACAGCGCCTTCGAGAACAGCCTCGCCTTAACGCGCGACTGCCGCGGATCGTGCTGCCGCTTGCCGCCGTAGAACCGGTAATCCGTGCCGTCCTTTACGACGACCTGATCGCCGCCGCGCCCCAAGGCCAGCTCCATCGCGCGGCGCGCGTCTTGTTCGGACTGCGCGAGCCGCGGCGCGATGCCGAAGCCGATCGACAGCGAAACCTCGGACGACGAGCCCGTTTCGATGCGATGCGCCTGATCCAGAATCGCAAAGCGTTCCTGCTCAAGCTGCTGCATCTGCTTTGCTTCCAGAACGAGGAGAAACCGTCCGTTGTCATACCGGCGGTACAGCCCGCCGAGGCGTTTACTCAGGTCCGCGATCAGCCGTTCGACCTCCGCGAGCACCGCGGTGCTGTGGATCTGCGTATCGCTTAAAAGCTCCTCATAATTGTCGACAAAGATCATCGCCACGTACGGCCGCTGCTCGGAATACAGGCGCTGATAATGCGCTGCTTCCGTCCGGTCAAGCCAGTACTGGAAGATCAGCCGCTTTTCGTGTTCCCGCATCACGAGCATGTTCATGACCTGATAATTGCTGCCGTTGTAATCGATCTGCAGCGTGCGGATCGGATTCTCCCCGTCAAAATCGGGAACGATGTCATGCACGTTTTGCCCGTCAAACAGGGTCAGAAACGCGTTGTTCCGCCAGGTGATCCGCCCGGAAACGTCCACAATCGCGCAGGGAATCGAAATGTTCTGCGCAAGCGTCACCACGGCGCCGTCGTTCTCCCGGAACACGCGGTCCATCTTTTCCTGCTGTTTTTTGGCGAGGTAATTCAGCAGCAGCGCCATCACGCCGAGCCAGACGAGCCCGACGCCGAACACCGCCAGCGCGACGACGTATTGATGCCCGATCAGGGCGATTGCACCCGCGCCGACTGCAAGAATCGATCCGAATGCGATCAGAATCCCGCTGTATTGCTTCATTTCCGAATACCGTCCTCTCCGACGTTAATAGGTTTGCGCAGCGACGACAACATGCCGATCGCGGTCAAAAGCAGCACGGTCATCGTCGGCAGAAGAACCATCAAGACGACTATGACCCAGAAAACCCATTTCTTTCTCGCAAGCATCGCAAGCTTGCGCACCGTGCTCAGCCCCGCCAGCGCGCAGGGCATTCTCCAAAGCGGTTCCGCAACGGCCGCCAGCGCGTCTCCGTTTTGCGCTCCGGCCATCCGCATGAGCAGCGTGACGATCAGAAGCCCCGCGGTCAGGATCACGTACCAGCGTTCGCAGCGCCATTGATGAAACGGTGGAAGTCCGACAAGCGCCACGCCGCCGCGCCGGTTCATCAGGTGCGAAAACAGCGTGTTGCTAAGCCCGCAGACCATTGCAAACGTCAGCAGCAGCGGAACGCAGATCGCGCCGGCGTTCATCTTATAGACGCCGATCGACTCCCGCATCGCCGAGACGAGCTGTGCGACGGCGGGATCGGACGCTGAAGCGCCGATTCCCGTGAACGTCTTTTCATACAGTCCGATGACCCATTGTGCGCCGGCGTACGCATCGCCTTTGCGGATCAGATCGGGCAGGCACGCGTACCCGAACAGCGCGATCAGGATCAGAACCGATTCATACAGCACCGTTCGGAAATTGCTGAGCTTGTACCGCTGCAGGAAATACAGCCCGATCCCCGGGAGCGCGATCAGCAGGACCGTAAACAGCGCGTCCGAAGCGCTGCCGCAAAAAAGCACCCCGCAGCCGTACGCAAGCGCGGCAAGCCCCGTCAGAACCCACGGCGTCGTGCGATGCGCAAGCCTTGCCCACAGCGCGGGAACGATCAGCATCAGAAAAACCGTCAGAAACTGCTTTACAAGAACTGCGGCAAGCTGTTTCTCCGGTGACGCTGCGCCGTTTTGCCATGCGTCGGACGGCACAAACGCCAGAAGAAGCGTGCCTCCCGCGGCGCAGAGCGCAAGCAGCCATCGAAGATCGGTCGGTTGGGTTCGATTAGAATTTTCCATATTTCCATTTTACGCATTTTTTGTCCAATCGTCAAGGGCTGCGTAAAAGGTAAAGGATCCCCTGCAAATAAGCCGGGGATCCCGCGGGTTATACCGTTCTGTTATCTGGATCTGTTCTTGATTTCTTCGAGGATCTTTGCAGCGAACGCGTCGACCGGCATGGTGCCGAGGTCGCCTTCGCTTCTCGAACGCACGGCGACCGTGCCGTTTTCGGCTTCCTTATCGCCGATCACGAGCATGTACGGAATCTTCATCATCTGCGCCTCGCGGATCTTGAAGCCGATCTTCTCGTTCCGGAGATCGATCTCCGCGCGCACGCCGACGCTTTCCAGACGGTCCATAACTGCCTGCGCCGCGTCGTTTGCGCGGTCGGTAATGGTCAGCACCTTCACCTGCACCGGCGCAAGCCAGGTCGGGAACGCGCCCATCGTTTCCTCGATCAGATACGCCATGAAGCGGTCCAAAGAACCGAGGATCGCGCGGTGCAGCACGACCGGCGTACGCTCCTTGCCGTCCTTGTCGATGTAGGTCAGGTTGAACCGTGCCGGCAGACAGAAGTCGAGCTGGCAGGTCGAAAGCGTGTACTCCGCGCCGACGGCCGGGGTCACGTACACGTCGAGCTTCGGACCGTAGAACGCCGCTTCGCCGATCTCCTCGGTGTATTCGAGCCCGAGCGAGTTCAAAACGTCGCGCAGCGCGTTCTCGGCGGTGTTCCACATCTCGTCGTCATCGTGATATTTCACCTTGTCCGCGGGATCGCGCAGCGAAAGCGCGCAGCGGTAGTTGGTGATGCCGAAATCCTTGTAGGTCGAGAAGATCAGATCGACAACCTTCGCGAATTCGTCCTTGATCTGCTCGGGCGTTACGAACAGGTGCGCGTCGTTCTGGCAGAAATGCCGCCCGCGCTCGATGCCTTTCAGTGTACCGGACGCCTCGTAGCGGAAATCGTGCGCGATCTCGCCGATTCGGACCGGCAGATTGCGGTAGGAATGCTGCGAATTCGCGTAGATGCGCATGTGATGCGGGCAGTTCATCGGGCGAAGCACGTAAGTTTCATCCTCGACGTTCATCGGGGGGAACATGTTCTGCTGATAATGGTCCCAGTGGCCCGAGGTCTTATAAAGCTCGACCGTGCCGATGCAGGGCGTCAGAACGTGCTGATAGCCGGTCTTGATCTCGCGATCGCGGATGTAATCCTCCAGGATGCGCCACAGCGTGTATCCCTTCGGAAGGAACATCGGCATGCCCTTGCCCACAAGCTCGTCGGTCATAAAGAGACCCAGCTCTCTGCCGAGCTTTCTGTGGTCGCGCTTTTTTGCTTCCTCGATGCGGGTGATGTACGCTTCGAGATCCTCCTTCTTCGCAAACGCGGTGGCGTAGATGCGCTGCAGCATCTTGTTCTTTTCGGAACCGCGCCAGTACGCGCCCGCAAGGCTCATAATCTTGATATTTTTGACCTTGCCGGTGGATGCGACGTGCGGGCCGGCGCACAGGTCGACGAATTCGCCCTGCCGATAGAAGCTGATCGTTTCGTCCTCTGGAAGGTCCTCGATGAGCTCCACTTTATAGGGCTCGCCCTTTTCCCGCATGAACGCGATCGCCTCTTCGCGCGGAAGCTCGAACCGCTCGAGCTTGTGGTTCTCATTGACGATGCGCTCCATTTCCTTTTCGATCGTTTTGAAATCGTCGGGCGTGAAGGAGTGCTCGGAATCGAAGTCGTAATAGAAACCGTCCGCGATCGCGGGCCCGATGGCGAGCTTCGTTTCCGGCCAGAGACGCTTGACTGCCTGCGCGAGGATGTGCGAGCCGGTATGACGGTACGCCCAGCGTCCGTCCTCGTCCTCCCACGTCAGAAGCTTCAGTTCGCAGTCCTTTTCGATCGGACGGAACGCGTCCGCGCGCCGGCCGTCGATCGCGCAGCAAAGAGTCGCTTTTTTTAGACCGTTCGAAATCGCGCCCGCGATATCCAACGCGCTCATGCCGTTCTCGAATTCCCGCTTCGAGCCGTCGGGAAACGTGATGATCATACTATATACCTCCGTATGTTTTGTAAAATAAAACGTCCCTCGAAATACGAGGGACGTCAAATAACGTGGTTCCACCCTGTTTGGTGCTCTGTTCCGCTGTAACGGGCGGGCCCGCTTTGATCCTCCGGCGGTCTTCACGTGTGCTTTTCGCGGCGCTTACACCCTCCGCCGCTCGCTTTGAAAAGTCGGTTCGCGCTACTGCTTCCGAATTCGCCTCAAAGATAGAAACATTATACCACAAGCTTTTCGTTTGTCAACCGGAAAAATCAACGATCTTTCCGTTCCCGGAAGCGAATTGACAGCCGTCCGCGGTTTTGCTATCATGGAGACGGAACAGGAGGCTGACATGAAACAAGTTCTGATCACCGTATTGGAAAGCCGCTGCCGCGACCGGCTTTGCGCCGCCGGGGATACGTTCCTCGTCGAAAACGTCTGCCCGCCGCTCTGCCACGAGCTGTGGAGCACGATCTATCCGCAGGTTTATGCGCTCCTAAACGGCGGCTCTCTCGATCACGGGGACGAGCGCGTTCTGTTTTTCGAAGCGTCCTGCCCCGACGGCGGCCGTGTGAAGGTCCGCGGCGAAGTCGTTGAATAACGATCCCGAACAAAAAACGGACAAGCTGACTTGCCCGCTTTTTTTGTCTTATGCTTTTTTCGGCGGGCGAACGGCGCGCATCGTGACGATGAAGTCCGTAAACGTTTCCCCGTCGCTTTCGCAGCGGATCGAGCCGCCCATCGTTTCGATCAGGTTCTTCGCGATCGCAAGTCCGAGCCCGTAGCTGCCCTCGACGTGCGCGCGTCCCTCGTCGGCACGGTAGAAGCGATTGAAAATGTTCGCCCGCTCCGTCTCGCCGACGCCGACACCCTCGCTGCGCACGGTTACAATCACCTTTCTGCGCTTCTTATGCGTCGTCATCCGGGCGATTCTGCCCTTCGGCGTATACTTGCCCGCGTTGTCCAGCAGCGCGCTGATTACCTGCTTGAACGCGTTCTCATCGGCAAATGCATACAGGTATTCCCCGACGTCGCTGTACAGCGTTACGCCCTGCTCATACAGGAGCGATTCATAGCGCAGCGCGCATTCGGTCAGCGCGTCGGACAGCGAAAACACCTTGTTGCTGCGCTGCTGCGCCGCGATGCTTCTGATCCGTGTGGATTCGAGCATGCGCGTGATCAGCAGATTGATTCTGCGCGCCTCGTCGCGGATCACGCCGAAGCGACGGTCGTTCTCTTCCGCGTCGTCGGACGTGCCGAGCTCCGCCGTAGACAGGATGATCGCAAGCGGCGTCTTGATTTCGTGCGACGCGTCGCCGACGAATCGTTCCTGGCTCTCCCACGCGCGTTCGGCAGGGCCGAGAAAGATATTGGCCGAAAACCGCAGCAGCAGGTAGAACGTGCCGGCAAAGCCCAGAATCAGGCCGATTCCGGCGATCAGCAGGCGGCTTAAAAACCGGCTGTATCCGCTGTAATCGACGATTGCGATGTGAATCGTCTGTCCGCTGCGATCCACCATGTAGCAGAATTCTTCGCTCTCGATCCGGTCGATCCGTTTCGTGCTTTTCAGCATCTCGTCGAGCAGGACCCGCCAGGAATCCTCATCGTCCAGATAGGAGCGCTCGCCGCGGATCTGCAGGATCTGATCGTTCGGTAAAAGTCCGGTCGCTTCCGGGTCCGGCGCCGCCTGCACGATCTGGAACAGATAGGTCGGAAACCGCGTGCCGCCGACGGTCGCGTCGCGCGGACCGTCCATTCCGAGCTCCTTTGCGAGATCGACGTCTTCCTTTTCGTTATCTTCCGTTTCCAAAAGCCCGCCGCTCGTGAAGTGAATCAGAGACACCAGCTCGTTTTCGATGCTGCTGTCGACGAACTGCACCATCATGGCTGCGATGATCAGAAAGATGACGAGCAGAATGCCGCAGACCGCCAGAAACGAGTTCCGGATGAACCGGCGGTGCTGACGGCGGATCATTTCCCGCCCTCGATGAGCTTATACCCGAACTTGCGCAGCGTGTCGATCTGTACGTTCGTATGCAGAAAGCGCAGCTTTTTGCGCAGGAACGAAATATAGACCTCGACGTTGTTGTCCTCCGCTTCGGTGCCAACGCCCCATGCGCGCTTCAGAAGCTCATCCTTGCTGACGACGACGTTGCCGTTCATCATCAGGATATGCATGATCGAGAATTCCTTCTTGCCGAGCCGCATCGAGCGTTCGCCGCACAAAAGCTCGCAGGTCGATTTATTCAGCACGAGATCGCCGAATTTGAGCTCGTCCATCACGACCTCGCCGCGTCTTCTCGTCAGCGCGCGCACGCATGCCAGAAGCTCCTGCATTTCAAACGGCTTGGTGAGGTAGTAATCCGCGCCGAGATCCAGCCCGTGCACGTAATCCTCCACGCTCGATTTTGCGGTCAGCATCAGCACCGGCGTTGCGTCGCCTTCCTTGCGAAGCTGCTCCACGAGCGCAAAGCCGTTCATCTTGGGCAGCATCACGTCGAGGATGATCAGATCGTACGATCCTTCCCGCGCATAGGAAAGCCCGGACTCGCCGTCGAACGCCGCGTCGCTGTCGAAGCGGTTCTGCTTCAGCATCTGCTGCAGCGTTTCCGCAAGATTCTTTTCGTCTTCGATAATCAGTACGCGCATGGCCGCTCCCTTTCGTTTCCTGTCAGAGCCGTTCGACGGAAAGCGTGATCGCGTTTCCGTTCAGCTCCCAGTCCTTCGTATAACCGAACGAACCTTCCTCGATGCGCTCTGCAAGCGTGTCCGCTTTGACGCTGTCCGCATACTTCTGAAGCACTCTTGCCGCTTCTCCGCCGTGTTCAAAACCTACACGGATATGATCGGAGACCTCGAAGCCCGCTTCCTTACGCATCGTCTGCAGTTTCGAAACAAGCTCGCGCATCAGACCCTCTTCCCGAAGCTCCGGCGTGAGGTTCGTATCGAGCACGACCGTTACGCCGTTGCCCTGCTCCGAAACGAGTCCTTCCTTCTGCTGCGTGGATACGAGCACGTCGTCCGCCGACAGCACGACCTCCGTACCGTCGATCTCGAACGAGTAGGTTTCGCCCGCGTGATGTGCGCGTACGATCGCGTCGCCGTTTTCCGCAAGATGCGCGGAGATCTTTCCGAGCAGCTTTCCGTAGCGCGGACCGAGCGTGCGAAGCTGCGGCTTCACCTTGTAGCTCATCAGCGCGTCGGCGTTCTCGATGAATTCGATCTCCTTGACGTTCAGCTCCTCGGAAGCGATCGCGGCGGCGCGTTCGGAGAGCGTGACGCCCTGCACGTACATCTTTTGAAGCGGCTGACGGGTCTTCTGCGCCGCGCTGCTTCTTGCGCTTCTGCCGATCGTCACGACGTTCAGAACCTTGCTCATTTCGTCTTCAAGCGCCGTGTCAATGAACGAATCGTCCGCCGCGGGGTAATCGCAAAGATGCACGGAGATCGGCGCGGTTTCGTCGACCGAGCGCACGATGTTCTGATAGATCGCCTCCGTCATGAACGGGCAGAACGGCGCGGTTAAAAGCGTTACGGTCTTCAATACCGTATAGAGCGTCATATACGCGGCTTCCTTGTCGTCGGTCATCTCCGAACCCCAGTAGCGCTCGCGGCAGCGGCGCACGTACCAGTTACTAAGCTCGTCCGCAAAGTCGATCAGTTCTCTGCCCGCTTCGGTGATGCGGAACGCTTCGAGATTGCCGTCCACGCGCTTTGTGAGCGTCTGCAGTCTTGATAGGATCCAGCGATCCATGAGAGAAAGATTCTCACGCTTCAGGCTGTGCTTGGTCGGATCGAACCCGTCGATGTCGGCATAGAGCACGTAAAACGCGTAGGTATTCCAGATGGTACTCATGAACTTACGCTGATATTCGCTGACCGCCTCGCCCGAGAAGCGCGACGGGAGCCACGGCGCGGAGGCCGTATAGAAGTACCAGCGGACCGCGTCCGCGCCCTGCTTGTCCAGTACGTCCGCAGGCGCGATGACGTTGCCGATGTGCTTGGACATCTTCTTGCCGTCCTTGTCGCAAACAAGCCCCAGCACGACGCAGTTTTCAAACGGCGCTTTGTCGAAGAGACAGGTCGCGACCGCCATCAGTGTATAGAACCAGCCGCGCGTCTGATCGACCGCCTCGGAAATGAACGCGGCGGGATAACGGCGCTCGAACTCTTCCTTATTTTCAAAGGGATAGTGCCACTGCGCAAACGGCATGGAACCGGAATCGAACCAGCAGTCGATGACGACCGGCTCGCGTTTCATGATCTTTCCGCATACCGGGCACACGACCTCGACCTGGTCGATGTAGGGCTTATGCAGCTCGATATCGTCCGGGCAGTTGCGGCTCATGCGTTTCAGCTCCGCCTTGCTGCCGATCACGTGCACGTGACCGCATTCGCACGTCCAAACGGGCAGCGGCGTGCCCCAGTAGCGCTCGCGCGAGATGCCCCAGTCGATGACGTTTTCGAGGAAGTTCCCCATGCGGCCCTCGCCGATCGTCTCCGGGATCCAGTTGACGGACTTGTTGAACGCGATCAGTTTGTTCTTGACCGCGGTCATTTTGATGAACCAGCTTTCACGGGCGTAATAGATCAGCGGCGTGTCGCAGCGCCAGCAGAACGGATAGCTGTGCTCAAACGGGAGCGCAGCAAAGAGCTTGCCGCTCTCTTCCAACGCCTTCAGGATCGGCTTATCCGCTTCCTTGACGAACATGCCGTCCCACGGCGTGCCGCCGCACATATGGCCGGAGGTGTTGACGAACTGCAAAAACGGCAGATCCCAGACCTTGCCGACGCGGTTATCGTCCTCGCCGAATGCCGGCGCGATATGAACGACGCCGGTACCGTCGGTCAGCGTGACGTAATCGTCCGCCACGACGCGATAGCCTTTCTTGCCGCGGAAGTTCACCGGAAGCTCGAACAGCGGCTCGTATTCGGTGCCGACGAGACTTTCGCCCGGGAATCGTTCGACGATCTCGGCCTCTTCGCCGAGTACGGTATTTACCAGCGCTTCCGCCATGATGTAGGTCTTGCCGTCCGAAACGACCTTACAATACGTTTCGTGCGCGTTGACGCACAGCGCGACGTTCGAGGGCAGCGTCCACGGCGTGGTCGTCCACGCAAGGATCGCCGTGCCGCTTCCGTCCGTGAGGTAGAAGCGCGCGATCGCGGAGACCTCCTTGACGTCGTGATAGCCCTGCGCAACCTCGTGGCTCGACAGCGCCGTTCCGCAGCGCGGGCAATACGGCACGATCTTGTGTCCTTTATACAAAAGACCCTTTTCGTGGATCGTCTTCAGCGCCCACCATTCGGACTCGATATAATCGTCCTTATAGGTGACGTACGGATTGTCCATATCGCACCAGAACCCGACGCGGTCGCTCATTTCGCGCCACTGGGATTCGTACTTCCAGACCGACTGCTTGCACGCCTTGATAAACGGCTCGACCCCGTACGCCTCGATCTGCTCCTTGCCGTCTAAGCCGAGCTGCTTTTCAACCTCAAGCTCCACCGGAAGACCGTGCGTATCCCAGCCCGCCTTGCGAAGGACGTCGAAGCCCTTCATGGTCTTATAACGCGGGATCAGGTCCTTGATGCTGCGGGTCAGTACGTGCCCGATATGCGGCTTGCCGTTCGCCGTGGGCGGGCCGTCAAAGAACGTGAAGGCAGGCGCGCCCTTGCGCCATTCGACGCTTTGCTCAAAGACGCGGTTCTCCTTCCAGAACGCCAGCGTTTCCTTTTCGCGGGAAACGAAATCCATGTCCGTGCTTACTTTCTTATACATGCTGTCCTCCAAAAATAAAATACTCCGTCCGATTTGAGGACGAAGTTTCTCCGCGGTACCACCTCAGTTGACAGGGCTTCCCCTGTCCGCTCTGATCCCTTTAACGCAGGGCTGCGGGAAGGGCTACGCAGCGGTACGCGCCGCCTTCGCCGTTCCTCTCCCGGGTGATTTTCACGCTTCTTTTCCCGCCGCCTTGCACCGTACGCGGCTCGCTCCGGGCAAGTTTTCGCGCTACTCGTCCCGATCACCGATTTCCGGATTATTATATCTGAAACAAACCGGTTTGTAAAGCCCCGAAAGCGCGAAAATTTGCGTGTATCCTCTCCCCCCGGATGCGCCGCAAACGCAATTCACATCAAAAGCGGACGTTCGGAGAAGTCTCCGAAAGCCCGCTTTCGCATTTTTCTCAGCCGTTCTTGATCAAATCCTCCAGAAACTTGATCGTCGCGATGTTGTCCTTGGTTGCCGGATACTTCTTTGCAAGATCATTGGCGCTCACCTTGCCGGTCGGCTTGTACCAGGAATACTTCTTGTAGTGCTCCGAGTATTTCCCCGTTTTGAACTCGTTTCCGGCGCGAGCGAACATTTCGTTTCGCGCAAAGCCGAGAAGGTCGTGAAGCGTCCGGTCCTTCGTCTGCGGAATGTCCCAAAGCTCGTCGTAGCTCACCTTTTCTTCGAGGCTCTTTGCCATGACGAGACCGTCCGCATCGAACGGATCTCTGCCGGCGTTCTCCGGGAAAACCATGCTCCCGCCCTGCAGTGTATGAACCGTGTAGCCCTCGAGTCCCTCGGTGCTCTTTGCCGCGCTGACCGACGCCGCCGTTTTCAGATACACGTCGCCCGTCGAATAACCGCTCTCCTTCTCGAGATCGTAAACGTCGGCGATCAGGTATTCCGTTGCGCCGGATTTCTTGATCGAATAGACGATGCGGAAAACGTTTGCATGCGCCGTGGAGGCGTCTCCGACCGCAAAATAGTTGTAACTGACTTCGCTTTCCGCGCCGCTGCCGTACTTCTGCTCCTTTGCCGCGCGGATTGCCTTGCGAACGTCGGTCTGGTCGAATCCGTACAGCGTGTCGATCGCGTTCGCGCTGCGCGCGGGCGTCGCTGCGGGCGTTTTGCCGGGAACATCGTTAAATGTGCCGGAAGGTGTGGTCGGCGCGGGCGTAGTCGGCGCGGGCGTTGTCGGCGCGGGCGTATCCGTTGCGGAAGGCGGTGTGACGGAGGGATCCGACGGCGTATCCGTTGCCGTTTCGGGCGTTTCACCGGCCTGTGCTTCCGGTTCGATCGGTTTGGGGGTGGGCAGCGGCGTGACGCTGCCGAGATGCGCTTCCATCTCCGCCTCCGTCCAAGTCCATTGCGTCTTCACGATTTTCAGCCCCGCCGTTTCCAGATCTTTCTCGATGGTCGTCGTCGAGCTGATGGTCTTGAAGTCATATCCGTCCTCCGTCTTCTCGTAGGAAATGCCGAGACTGCGCAGGGAGCGCGCGCCGAGATCGGTCTCCGGATTCGCGGCAGGGTCGATGTTCGCGTCGACCAGCATCCGATACGTGTCGACCGCGGCGCGATACGTGCCGTCTTCCATCCGTTCGGTACAGACGTAATCAGAAAAATTGAGTTCAATTTCGCCGGACGTACCCGCGTTTGCGCCGCGCTGCGCCGCTTTCTCGATCTCTTCCGCGGAAAGCTTCCATCGCGTGTTGGTCAGTTTGATTCCGTGCTTTTCAAGCAGGATCCCGGGATCCTTTCCCTTTTGGATATAAACCTGCAGCTCATATTCTCCGCCGCTCTCCGTCACTTTGACCTGCAGCGCACGCAGCACCTCGATCTCCGGATAGTTCTCCAGTTCGGCGGCGGGCGGATTCGAAAGATGCTCCTCAAAGATCATCCGGTCCACGTCAAGCTCCGCGTCGTAGCCGCCCTCTTCATTGCGTGTGACGTTCGTGTAGCGGGATACGTCGATGCGCTGCAGATTCCGTCCGAGGATAAAGTACAGCGCGATTACGACGGCGCAAATCAGGAAAACCAATCCCGTTCCGATCCATCCGACCAGTCTGCGTATCGTTGTATTCTTCATGTCCCGGCCCTCCTTTACACGCGCTTGCCGCAGTAGATGCAGAAAGCGGAATCCGCGTCGATCCGGCTGCCGCAATGCGTGCACCATTTCTTCGGCGCGGAAGCTTCTTCCGTCACGGCAGGCTGCTCCGGCGTACGGACGGCGGAATCCTCCATGCCCCGCGTCGCCGGCGCGGATTCTGAATCATCCCAACTCTGTGCACGGCGGTATCCGCTTTCACGCGGCTCTGCGTTCCGTTCGCGGAACGAGGAGCGGAGAACCGGCGTGTGCTTCTCCGGCTGCTGCTCATGGGCGGGATACGACGGCTGTTCCGGCTGCTCATAGACGGGATCTGCCGGCTGTTCCGGCTGCTCATAAGCGGCATGCGCGGCCGTGCGCGTCGGGCGCGGCTCCGGCTGTTCGTCGTCATCGTCGGCGAACAGATCCGGCAGCGGTTCTTCCGCCTCCTCCGGCTGCTGTTCATAAGCTGGATACGACGGCTGTTCCGGCTGTTCATAAGCGGGATACGCGGCCGAGCGCGTCAGGCGCGGCTCCGGCTGTTCGTCGTCATCGTCGGCGAACAGATCCGGCAGCGGTTCTTCCGGCTCCTCCGCGTGTTTCAGCGCGCGGCGCTGCTTGCGTTTGGTTTCGAGCGACCACGTCTCATCCGCTTCGTCGGCGCGATCCTCCGGAACGGTTTCCTCCTCGATGAAATCATCTTCGTCGTCTTCATCGAAGATTTCGCGTTTTTTGCGCGCTCCCTCATCGCGGAACGAGACGATCGCGACCGTCATGATCACGAACGAGAGCACGCAGCCGATGCCGATCACGAGCGCGACAAATCCGGTATCGCGGAAAAGCTGAAAGATCGACCGTCCGGTAAACGCCGGGTTCAGCCGCATCGAAATCAGCGCAAACAGTCCGTACAGCAGGGACGTAATCCCAAAGGTTGCAAGGATCGTGCGAATCGTTTTCATACTGTTCTCCTTATTTTTCGATCAATGATTGAATCTCGCGAAGCAGCCGGATATTCTGCCGCTCCGCCTCTGTCATCAGCCGGCTGAGATCCGGGTCCTTGGGCTCGTACCAGTCGTATGATTCATAATGTTCCTTAAACTCGCGCTCCGTCTTCGGGTCGAACGCCATGTAGTAGCGCGCGTAGATTTCCTTTCGGGCGTAGCGCAGCAGATTTGCCATCGAATGCCCGTTCACCGCGGTCAGGCTCCAGACCATATCCTCGTCAAGCCTGTCATAGGTGGGCGACCAGTAGACGCCGTTTGCAAGTCGGTAGCTCGTGGGCTGTTCCGGGAACTTCACAAACCCGTTCAGGTCGAATCCGTCCTTCCCGTCCGCGCGCACGCCGCCGCCCCAGAGCTTGATCGCCTTGCCGTTGGAAGGAAGCCGCTTGCTCTCCTCTTCGCTCGCGCAGATTGTGACGTCGGTCCCGTCAAACAGGATTTTCCCTTCGGTGCGGCGGAGGTTGTACACGTCGACCGTAAACCACAGCGTCGATCCGGGCGGCGGTTCCGAACCGTCCTCGGGCTTGTAGGTCACGGAGTAGCTTGCGCGGTACACGTTCGCGTATCGTCCGCTTGTAAATACTATAAACGCAACTTGTGTCTTAGTTGTGTCATAATTGTTTCCGAATATTTCCTTACACAAATCGTCGCGTTCTTTTTGCACCGCTTCGCAGACCGCGCGCAGATTGAGGCCGTTTCCTTTTGCGTCGACAAGCGAAGTCAGATACCCGTCCGGATCGGCGGGCTTTTGCGAGGCCGCGGGCGCGGGGGTCGTTTCGGGCGGCAGCGGGATCGGCGTCGGCGTTGCGCCTTCCACGAAGCCCTTCATCTGCTGCTCCCACGTCGTTTTGAGGAACGTGATACCGTAACGTCCGAGTGTATCGACGTCCGCTTCGACCGTCACACGCACGTGATCCGCGTCGATTTTGTACAGGTACATCTTCGCCGTGCAGAGCGCGTATACGTCCGGGTAACGGGTTCGGCCGCGTTTACGCCGGGCTTGTTTCGGCAGATGCAGATCGGTTAAGATGGCGTCGACGTCTAAAAGCCCCGCCGGATTCCCGCCTGCGTCCGTACCGACGTTTACGTAGTTCTGAAGGTCGATCACGGTTTTGTGTCCCCGCACGGCGGACGCGACGGCGATCAGCGCCGAAAGCCCCAGCACGATCCCGACCGAGATCCACATCAGGGCTTTTTTTCGCCGAACGCCGTGTTTTTCTTTGTCCGTACCCGTTTTCATATTTTTCAGTATAGCACGTTTTCGCCGCCTTGCAAAGGGGGCCTCTTCTCTCTTTATTCACAATACCGTCAACCGTTGCGTTTGGTTGCAGACAAACGGAAATCTTTGCCGCCTCGCGGTAAAAAAACCTCCCCGATCGGGGAGGGCACCCAAAGTCCGTTGCGGCACAGCCGGCAAACGGTCCGCTTTGCGTTTTTTCTTTATGATACAGCAAAAACGCGTTGGAATTGTCAAACAGCGGCTAAAAATGCCGCAAAAAACGCCCCGCAAAATGCGGAGCGCGTATGGGAGTCGTTGTCAGAACGCGAAATTTCCGTCGACAAAGACCGGGATTTCGCGGCCGTCGTGCGTGTAGCCCGTGACCTTCAGATCCGCCGTGCCGACCATAAAGTCTACGTGCGTGATCGAATCGTTCAGCCCGGCTGCGGCAAGCTCTTCCTTGGTCATGTTCGCGCCGCCCTCGACGTTTGAAGCATACGCCTTGCCGAACGCGAAATGGCAGGCGGCGTTCTCATCGAACAGCGTTTCGTAATAGAGCGTCTTCGAGTTGCTGATCGGGGAATCGTACGGCACGAGCGCGACCTCGCCGAAGTACGACGCGCCGTCGTCGACGCTGATCGCGGCTTTCAGGACGTCTTCGCCCTTGGTCGCTTCGGCCTTGATGATCTTGCCGTCCTTCATCGTGAAGCGGATGTTCTCGATGACGTTTCCGTCGCGGCACAGCGGCAGCGCGGCGCACACGACGCCGTTGACGCCGGTCTTCTTGTTCGCGGTGAAGCATTCCTCGGTCGGGATGTTCGGCATATAATCCTGTCCCTGCGCGGTGCGGTCGCCGCCCGCTTCCCAGACGTGCGTGTCGGCAAGCTCGACCCACAGGTCCGTGCCGAGCGCGTTTTCATAGTGCAGCTTTTCAAAGTGGTAATCGTTTAAGATCCGCACGTGCTTCTTGAGCGTTTCGGCATGCTTTCTCCACGCCTCGACCGCCGTTCCGTCTCCCGTGACCCGGCACGCCATGAAGATCTTGTCCCACAGCGCGTTGACCGCGTCCGCCTCGGAGAGATCCGGAAAGACCTTTTTCGCCCACTTGGGACCGGAAAGCGCGCCGATGCCCCAAGGAAAGACGTTCTGATCCTGGAAGCGGCGGTACTCCAGAAGCTTCTGTCCGGACGCCTTATGCGAGCGCAGAATGCGGTCGCTGTCCACGCCCAGAAGGTTTTCCGGATCGTCGGAAATCAGATGCAAAAAAGCGGCGCCTTCCCTGGCATAGTGCGTATACAGGTCCGCACGAAACTGCGGAAACTCATCGAATACGGCGCTGTCCGCATACAGGTACTTTGCGCGGGTCATGTGGTCGTCGTTCCACATCATCACGACCTCGCGGCAGCCGTTTTCATACGCAACGTCCGCGCACATGCGTGCAAACGGCGCCTGATCGACCGGCGCGAACAGCAGGAGCGTCTGTCCCTTCTGAATGTTGACGCCGACTTCCACCAGCAGTTTTGCGTACTCTTTCAGTTTCTTCTCCATAATCCTTTTCCTTTCCTGTTTCATATTCCTTACACTGCCGCGGCCGCCATAGCGGCGACGACGAACAGCAGAATCCCCGACATCATGATCGTCTGCAGAAGATCACGCTTCTTTGCGGCTTCCGCCGGATCAAGCGGCGCGGCATGCAGCGCGTCGATCGCGGCAAGCGACGTCGCGTAAAACAACCGCTGGCTGCGTCCGATGCGCATTGCGGAAAAGCCCTTCTCTTCCTTGAGGTACGCCGAAATCTCCGCGATCAGTTCACCCGTCTCCTTCTCCGGCACGTCGAGCGACGCTAAAAAAGCCAGCAGCGGCAGATCGAGCATTTCGCGATTCTTCTCGCCCGCTTCGCGCACCGCGTCATATAGGCGCTCGGTCCGTAAAGCGAGCGTATCGGCAGGCTGATCGGCCAGCGCGATCGCAAAGCTCGCCATCTGCGCAGCGTTGGTGCGTCCGAACCGCCGCGAAAGCAGTTCCATCGCCGTATCGGCGCGCGGGAACAGCACGTCCTTATCGGCGTCGTACATCGCAAACAGCACGGCAAACATCACGTCTTCACCGCCGGTCAGGATCCGGTGTGCGTGACGCATCTCGAGATAATGCTCCCGCGCGGCCTTGGCGACGGTCTCCGCGCGATCGTGGCATTTCGCCATCAGAAACGCCGTCGGGCAAAGGTAATCGGTCGGCGCAAACCCGGCCGCCTTGAGCTTTCTCTGGTTGTCCTTCGCAAAGTTCAGCCGCCGCTCGCCATCCGAGCGCTCGCCGAGCTTGATCGCCGCCGGAGCCATGCCGAGCCCCCGGAACGCCGAGAACACGCCCGTATTCCGTTTCAGAATCTTCTTGCCGCGGCGGATCGCATCGAGATCAGCGTCACGATCGTCCAGCCCCAAAAGAAGCGCGCACAGGCAATGCACCTGCGGCGTGGACATCCGGAACGCGCGCTCGATCCGTTTTCTGTTTTCGATAAACTGCTCCGTGCGGCGTACGGTTACGCTCTGCATGCGTTTTTCCTCCTGCATCATCCGTTCCGTAATATTATGCCACAAGTACGTCGTTTTGAAAAGCTTTTTTTGCTGTTTCGCATATGCATGCGAGAGGGTACGAATCCGACCCTGCCGCCGCTTTGTTTGTCGAAACCATCATTCGCCGTTTTTCTCGTGCTATGCTCCCCAAAAACCGATCCGGAGGCGATTCCATGTCCAAAACCCGCATGTTTCAGGCGCTATGGCTTTTACTGCTTTCCGTCGTGTGCGTGCTGATGTTCTACTACCGCCGCGAACCGACGAAATCCGATCAGGAGGTGCTCGTTGACGAAGACACGGTCGTTGCCGTCGCCGCGCCTGAGCGCACGCCCGTTCCGACCCCGATGCCTTCTCCCACGCCCGCGCCGACCGTGTACGAGATCACCGAGGTCTTTATTCCGCTGATTCAGACGCCGACGCCCGTCCTTGCGACGCTGCCGCCCGAGCTGATCCGGGTCGGCACCGCCGTCCCCGCAACGCCCGCGCCAACCGCGACGCCCGCCGCCTCGGAGCCGTTTTCGCTGATCTGGTTTTCCGACACGCAGTACTATGCCTATAAGAAGCCGGAAATCTTTCTCAGCATGGCGGACTGGGCGGTGCGCGTCCGGCAGGAATACAACGCCGTGGCCGTCGTCTGCACCGGCGATATCGTTGACAACCGCAACTATACCCGCCACTGGACGAACGCCGAAGCCGCGATTTTACGCGTGCGTGAGGCGATGCCGTTTTACTGCGTCGCGGGAAACCACGACGTCGGCGCAGACAAGGTCGAGTATGAAACGTATCTTGAATACGATCTCTGTTCCTCTCCCTCGGCCATGGCGATCTCCGACGACGGGCACTGCTGGGCGCTTCCGCTGCCCGAACAGGGCATTCTTCTGTGCGGGATCGGCTGGCAGAACGACACGTCCTACGCCGACTGGGTGAACGAGCGCATCGCGGAATACGCCGACCTGCCTGCCGTGCTGCTCGTGCACAGCTTCTTAAACGACGACGGTTCGCTTTCCACAAACGGAAAGCGCGTCGAAAAGGCGATCCTCAGGGAATCGCCCTCGGTGCGGCTCGTGCTGTGCGGACACAACGACGGCTCGGCGCGCTGGTCGCGCACCTACGACGACGGACACACGGTCAACGCCATGATGTATAATTTTCAGGACGATAAAAAATACGGGCTCGGCTACGCGCGCATCCTGATGTTCAACCCCGGCACGCGCAACGTCGCAGTCACGACCTACTCGCCGTACCTGAACGATTACAACTACTACCGCGATTCCGAGCGCGACACCTTCACGATCTACGACGCTTGGTAAATGGTAAAGAAAAATGAAGCATACGCCCATCGGCGCAAATGAAGCAGCAGTTTTTCACGGCCGCAGGCGATTTCACCCGTCCGTACGGACAGTTTTCATTGAAAAAAGCACTTGCTGAAGCAAGTGCTTTTTCTGGTACCCCCTCAGGGATTCGAACCCTGGACACCCTGATTAAGAGTCAGGTGCTCTAGCCAGCTGAGCTAAGGAGGCATATGGTGGAGCGGGAAACGGGGCTCGAACCCGCCACCTCAGCCTTGGCAAGGCTGC
>JAFOTD010000023.1 GCA_017388175.1 Clostridia bacterium | reverse complement strand
TCCGCATATCATACAGGAGATCCGGTATCATTCCACCTATAATTTTATCGGCGAACGGATCGACGGGTACGAGGAGCCGATCGCGCTGCTGACGGTCGAGGCGGCAAGAGCGCTGAAATCCGCCTCAAATGAGCTGTTCGTGCAGGGCTACCGGCTGAAGGTGTTCGACGCCTATCGACCGGTTTCGGCGGTCAGGCAATTCATTCTTTGGGGGATCGAGGATACGGATATCCGCATGAAGCCGTATTTTTATCCGGATCTCGAGAAACAGGATCTTTTTCATGAGGGATATATTGCAAAGCGGTCAAGCCACAGCCGCGGCAGCGCGATCGATCTGACGCTGCTCGATATGAAAACGGGCAAAGAGGTCGACATGGGAAGCTCCTTCGATCTGTTCAGCGAGGTATCGCATCCGGATTATCGCGGCGTCACCGAAGAGCAGTTTGAAAACCGCATGATGCTTCGCCGCGCCATGACGCGCAACGGCTTTCTGCCGCTCGATTGCGAATGGTGGCACTTCGTTCTCAAGGACGAGCCGTACCCGGATACGTATTTTACCTTCCCGGTTTCCGCCGCCTGCTTAAGAAAATAAGCATGGCGCGAAGCGTGAAAGAGATTCAGATTGATGCCGGACGCGACGGCGCAAAGACGCGCAGACGGAAATTCGACAGCGTCGCGCGCGTTTCGATCCCGAAAAAGGCGTACGTCAGCGATCACGCGCCGTTTTCGTTTGCGCGGCAGGGTTCATGAGAACGGGGACTGCATCCCCAAAAAGACGCTGATCCTTTTCATGACTTCCCGCGCGCTGCCGTGCCGTATCCCGCGGAAAGCCGGAAAAAAGTGTAAAGGCCTGCCGGAGCAGGCCTTTTTTGAATGCGCCTCAGAAACGTCTTCTTGCGCAGCGGCAGGACGGCGCGCTGCGGCCGTTTTTGATCGCCTGCACGATTTCGAGGCATTCCCCGAAACGCTGGTAGTGCACGATCTCGCGCTCACGCAAAAAGTAAAGCGGTTCGATGATCTGACTGTTGTTCGTCATGTTCATGAGGTGCTCGTACGTCGCGCGCGCTTTCTGCTCGGCTGCACCTTGCGATGCGCTACATTTTGGAGCTTTTCGTGCACATTTTCAGAAATTCCAGTGTATCTCGATCAATTGTTCGGATGTTTTGGGAACGCGCCTGCCGATGCGAACATAATCGATCAGCGTTTCTACAATCGGGCGGTTGAGGCTCTCAAACGCGGTATAGCGGTCGATCAGTTCTTTTCGATGATCTCCCTCGATCGCTTGCTGATCCAGTAAATCAAGCTGCTTTGTCAGCTCCTGAATCTGCTTTTCCGCGCGACTGCGATCGATAGAAAGTCCCTTTGCCAATTCCGCGAAATCCGGATCGGAAAGATATCCGCGCACCTTATCCATATAGAGACTGCGCAAACCCTTGCTGTATTCCTCGACACGCTTTTGATATGCTTCGAGGTCGGACTGCAGACGTTCTTTTTGCCGCTTCAGATCCTGTTGAAACTCCACCTTCTGCAGCAATTCATCTTTGTCAAGATAGGTGTCAGACAGGCGATGCAGTTCATCCAATACGGCTTGCTCCACTTTCTTGACCGAGACAAAGGTTCCGGGACAGGAATCCTGCGCCACATGATGGTTCGGACACTCCAAATAATACATTCCGTGACACTTATGAGATCGTAGAGTATAACCGCAATATGCGCATCGTGCCTTCTTTGCGAACAGTCCGATCTGACCGCCGGAGAATGGCTTTGCCTTTGCTTTCAGCATCAACTGCACGGTATCCCACAGTTCACGGTCGATGATCGGCTCGTGCGTGCCTTCCACCACATACCATTGATCCCTTGGTCTTGGTTTGTTTTGTTTCGTTTTGTAGGAGATGCTGCCATATTTGCCCTGCACCATGTTTCCGATATAGATTTCATTTGTCAGCATATCGGCGATTGCAAAGTACTTCCAGAAGGTACTGTTTTTGCTTTTCGGCCCCTTGTAGCGAAGTCCTTTCTGACGTTTATACTCGGTCGGATTCGGGATACCGCGATCGTTCAGCATGCGGGCAATCGCCGTTTTTCCATAGCCCTGCGCAAACAGAGAGAATACCTCCCGCACGACTGCCGCGGCTTCTTCATCGATCAACAGATGACCTTTTTGATCGGGATCCTTCCGATAACCGTAGAGCGCAAACGCACCGATGTGATATCCGTTTACGCGGCGGTTGGTCAGAACGCTGCGAATGTTATCCGACATATCCTCCAGATACCACTCGTTGACAAGGCCGTTGATCTGTCGGGATTTCTTGTTTCCCTTGTTTGCGGTGTCCGCGTTGTCTACGATGCTGACAAATCGGATGCCCCACATGGGGAAGAGCCCATGGATGTACTTTTCAACCAGTTCCAGCTCTCTGGTAAAGCGTGATTGCGTCTTGCAGAGAACGACATCAAACTTTTTCGCCTCGGCATCTTTCAAAAGCTGTTGAAATGCCGGACGTCGCCGGTCCGATCCGGTGTAATCGTCATCACTGTAGATTCTGTAAACATCCCACCCCTGTTCCTGTGCGTATTGCGACAGCATCAGCTTTTGATTTTGAATGCTGTTGCTGTCGTCGGTCTCAAATTGCTTATTTCTATCTTCTTCGGACAGGCGACAATAGATTGCGGTTTTCATGAATGCCTCCTTCGAAGATAGGACAACCTCGCATGGAGCATTGCAGCACAGGTCAGCGGAGAATCAAAATGTGCGAATCGGATGACTGCTTGCGGCATTGGCTTTCTCCATCTGGTTGATATAGCGTACGATTGCGTCGTTGAAACCTTGTTTGATTCCGTTACCATCCGGGCTTTTGAATATGCTGCAAGGTTGATTTATAATCTCTGTTTCTTGCTTCATGCGCGCATTCCTTTCCTATGAATTGACAGTAATCCATATGAATCGCCGATGTTTTTTAGCACGGAGAACCGGAATGCGGTCAATGCTCAACCTTACGAAGCAAGCTGTAGGATCGGCCACGCGGATTGCCGCAGATGCAGCAGGGATAGGTGATCGGATCAAATGGATCGCTGCGCTGAATCCAAAGGGCATCCGTGGAAAGATAATCCTTCAGACACCGCGAGCTAAGAACACGGATATCAATGTTTTATGTTGACTTCCTCCATGAGTTCGTCAAATGCCGATACCGGATCGCAGATATTCAACATATCTGCAAAAAACACCGGTAATCTTCCTTGCTTTACATTATAATTGCGTTGCGGTTGTTTATTATACTTCACACAAATATGATACCACATAGCAAAGACTCCCGGGGGCTTTTCCCGAGAGTCTTGCTTTTTTTTATTGGGACTATTTTAACAGCCCCTGCATTTTAGCTTGTTTATTTGACTTTGCAGCTCTTGACGTTCGACCACTGACCGAAGTAGGTCATGCCGGCGAACACGTGATACGAGCGCACCGTGACGTAATACGTCGTGCCGGTCTTCAGGCTCTTGATCACGGTCTGCGCCGTCTTCGGGTTCGTGATCTTCACGACCTTGACGTTCTTCGTGAACTTCGCGTCCGTCGCGTACTTGATCTGGTAGCCGGTAAACACCGAGCTTGCGCCCCACTTGACGGTCATCTGCTTCGTGCCCGCTGTGACGCTGTTCAGCGTGCGGGTCGTGATGCGTACGGTCGTCTTGAGCGGACCGACTTCGCCGAGGTTGAAGTTGTCGCCGACGTTGCCGCCGATCATCGCGCCGGTCACCGCGTCCGCGCGCCGCGCGAAGTACGCCTTGATGCCGTACTGATAGCGCGTGCCCGCGTAAACCGTCGTATCCGTCCAGGTGAGCGCCGTCGTGTTGTTCCAGCGTTCGAACGTCGTCCAGCCGTCGTCGACAAGGTTCCATGCGCGGCGGTAGATGACGTAGCCCGCGGCGCCTTCGACCGGCTCCCACGAGATCTTGATGCCGTTTGCGACGTTTTCGACCGTCGTTCCGGTCGTCGCCGGCAGGTAGATCTTGAACGATGCGCGCGCCGTGCCGCAGTACAGGTTCTTGAAGGTCAGGAACAGATAGCCGGTGCCCGCCTGTTTGTTCTCGCGGTATTCATAGTCGTAGTTCGACGGATCGATCACGGTGCCGTCCTTGTACTTGACGGTGAACCGCGGCGTCTGCGCCTTGCCGTTCGCGATCACGTACGGGGTCGTGCCCTTGAACTTGACGTCCGCGGCGTTCCATTCGACCGTGCCCTCGAATGTGATCGCCGTTTTCACGATGACGACCTCGTACACGTGTTCCGAAGGATCCTCCGGATCGGCGACGCCGTAATAGTCGTCGCTCATATCGAGCTCTTCCATGATGCCGACCGTACCGTTCTCCGGGAGGATGATCGTATGGGAAGCGGGGATCTCGATCCCGCCCGCTGCAAGCAGCGGCCACGTTGCCGTGACGTCCCAATCGCCGTCTACAACATGGATCTTGCCCTGCGAAATGACGCCGAAGTACAGAGCGCCATCCGGATCGGTCTCCTTGACTGTTTCATTGACGCCGAGCAGGGACTGTGCTTTCTCCACGGACGAGACGATCGGATTATCCGATTCTTCGTTTACGGCAATCAGGACGTTGCCGACGATCGTAACGTCGCCAATTGCGGCGATGCCCGTCGGAGGCAGATCGTCCGCACCGGAGCGGAGAACCGGTCCGGCGCCGAGAAGGATCTCTGCGTTGCCGCCGACGTTGACGGCCCCCTCCGTATAGAGACCGGTCACGGCGTCTCTGATTATGAGATCGCCGCCGACCGTTACGTCGCCGAGGACGCTGACGGCGCAGTCCGCATACGGCGCGGACACGTCGAGAACGCCTTCGACGGTCAGCGAACAGGGAACGTCGGAAACCTTCGCCAGATCAATGGCTTCTTCGTCGAAACAGACAATATACGCGTCGCCGCCGATCACGGTTTCACCGAAACTGATCGCGGTATAGTCCGATGCGATCTCGACGTCGCCGTCCAAAAGGATCCTGCCGTTCGGCGTGAAGATACCGGATCCGTTCATGTTCTCAATGGACGTATCGCCGGTGACGTGGACGTAGTAGATCGAATAGACGCTGCCGCCTTCGACCGTCAGATCGCCCTTGATCTCCACGCCGCCGGTCTCGGTGCAGTAGAGCGCATACGGCGAGTACGAGGACGACGTCAGCGTGATTGACGCGTCGCCGTTGACCGAGATCGTGCTGCCGGTGCCGTGGACCTCGACGCCGTGGCCGCCTGCTTCTATCGTGAGCGTGCCGTCGATGACGAGGGAGCCGCCCGGACAGAAGATGCCCGAACTCTCCGCCTTGATCTCGGTGTTGCCGCCGATGCTGATCGCGCCGCTCGTGACGTACAGGCCGCTGCCGCCGCCCTCAACGTTGACTGCGCCGCCGACGGTCATTGCGCCGCCGTACGCGTTCACGCAGGTCGAAGAAGCGCTTGCCGTGAGTTTTCCGGCAATGTCGATCGGTCCGCTGTAGCAGGTCAGCGCGGTGCCGTTGCCTGCGGTAAGGTCCGCGTCACCTTTGACGTCAAGCCCCTTGCCTGCCGTTACGGCGTATCCGCCGGCGTCCACGGTGAGATCGCCGTTCACGGTGAGCTTCGCTTCCGGCGCCCAGATGCCGTCGCCGTTCGCCGTGGTGATCGAAGCGTCGCCGCCGATCGTGATGTAGTAGAAACCGCCGCTCGAGTATGTGCTGTAATCGATTCCTTTGCCGACCGCGTCGATCGAGAGCGCGCCGCCGATCGCGATATCGCCCGCCGGGCAGAAGATACCCGCGGAGCTCTCGTTCGTGATTGAGACGTCGCCGGTGCAGTTGAAGCCGCGGATCGCATAGACCGCGTAGCTCGCGCTGCCGGTGATCGTGCAGTCGCCGTTGACCGTGACGGAGCCGCTGTAGGACGTGAGCCCGTACGAGCCGGAGGAGGTCTTATTGAGATCGACCGACTTGACCGTAAGCCCGTTGATGCCGACCGCGCAGTCATTTGCGACGGTGCCGGACAGGTCGCCGTTGATCGTGAGCGTGCTCGTGACGTAGAAGCCGCTGCCGTTCGGAACGTTCAGCACGACGTTGCCGTTGACGGTGAGGTTTGCGCCGTACGCATTGACGGCGGCGCCGCCGGTGGTCTTGTTCAGCGTCAGCGGACCGTTCGGCGATTCAACCGTGAGATCAATGTTCGTTTCGATCAGAGCGCCGGAATACGAGGGATCGAAGCCCGCGGTCGAGAGCACCGTGAGCGTGCTCGTTTCGGGATCGAAGCGGACGTTGCCGTCGCCGAGCACGTCGGTCTTGTTCGTCCCGGTGATCTGCGTCCCGCTGACGAAGACCGGATACGATTCGATGAACGTCGCACTTACCGTGACGTCGCTCTCCGGCATCACGAAGGAGTATTGGCTGCCGGTCTGCGTCAGTTCGACAGGCGTTTCGCCCGCCATGACCGTGATCGTGTCCAGCGAGTAGGGGGCGTTTGCGCTACAAGAGAGTATGACGGTCTCGCCCGCCGCCGCCTTCGTCTTGCTCGCGGTGACCGTGCCGTTTTCGATGTTCCCGTCGATGTTGACGTTATACCGGGTCACAACGTTCAGCGTCAGCGCGATGGAGCCGGAAGGTCCGTTCGCAATGAAACCTCCCGCATCCAACCAGCTTGTTGTATAATCCAGTGTGCCGGCATAGACGCCGTTCGGAGCGGCGTCGTACGCGGCAGGATCGACAAAGATCGCGATATCGCCGAGATTCCCTGCTTCATCATAATTGCAGCCGTGGCTGTCGCCGTTGCCGGCATGGTCGTCGCGATACACCTTGAAGGGGATCTCGTTGTCTCCGTTCTTCAGCGTGCCCGCGTAATATTCAACGTGGAGGGTTTCCGCTTGATAATACTGACCGCCCTCGCTGAGCTTTCCGAGCGTCAGCGTATCGGCATAGATCGAAAGCGCCATGTAGCCCTCGCCGTCAAAGCTGTCGAGCGTGAACGCCTCGGGCGCCAGAGTGAAGCTCGCGTCCGGGATCTGCTCCCAGTCGAGCTCAAATTCCGCCGTCACGGTAACTTCGCAGTTCGGCATGGAGAACGTATAGGTGTTGTTTTCGCCCGCCGTCGTTTCGATCTCGCCGTCCTCGCCGGTGACCGTGAGCGTCATGAGCTTGTAGGTCTCATCCGGTGTGACCGTCAGCGTGACCGTGTCATCCGCATATGCTTCTTCCTTGTCCGAAGAGACCGCGCCGTGTTCGATGTCGTCCGCGATCACAACGGCATGGGGAACGGGCGGGTTTTCGCCCGGCGTCAGCGTTTTGCCCGCCGCGGCGGCGATCTGCTCGTCGGTCAGCGTGCCATAGTACTTGTTCTCGCCGTCGACCAGCGACTTGCCGTAGGTGACGGTGACCGGACCTTTGTAGTTCGTTGCGGTGATGCTGTCGGTCGCGTTCGTCCAGCCGAGTTCGATCGTGCCCGAGGTGGTGCAGTACACGCTGTTGCCGATACCGACGCCGCTCGCGCCGGCGTTTGCGGTGACCTGACCGCCGGAGATCACGAGCGTGCCGCAGTTGCCTTTTTCGCTCGTTGTGCCGCCGGAGTTGGCTGCGCCGCCGATCGCCGCGGCATACTGACCGCCGGTGGCAGTCACGACGCCGCCGGAAATCGTGATCTTGCTTGCGTCGGCGTATACCCCGCTGCCGATGCCCGCGCCGAACTGACCGCCGGTTGCGTTGACCGTGCCGCCGGTGATCGTGATATTCACGGTATAGCTGCTGGAGGTGGAAGAATAGCCGTTTCCGATGCCTGCGCCGCCATAGCCGCCTTGCGCCGTAACGTTACCGCCGGTAATGGTGATCTCTGCCGAGGAGTAATCGCCGGCGCCGATGCCCGCTGCATAGCTGCCGCCGGTTGCATTGACGGTGCCGCCGTTGATGGTGACCGTGCCGTCTCCGTCGCCGCCGCCGCCGATGGCTGCGGCGTTATAGCCGGACGTTGCGACGACCGTGCCGCCGTTGACGGTGACCGTGCCGTTGCCGTAGTAGCCGCCGCCGACGCCCGCACCGTTGTTGGAGCCGGTGGCGTTGACGGTGCCGCGGTTCACGACGACGGTGCCGCTTCCGTAGGAGCCGCCGCCGATGGCTGCGGCGTTTCTGCCTGCGCCTGCCGTGATGCTGCCGCCGTTGATCGTGATCAGACCTGCGTCGCCGTGGTCGTTGTACCCGGAACCGTACCCGCCGATGCCCGCCGCATTGGTGGGGGCGCTTGAGATGAGAGCGCCGACGGTTTCTCCTTCGTTCTGAACAGCGTTCTGGTAGATCGAAAGGCTGTTGCCGGTGCTGACCTGAATGCCCTCCGGCGCGTTCAGCGTCACACCGTTTGCGAGGATCAGGTGCACGTCGCCGGAGATCGTCGCGCGGCCGTTCAGAGTGACGTCATGCTTCACCACATACCAGCCCGCGGAGAGGGTCAGTGCGGTCCTTCCGGTATTCAGAACGGTGTATCCGCTGTCCTTGGATTGCGCGATGCCCTCTGCGTCCAGATACGTTACCGTCTGCCCGACGGTGGAGGTCCACTGCGCGAAAACGGTCGTATCTTCGTTCACGACGGTCGTGCCGGGGACAAACGCCTCGACGCTTTCGCCGTTCATGCGGTACCAGCCGTCGAACACATAGTCGAGCTTCATCGGCGCGCCGGGATCCTCCGCTATGCCGCCCGGAATGGCGTTGATCTCGTCAAACACGTCGGTTCCGCCCTGCTCATAGAGGAAGGTGACCGTGACGAGTCCGCCGGCGAGAGGAACGATGGTCTTGCCCGCGATATTGGATTCCGAGGCAAGCTCTGCCGGATCCGACCCCTGGACTTTGAAGTCCTTCTCAAACGTGAGACTGTCATAGGCATAGGACGTGCTCGTAACGGAGTCGGTCTCGTTCGTCCAGCTCAGCACAATATTGGTTGCCCTGCTGGTATCGTTGATCTCCGGCGCGTTGCCGATGCCGACGCCGTCGGAGGCTGCGACCGCCGTGACGTTGCCGCCGGAGATCGTGATGCTGCCGCCGTGGCCCGCATGGTTGAGCACTTTGCCGCCGCCGATGGCTGCCGCCTTGGAGCCGCCGTTTGCCGTGATTTTGCCACCGGTAATGGTGATGCTGCCGACATTGCCGTCCATGCCGCCGCCGATGCCTGCGCCGCCGCTGCCGCCTGTCGCGACGACGATGCCGCCGTTGATGGTAATATTGACGAGCTCACTGGTGCCGTAAGGCCCGCCGCCGCCGCCGATGCCCGCTGCATACTGACCGCCGGTTGCGGTGACTGAGCCGTTATTGATCGTAATAAGGGCGCAGTTGCTTGCGTTATCGCCGGCACCGATACCGGATCCTTCGTAGCCGCCCGCTGCGGTGATTTTACCGCCGTTGATGGTGATGGGACCGTTGCCTCCGGTGGAGGTGTCGGTGCCGGTTCTCGTGCCGCCGATGCCCGCATATCTGCTCTCTGCCGTGCCTGCAATCAGCGCGCCCATGTGCTCGCCGAGCGACTGGGAATAGACGGTGAGTTTGTTGGCTGACTTTGTGACCGAGACGCCGTTGGTCGCGGTCAGCGTCACGTCGTCGCACAGGATCAGGTGCACTTCGCCGAGCACTTCCGGTCTTCCGTTGATGGTCACATTTTCCGTAACCACCCACCAGCCTTCCGTCCAAACGAGGCTGTCCGCGGTGACGATGGTAAATGCGCCTTCGGTCTGCTTCTCCGTTCCGGTCTCGTCCAGATAGCTGATCGCGCCGTAAACGATCGTATCGCTTTCGGGGATCTCGTTGGCCGCTTCGCTGTCGGTGAAGCACTTATGGCAGTGGATGCACTTCCAGAAACGGATGTTGCCGGGCGTGTTGCCGACCGGCGCGGTCTCGGGATGCTCCTCGAGCGTATGGATGCCGGTCGCCGGAATCTCCACGTCGGCGCGGTTCAACGGCTGCGTGCAGTCCTCGTCGGCATAGTAGGCGTCGTCCGCGTAGCTGTACCAGCAATCCTGCGCATAGCCTACGGAAATACAGGTCGGCGCGCATTGCGTGATCCGAACAACCGCGTCGTATTCGCCGAAGAACCGGAACTCGGACAGCTGGAAGGTCGTTCCTTCCTTGAGCTTGCTGAACGTGACACGGAAGTATTTGCACGTTTTCATGGTGCTCAGGACGAACTCCGTGTCGGTGAAGTTGGCGGCGGGGAGGGAGTAGTTGCCCGTCATCGCGACCAGCGTCGTCCATTCATCGGTTTCGTTCAGTCTTCCTTCGATCGTCCAGTCCGTTGGGTTTCTTCCGGAGCTGGTTGCCGTATCGTTTGCCGTGGTCAGGATGTACCCGAGGGGCAGAATGGGCTGCTCCGTGTGGAAGGTGATCGTAAGACCGCTGCCGAGGGTTGCGCACCACTTGGTGGAGGTGCTCCCGTCGATCAGGTTTTCCGGACCTTCGTTGTCGTAGCCGGCGGAGCCGGATTCAAAGATGTATTCGGTGAAGATCGTATGATCGGAAGAAGCCGTGCTCCATTCGAAGACGGCGGAAACGCTCACGTCGCCGTCCGGCATGGTGAACGTATAGGTATTGTTCGCGCCCGCCGTCGTTTCGATCGCGGTTTCGCCGTTCATGACAGACAGCGATTTCAGCACGTAGCCGCTCTTCGGCGTGACGGTCAGCGTGACGGTTTCGCCCGCATTGGCAGTTTCCTTATTCGATACGACCGTGCCGTATGCGATGCCGTCTGCGATGGTGATCGAATGGCTCTGGGTCGCATCGATCCAGAAATATCCGCCGAACGCGGACCAGTCGCCGTTATACGTTTCTTTAAAATAGATCGTCTTGCTGCCCGCGTGCGCGGCGTCCACCGTATACTGGTTATCCAGTCCGTCCGGATACCATGCGGCGATCGCGCCGGAAGCGACCTTGACGACCTTGATCTGATCGCCCTCCATAAGCGTCGTTTCCAGCATGTATTCGCTTGCGTTTGCAGGGTTCGGCGAAAACTGATTCGCCGGATTGATCGCGCCGACGGTCCAGTCCGGTCCGATCAGATAGAACCCGTCCGGAAGGGAGCCCGGGACCAGCATCTTGCCCGCCGCCGCGGAAAGCTGCTCGTCGGTCAGCGTGCCGGAGTATTCGTTCTCTCCGTCGGTCAGGGTCTGCCCGTCGACGACGGTGACCGTGCCCACATAGCGGCTTACTTGGATATAGTCTAATGAACTCGTCCAGCCGAGCGTGATCGTGCCGGCAGTGCCGTTATGGCTGCTGTTGATGCTGTTGCAGCCCGGTCCGATGCCGCAGTAACCGCCGGTTGCCGTGACATGACCGCCCGTGATGGTGACGCTGCCGCAATCGCCCGCGTCCGCAGCGCTGTTCGAGAAGCCGCCGGCGCCGCCGCCGATGCCCGCCGCGTTGGTGCTGCCGTTTGCAACGACCGTGCCGCCGGTAATCACGACGTTATCGCAGCTGCAATACGCGCCCGCCCAGTTCGGATTTGCGCCGCCGCCGATGCCCGCCGCGTACCGGCCGCCGGTCGCGGTGACGTAACCGCCCTTGATCGTGACCGTGGCTCTGAGACTGCTGCGCACGCCGCCGCCGATGCCCGCGCCGTACTGTCCGCCGGTTGCGGTGATCGTGCCGCCTTCAATGATCAGATCGCCGCAGTTGGTCGCGTTGCTGCCGCCGATGCCCGCATAGTTGGCGTCAGCTGTTGCGATCAGCTCGCCGGAGCCTTTGATCGTGAGCTGCTTGCCGCCCGGCAGCTGAATGCCCTTCTGGGCCGTCAGCTTCGCGCCTTCGCCCAGGATCAGCACCGCCGTGCCCTGCACCTCGATGCGGTTGCCGTTCGTGACGTCGCTGCTGACGAGATAGTACCCGCCGTCCTCGAACGCCGTCGTATCCGCCGTGACAATGTACGGGTCCGCTTCCGTTCCGCTGCCGTCTGCGCGCGCAGGCGCCGCCACGCTAGGCAGCAGCACCAGCACCATCAGCACGGCAAGCAGCACGGACAGAATGCGTCGCTGCGTCGTGTTCATATCGTTTCCTCCTATAATAGATAGAATAGAGTTCCGGTCCGTCACTCGTATTCGGACCGATTCTGAAACAATTATATATTATCACATATGACTTTTTGTGTACATAGATTTTTTACAAATCGGAAAGAAAAACATGAAAAAACCGACGGATACGTCCGCCCTGGTGCCTTTTTACACCGAAGACCCGCAAAATCAGACGGATCGGTCGATATCAAAAAAGGAGCCGTTAAGAAACTCAAAAGAGGATCTGAACGGCACCCCATTTGTTAGACATGTGATATAATGTTTAAAAACGATACGAATACTTAATCGCTGAAATAGTGGTTCAAAATAGTTCATCCTCTGGTTCTACGTTCGATCTTTTTTGCTGTTCGGGTATAGGTTGTAAACTGGAACAATAGTATTTGCGAGCTTGTCCTATCTTCATTTTTGAAAAAGTTGTTCTTATGAGGTAGCAGCATACCCTGATTGTCAATTTCTTGTATGCCTGAAATAGTCAGTGATTTAGAGACTTTTTGAGCGTCGGTAGCGAATCGCTGGTTGCAGCATCGGCTGCCATGTCCTCGCTCAGATCCGCGATCGGGTCGCCGGTGCAGGCGATGTACGAGGACGTAAAGGGCACGCCGTTCGGATCGGCGGGGAAGACGCCGTACGAATGCATGACGTAATAGCCGTCAAGCCCCGCGGCGGTCAGTTCCTCAAGGCTTGCACCCTGCATGCACTGCGTGATCATCGTTGCGATCATCTCCCAGTGCGCGATTTCCTCGGTGCCGATATCGGTGAGCGTTGCGCGGACGCGGTCGTCGGGCATGGAATAGCGCTGGGTGAGATAGCGAAGCCCTGCGCCAAGCTCGGAATCCGGGCCGCCGTACTGCGCCATCAAAAGCTTTGCCATCCGCGGATCGGGCTTGGTGATGCGGACGGGATATTCAAGTCTTTTTTCGTAAATCCACATTTTGCTGCCTCCTTAATTCTGCCACGGCCATTTCTGGTAGACCCAGCTTCCCGCAACGTGCGGCGAGTTGCCGTAGTTTTCGAGCGGACCGTAGGTTTCGGTATATTCCGCGCACAACTGCTCCAGAGCATTCGCGTAGCTGTTGAAATCGTTCTGCGCCTCGAGGTCTTCGGGGTGTGTGTCGAGATAAAGCTGAAGCTCGACAAGCGCAAAGCGCACTTCGCCGATTTTGGCGAGAAGAGCCTGTTCCGAATAATCTGCCATCTTATTATTCCCCCATTCTGCAGGTCGGATAATCGGAGACGAGCTCCGGAAAAAGTGTGCCGCGCGACAACGCTTCGCAGGGGCAAAAGCCCGCGCGGTACACCTGGTTCGGGAAATAAACGGTCGCGAGCGAGCAGCTTCCGCTGCCCGGCATTCCGCACGGGTTTGCCGAAGAAACGGCTCCTGCCGGAACGACGTTGTCGACCGTGGTGGGATCGACGGCGGGCGTGCGATTCGTGAAACAGCAGCTTCCGCCGGTTGCATAGGATTGTTGCATCGTCTTTCCTCCTTGGTTCTTTACTGCTATCGTATTTTTTCTGTTCAAAAAATGTGCGTCTTTTTACGGAATGCGCGCATATCCTGTCAGTAAGAAACGGAGGTCGCGATGGAGGAATCAAGGTGGCTTCAAAACGGAGGGGAGAGAAGAATGACGCCGCGCATGCTTTTTTCGGAGCTGAAATGCAGGGAGGTTATCAATATTTGTACGGGGGAGCGCTACGGAACCGTCAGCGATCTGGAATTCGATCCGTGCTCTGGCGAGGTGCTCTGCATCGTCGTGCCGGGCACGTCGCGCATGTTCGGGCTGCTGAAAGGACGGGACGCAATGGGAATCCCGTTTTCCAAAATCAAAAAGCTCGGCGAAGACGTGATTCTGGTGGAGCTGCCGTGAAGCGTGAACAATCCGTAAATTCGCGCCCGAAGACGGCGGGTCTGTTTGAAATGCCGGCAGCGGTGTGATATACTGCCGTATCATGGGTATCGTATCTGCGAATACCCGAGGCAAGGAGGACAAGCCTATGAAATGCCGGTATTGCGGCGGAACGGACAGCAAGGTCATTGATTCCCGCCCGAACGAGGATTACAGCGCGATTCGCCGCCGCAGGGAGTGCATCGGCTGCGGGCGCAGATTCACGACGTGGGAGCGGATCGAGGAGAATCCGGTCATGGTCGTCAAGCGCGACGGGCGGCGCGAGCCGTTTGAGCGCGACAAGGTGGCGGTCGGCATCCGCAAGGCATGCGAGAAGCGGCCGATTCCCGCAGACGTGCAGAACCGTCTGGTCGACGAGATCTGCCGCGAGATCAACAACTCGCTCGATTCCGAGGTCACGACCGAGGCGATCGGCGAGCTGGTCATGAAAAAGCTCCGCGACGTAGATGAGGTTGCCTACGTGCGCTTTGCGTCCGTCTATCGCGAGTTTAAGGATTCGCAGACGTTCCTCCAGGAGCTGCAGCGTCTTCTGAGCGAAAAATGACGCGCGAAGAATTCATCGGCATTTACCGTTCGATCGTGCCGGAGCACGCGTATCGGGAAGTGAACGGCGTCGGTATCTACACGATCCCGGCGTTTTCGGCGTTCCCCGGGATCGACCACGGCTTTTCGGCGCGCACCGGCGGCGTCTCCACGGGCTGTTTCTCCTCGCTGAACCTGAGCTTTACACGTCCCGAGCAGCGGGAAAACGTGATGGAAAACTACCGCATTTTCTGCGCCGCGGCAAATATTCCGGTCGACAGTATGGTCATGGACGCCTATGAGCACGGCACCACGGTGCTCTGCGTGGACCGGAACGACAACAGAAGAGGATACGACAGACCGGCCCTGCCTCCGTGCGACGGGCTCGTGACGGACGATCCCGAAGTCACGCTGATCACCGGACACGCGGACTGTATGGCGTTTTATTTTTACGATCCGGTCAGGAAGTGCATCGGGCTTTGTCACGCGGGCTGGCGCGGCGCGCTGGACCGCATCGGTTCGGAAGTCATTCATACGATGCAGACCGCCTGCGGATCGGACCCGAAGGACATCGAGTGCGGCGTTGGCCCCTCGATCTGCCCGAAATGCTTCGAGGTCGGCGACGACGTGGCGGAACTGTTCGAGATCGCGTTCCCGGTTTGTACGCTTCTCGGCGTAAACCGGCGCGGCAGGGCGACGGTCGATCTCTGGCAGGTCGCGGCGGCGCAGTTTCTCGAGTGCGGCGTGCGTCCGGAGCATATCCATCTCTCGGGCGTATGTACGTTCGAGGATACCCGCCTGTATTCGCATCGCCGCGACAAGGGTAAGACCGGCGGCATGGCGGCTTATCTGCGTCTTTTGGATCATACAGACTGTTGACAATCGGGTGGGAAAAGTGTAAAATTCATAAGATTCCATACGGAAACATGAGGAGAACCAAATGAGCAAAACGAAGAGAAGCCAAAACAGCAAAAAGAAAACAATCCGGAACATTCTGATCTGCGCGGCGATCGCGGTCGTGATCGCGCTGGTCGTCTTTCTGACGATCGCGCTGCAGAAGGACAGCGCGGGCATGACCTGCTTCCAGCGCAGGGCAACCGTTGCGAGCGCACACGGCGAGAAGGTCACCATGGCGGAGTATCGCGTGGCGTACGATTCTTACGGCGCGTATTATATTCAGAACCTGAACTGGACGCCGGAAGACATCGCGAAGAATCTTCTGCAGGACAAGATCAATACTACAGAAGCAAAAGCGCTCGGACTGTCCCTGACGCAGGAAGAGGAAGAAACCTGCAAGGCGGCCGCACAGGCGCAGATCGACGGAATCAGAAAGGCCCAGACGGACGCGCTCATTCAGAACGGCAGCTATTCCAAAACCGCGCTGGAAAAGCAGATGGCGGACGTTTACGATCGTCTCGGCATGAACGAGAGCGAGTATTATACGTTCCTGAAGAACAGCTATGCGGCGTCGTATTACAGCGAAAAGCTGGAAGCGTACTATACGGAAAACGGCAGCGGCATCGACGAGGAAACGCTTCAGAACTTTTACCGCAGCGAAGTCGAAAAGACGATGAAGACCACGGACGAGAACGGAAATGAAACGGTTGCGTATCGGGACGGACAGTTCTGGACCGCGCTGAAGACCTACTTCTCGTATCCGAGCGCGGGCATGTTGCCGATGCTGTACGTGCCGGAAAACTTCATCTACATCGACTATATCAAAATCCAGGGCGCAACGACCGAAGAGGTCACGGAGATCGCTCAGCAGGTTGCCGAGGGCAAGAAGTCCTTTGACGAGCTGATGAATTCCGACGATAACAAGAGCGAATACCGCGAAAAGCTCGAAGGGCCTTATCCGATCGCGGAGTACGATCACAACGAGCTGTTTGCGTCGCAGGAAGCGTATAAGACCGCGGAGGCGCTTCAGGTCGGCGAGATCGGCTATTTCGTCGAGAACGCGACGACCGCGGAGGACGGCACGCAGACGGTGACCGCATATCTGTTCCGCCGCGCAAAAGGCACCATGTGCATCGACGGTGAATACGGCGTGATCAAGATGGATCTGTTCCCGAACATCCGCGCGTATTTCGAAGAACAGTATCGCGCGGCGCAGTGGTTTGCGGACGTCAAGTACGAAGACGCACTCTATGCGTATAAAGGAGCGCTCGGATGAAACAGAGAACCGTTCGCATCGTTTGCTGGGTGCTTGCGGGGCTGATGCTGTTCGGCGTGGTCGCCGCGATCATCGGCATCGCAGCCTGAATTGTTGAGAAAAGCGCATTCTTCGGAATGCGCTTTTGCTGCTTTCCGGCGGAAAAATGCCGGAATGCCGGTAAAAAATGGCCATATATTCATCTATATATTTTTTTGCGTGAAGACTTGCAAAAGCAAAAAGAGTATGATATGATATATCAGAAAATATGACGATACTGTGAACAAGAATGCGGTTATCGTCAGATCCAGGTTTGCAGCGGTTGGAGCAGCGTCCGGAATCCGGGTAAAGCACGCCGCGCGGCCCGCACATTTAAGCAGGAGGAAAGAACCTATGAAGAAACTGTTGGCAATGCTCCTCTCTCTCGTGATGCTGCTCGCATTTGCCCCGGCAACGCTGGCGGACGGCGCCGATTTCACGCTGGTCATCGAGGGCGGCGAAGCGTACGATGTTCTTGAAGTTCCGGTTATGCTGACCGGCAGCGAGAAGTATTTCGGCGCTACGTTCGATCTGACCTATAACGCCGATCAGATCACGTTTGTGGATTACACGACCGGCGCTGCGGATATGACCATGATCAACAGCAATACCGCAGGCGTTGTGAAGTGCGTGGTTTCGAGCGCGGAAGGCATGACGCCGAACGCGGAAGAGCCGATGATGACGCTGCGTTTCAAGATCGCGGAAGGTCTTGAAGCAGGCACGGAGATCGCTTTTGCGCTTGCGGACGGCGCGTTCGCTGAGACGGTTGATCCCGCGAAGCCCGTTGCATGCGATATCGTTGCGGACTTCCAGCCGTACGTGGTCGGCGATTCCATTCCGTTCACGGGGATTGTGAAGTTCAACGAAGGCGAAGTTGAATACAAGGGCGCAACGCCGTTCGTGGTCTGGGATCACGACGCGGGCATTCATGAGCCGGCGTTCACGGTATATGAAGAGGACGGCGAGACCGTCATCGACCCGAAGTATTATGATTACGAGTACAAAGAGAACACGATGCCCGGCACCGGCTATCTGTTCGTAACCTTCAAGAACGGTTATACCGGCGAAGCGCAGCTCTTCTTCAAGATTTATCTGCCGGCGACGACCAACACCACCGTTGAGAACGTGGCAGGCGGCATCCTGGTCACCTGGGATCCGGTCGAGGATGCAGCGGGTTACGTTATCTACCGCCGCGCATGGAGCAGCACGACCAACGGCTGGACGGCGTTCGCACGCTGGGACAACACGACCGAGCTGAGCTATCTGGACGGTCATGACAGCGCGCATCAGACCTATGCGGGAACGCGTTATCAGTACGGCGTCAAGGCGTACTTTGCGCGCCGCACGGATCCGGTCGCGGGCACCGAAATCGGCGGCAACGTGAACGAGGATTCCGGCAACTTCAACCTCGGCCTCGTCGGACCGCTCAAGACCACCGTCCGCATCACCACCCGTAAGCTGACCAGCGCCACCGCGGGCAGCAAGCAGATGACGATCAAGTGGGAAGCGACCAAGAACTTCACCGGCATTCAGGTTCAGTACGCAACCGACGCGAATTTCAAGAAGAACGCGCAGAACTATAAGATCGAGTACAAGCTGGATGCAAACGGCAACGTTGTCACGCCTGTCGTCAGCTCGGACGTCATCAAGAACCTGACCTCCGGAACGACCTACTACGTCCGCATCCGTTCCTATCAGTTCTATGAGGGAATGAACTACTACGGCGAATGGTCGAACGTCCTTTCCTGCAAAGTCAAATAAACCGGAATCAACGACAGGGAGCCGTTAAGAAACTCGAAAGAGGATCTTAACGGCTCCTTTTCATTTACGGATCCGGTCCGCAGATGCGCAGCTTTTCCGTGTATTCTCTCAGCTTCTCCGTATATGCCGTCAACTGCTCGCAATGGCGCTGCTCCCTGCTCTTGCGGTGTCCGCCCGCATGCCGGTCGGAGCGAGCGTTTCGTTGATCTGATCCAATAATGCGGTGATCTTTCCGAACAGCCTGTACCGGCTTTTCTCCGTGCCTTTCCTCCACACCCGGCTGTACTTGTTCGCATTCGCTTCCGGTTTCGTTCCGTCGATATAACAAGTGTTTCAGATCTACATGCTCTTTTTCAAAGATCCTTGCGTTCACAGCCTGAAAGATCTCTTCCATGCTTCCCTGCTTTACATTATAATTGCGCTGCGGTTGTTTATTGTTCACACAAATATGATACCACATAGCAAAGACTCCCGGGACTTTTCCCGAGAGTCTTGCTATTTCTTTTGCGGACTTTTTTAACAGCCCCTTTTCGTGTGAATACAGAGACGATTCTTTCGTGCTGTGTCATTCGACGCCGTATTCCTTCACGTAAGCAAGGATCTCATCGACGGGGAACACGGTCTTTGACACGATCCGGTTTCTGCCGAAGCAGCTCCATCGCGCAACGGTGTGGATGTAGCCTGCGCTGATCGGGGTATCCCGCACGATTCGCCCGTTTTCGCGAAGGGAAAACCAAAGGTGCAAAGACGCGTCCGGATCATATCCGTCCGCAACGAACCGGAAACGCAGGACCTCTTTTTCCGGGTAGTCGGAATCCGCGAACAGTTCCGTCGTACACGCAAAGCACGGCGCGTACGTCTGTGCCGACCGGTCCGCCGCCGCGGAGACAAGCTCCAGAAATGCTTCAAAGCTTTCCTTCGGCAGTTCCGTACGGACCCCGTTCCGTTCGATATACAGACGGTACCGTTCCATTTCGTCCGGATAGGCGGCCAAAGGGTACTGGAGCGCGGGCGTCATATAATGCGCTTCATAAAGGAGATACAAATAGGCGATCTGCTCCTCGTTCAGCGGTTCGACGGACCGGAATACCGTGCCGTCAGCGTCCGCGCGGATCACGGAACCGTCCGGATCGATCCAGTACGTGCACACGTCGTCGTCGATATAATAGGTCTTTCCGACTTCGTCGAAAAGCGAAGTGGAGGAGAGACAGAGATCGCCCTTTCGTACGGTAAAGCGCGGCGTCTGCATGTAGAAAACGGCGTCCGGGTCGGGGACGTATTCGCGTGAGAACAGAACAGCGTCGAGCCAATTCCAATCCGTCCCGTCGCTGACGCAGCGTCCCAGAGTGCAATTATCCCAATCTCCGTCGCGATCGTAGGTCATCCACACGCTGAGATCATCCGAAAACCGCATCGGGTTTGCGCTGCGGTCGACCGTGCGCGGTGAAAGCCCTTCAAACGATACAGTCCACTTCCGTTCCCCGTCAAAATCCGTCGTGCCGGCGTCGTATAGGGAAACCGCCGTGCTGTACCCGTTGCCGTCCGGCTCGCTGCCGGAGACTGCGGCACGGTAGGGCGGATCCGGTTCCGGCGTCGGCATGGGCGTTGCCTCCGCGGTCGGTGCCGGTTCGTCCGCAATGGAAACGATCGCTTCGGACGGCGCGGAGGGTTCCGGCGCGTCCGGTTCTTTGCAGGCCGCACAAAAAAGGAAAAGCAGCACGAGGAACAAAACGGCTGTCTTGCGGTTCATGGCGGTTCTCCTTTCACGGGTTTGTTATCGGATCCTGCCGCTTGCCTCCAGTACGGCAATATCCGGTTCGCACAGGAACGGCTCTCCTGCGGCCTTCAAAGCGTTATTCACGTCCTTTAGGCCGCTGCCGGTGGAAATAACCGTGACGGTTTCGTCCGGGGAAATCAGGCCCTCTTTGACGGCGCGCACTACGCCCGCCGTTGCGGTCACGCCCGCGGGCTCGCCGAATACGCCTTCGGTTCTGCCCAAAAGCCGCATGGCGGCAAGGATCTCGTCGTCGGTCACGGCGATCCAGCGCCCGCCGCTGTTTCGTACGGCGCGCATCGCCTTACGGGGATTTCTCGGCACGCCGACGGCAATGCTGTCGGCCAGCGTGTTTTCGGGCGTCGGCACGAGATCGCGATTGTTGTTCGCCGCGTCCACGAACGGGCAGCAGCCGGTGGACTGTACGCCGAGGATCTTCGGGATCCGGTCGATCATGCCCATTTCGAAAAGATCGTGGAAGCCGTTATAGACGCCGCCGATCGTGCAGCCGTCGCCGACGGACACCGCGACCCAGTCGGTGGGTTCCCAATGAAGCTGCTCCGCGATCTCCAAAGCGACGGTCTTTTTGCCCTCGGTGAGGATCGGGTTGATGCCCGCGTTGCGGTTATAAAAGCCCCATTTTTCGATCGCGGCTTTCGAAAGCTCAAACGTCTGACGGTAGTCGCCTTTGACCGAGATGACGTTCGCGCCGAAGATCAGAAGCTGCGCAACCTTGCCCTTCGGCGCGCGTTCCGGCACGAAAATAACCGTTTTCAGCCCCATGCGCGCCGCGTTGCCCGCGCAGGAAGAAGCCGCGTTTCCGGTCGAGGAACAGCAGATGGTGTCGTAGCCGAGCTCGATCGCTTTTGCCACCGCCACGCCGCTCGCCCTGTCTTTTAAGGAAGCGGTCGGATTGATGCCGTCGTCCTTGATGTAGAGCTTTTTTAAGCCCAGCTCCTGCCCGAGCCGCAGGGATTCATACAGCGGCGTCCAGCCGATGCGTAAAAACTTCGACAGACCTTCGCCCTTTAAGGGCATCAGCGCTTTATAGCGCCACATGCTGTTGTCGCGATCCGCTTTTAACGTCTCGCGGTTCAGCTCCTTTTTGACCTCGTCGTAGTCGAATAAAATATCGAGGATGCCCTTTTCCCCGCAGGCGGGGCAGGTCATCAGTTCCGGTCCAAAGGGATATTCTTTGCCGCAAAGCGTGCAGCGATAGCCGTATACGCGTCTCATATCGTTTTCTCCTTTTTGATCTGCTTAAATGATACACCGATTCGCCCCGCTTGGCAAGGGTCGGCATTTGCGACCGCCTGTTTTTGCACCCCTTCACGAAGAAACGGTTCTTCGATCAAGAGGAGACATTCTTCTTTAAACAGATATATCTTTATCATTCTTCTGTATAGAGGAGATATTCTTTTATATAGGAGATACTCTATTTAAGCAGATCAATTATTTATATTCTTCTCTATAGAGGAGATATTCTTTTATAGAGCAGATATTCTTCTCTACAGAGGAGATGTTCTTTTATAGAGTAGATATTCTTCTCTACAGGAGATATTCTTCTTTACGCTCCCCGCTTTACAATACATCTTATTATTCGACGCCGGAGGGCGATTTCCTTCTTTTTTTCCGTAAACTTTTTTACAGACTTTTTTTCACATTTCGGAAACCGGTTGCCAATCCGTGCAAACTCATGTATAATATATTCATAAATATAAATTGAGGGAGTGTGGCTTTATGATCCTGATCGGAAACGGCAGAACGGTGACAAGAAACGGCGCGGAGTTCTTTGAGAACGGCGCGGTCGCCGTCGAGGGACGGTTTATCACGGAGGTCGGAACGACGGCGGAAATGAAGGCAAAGTACCCGGACGCGGAGTGGATCGACGCGCACGGCGGCGTCATCATGCCGGGCCTTATCAACATGCATAACCACATCTACAGCGCGTTTGCAAGAGGGCTTTCTATCCGCGGCTACAACCCGCGTAACTTCAACGATATTCTGGAGGGCATGTGGTGGAAGATCGACCGCTGCCTGACGAAAGAGAACGATTTCTGGTCCGCAAAGGCGGTTTACGCCGACTGCATCAAAAACGGCGTGACGACCGTGTTCGACCACCACGCGAGCTTTTTCGATATCCCGGGCTCGCTCGACGAGATCGAAGCCGCGGCGAAGGAATTCGGCGTGCGCACCTCGCTCTGCTATGAGGTTTCCGATCGCGACGGCGAGGAAAAACGCATGCAGTCGATCCTCGAAAACGAACGCTTCATCCATAAGGCGGCAGCGGACGACAGCGACATGGTAAAGGGCATGATGGGCCTGCACGCCGCATTCACGCTCTCCGACAAAACGCTTGAGGACTGCCTCATTCACGGCGGAAAGGAGGCGGGCTTCCACGTGCATTGCGCGGAAGGGCCGGGGGATCTCCTGGACTCGCTTTCCAAGTACGGCAAGCGCATCATCAACCGCTTCTACGACGCGGGGATCCTCGGCAATAAGACGCTCGCGATCCACTGCGTGCATATCAACAAGGCGGAGATGGAGCTTCTTAAGGCGACCGACACGGCGGTCGTGCACAATCCCGAATCCAACATGGGCAACGCGGTGGGCTGCGGTCCGGTCATCCATATGAAAAAGGAAGGGCTTTTATTGGGTCTCGGCACCGACGGCTACACGAACGATATGCTCGAAAGCTACAAGGTCGGCAACATCATCCATAAGCACCATCTGTGCGATCCGACCGTCGCGTGGGGCGAGATCCCGGATATGCTTTTCAACGGCAATGCGGCCATCGCGGGACGGTATTTCAACGCGCCGTTGGGCGTATTGAAGCCGGGCGCTTACGCGGATATCATCGTGACGGATTACGATCCGCTGACCCCGATGGACGGGAACAACGCGAACTCGCACATTCTGTTCGGCATGAACGGCAGAAGCGTCGTCACCACGATGTGCAACGGCAAAGTGCTTATGAAGGACCGCGAGCTTCTCGTCTGCGATGAGAAGGAACTTATGGCAAAGTGCCGCGAGAGCGCGAAAAAGCTCTGGGCGGCGGTGAACGCGTAGAAAGAATGAATACTGAAAACTGAAAAATAAAAAACCAAGACGGAGCTGTAAAGAAAGTCAGAGTATGCGAGCAAAAGCCTTCTCCTTGAGGAGAAGGTGGCGGCGAAAGCCGACGGATGAGGTGTATCCGCTGAGCACAAATCCGATAACACCTCATCAGTCACCTGTCGGTGACAGCTTCCCCTCGAGGGGAAGCCTCAGGTTGCTGCCAACGTCTTTCACAGAAAGACTTTTTATAACATGCTTTCATACTTTCTCATTCATCATTCTTCAGTTTTCAATCTTCAGTATCATAACAGGAGGTTTTCACTATGTCCGATCGAATGACACCGATCCCGTTTCGGGAGCTGATGGAATGGGTCCTTTCTGAGTACAAAAACGGCAGCGTGTTCGGAGTGAAGCGCCCGTATCAGCCTGTGCCGGGGAAGACGCTTTCGATTTTCGGCGAGAAGCTCGAAACGCCGTTCGGTCCCGCCGCGGGTCCGAATACGCAGCTTTCGCAGAACATCATCGCCGCGTACTACGCCGGCGCGCGCTTCTTCGAACTCAAGACCGTGCAGATCATGGACGGCGACGAGCTTGCCGCGTGCATCCAAAAGCCGTGCATCGTTGCAAAGGACGAATGCTATAACTGCGAGTGGTCGACCGAGCTGACCGTGCCCGAGGCGATGAACGAGTACGTCAAGGCGTGGTTCATGCTGAAGATCTTCACGAAGGAATTCGGCTGGGGCGATCCGGACGGCTTCATCTTCAACATGAGCGTGGGCTATGATTTTGCGGGCATTACGTCGCCGAAGATCGACGCGTTCATCGAAGGACTCAAGGACGCGTCGAAGACCGAAATTTGGGCGGAGTGCATGGCATGGACAAAGGCGAATCTCGACCGCTTCGAACACATTGACGAAGCGTACCTTTCCGCGATCAACCCGCACGTGTGCACGTCGATCACGCTTTCCACGCTGCACGGATGCCCGCCGCAGGAGATCGAAAAGATCGCGAGCTACCTGATCGGCGTGAAGCGTCTCCACACCTTCGTCAAGTGCAACCCGACGATTTTGGGCTACGTGTACGCGCGCAAAACGCTTGACGAGCTTGGCTTCGATTACGTCGCGTTCGACGAGCATCATTTCAACGAGGATTTGCAGTATCGGGACGCGGTGCCGATGTTCAAACGGCTTCTCGCCCTTGCCGAAAAAAACGGCGTGACCTTCGGACTGAAGCTAAGCAACACCTTCCCGGTGGACGTGAAAAACAACGAGCTTCCGAGCAATGAAATGTACATGTCCGGACGCGCGCTGTATCCCTTAACGATCGAGATGGCGAAGCGCATGAGCGAGGAATTCGACGGGAAGCTGCGTCTCTCGTTCTCGGGCGGCGTCGACGCGTTCAACATTGCCGACCTCTTTTCGGCGGGCATCTGGCCGATCACGCTGGCAACGACGATCTTAAAGCCCGGCGGGTATCAAAGACTTTCCCAGCTCGGGGAAATCTGCAGCGCGCTGCCCTATGAGCCGTTCTCGGGCGTTGCGGTCGGCAAGGTTGCGCTGCTTTCCAAACAGGCGCGCGCGTCCGTGCGCAACACGAAGCCCGTAAAGCCGCAAAAAACGCGCAAGCTCAAAGAGAAGGTTCCGCTGTTCGACTGCTTCATTTCGCCGTGTACGCACGGCTGCCCGATTCATCAGGATATTCCGCAGTATATCGAGCTGGTCGGAAAGGGGCTGTATGACGAGGCCCTGAAGCTGATCGTCGAAAAGAACCCGCTGCCGTTTATCACGGGCACGATCTGCCCGCATCACTGCGCGGAAAAATGCACCAGAGGCTTTTACGAGGAGTCGATCCGCATCCGCCGCGCAAAGCTGACCGCGGCGCAAAACGGTCTCGATGCGCTTTTAAAGGATCTGAAGCCCGCCGAGCCGAACGGCAAAAAAGTCGCTGTGATCGGCGGCGGCCCCGCGGGGATGGCCGCGGCGTTCTTCCTGAGCCGTCAGGGCGTAAAGGTCACGCTCTTCGAGAAGCGCGAAGCTTTAGGCGGCGTCGTGCGGTACGTGATTCCGGAATTCCGCATCGGGCACGATGCGATCGACAGCGACGCGAAACTGCTCGAGGCAATGGGCGTCGACATCCGGCTGAACACCGAAGCGCCCGGCGCGGACGCGCTGTTTTCGGAAGGATATGCCGATATCGTGTACGCCGTCGGCGCGTGGGCGGAAGGCAGGCTGCCGCTCGAAAAGGGCGAAGCGACCGACGCGCTGCGCTTCCTTGAAGAATGCAAGGCGGGAACGTGTAAGAATCTCGGCGAGACCGTCGCGGTCGTCGGCGGGGGCAATACCGCGATGGACGCGGCGCGCGCCGCAAAGCGGCAGAGCGGTGTAGAGCGCGTGCTGATCGTCTATCGGCGCACCGTGCCGTATATGCCCGCGGACGAGGAGGAGCTTGCGCTCGCCCAGGAGGAGGGCGTCGTATTCTGCGGCCTGCTTGCGCCGGTCGAACTGGAGAACGGAAAGCTTCTCTGCAGCGTGATGGAGCTCGGCGAGCCGGATGGGAGCGGCAGACGCAGCCCGGTCGATACCGGCGAACAGGTCCTGCTTCCGTGCGACACGCTGATCGCGGCGGTCGGCGAGAAGGTCGAAACCGCGATCTTCACGGAAAACGGAATCGCGCTTTCGGAGCGCGGCAAGGTCGTTGTCGACGCGAACCTGATGACCTCCCGCGAACACGTCTACGTAATCGGCGACTGCAGCCGCGGTCCGGCAACCGTCGTCGAAGGCATTGCGGACGCGCGTACCGTTGCGGACGCGATCGCCGGCCGGTATACATACGGGATCCCCGAAGCGGCACGTTCGAGCGAAGCGGCGTGCTTCGAAAAGCAGGGGATCCTCAAAGATTACGAACAGGCGGAAAAGGAGCGCGGGCGCTGCTTGAACTGCGGAACGGTCTGCGAGTGCTGCGTACAGGTCTGCCCGAACCGCGCGAACGTCGCGATCAAAGTGCCGGGAAAAGAAAAGCCGCAGATTCTGCACGTCGATAAAATGTGCAACGAGTGCGGCAACTGCCTCGTGTTCTGCCCGTACGACTCGAAACCGTACAAGGAAAAGTTCACGCTGTTCGCCACCGAAGCCGAGTTTACGGGTTCCGAAAACAAGGGCTTTCTGCCGGTTTCGGAGCGCGTCGTAAAGCTCCGGCTCGACGGGGTGAAAACGGTCGATCTCGACCGCGACGAATGCGATCCGGACGCGAAAGCGCTGATCGAAGCGGTTTTAAAGGATTATTCTTATCTGATCGGATAAATAAAGGAGGCTTATGGCAAGCTTCACGGTGAACGGACAGGCTGTCACCTGCCCCGAAAACAAAAAACTGATCCGCTTTTTGCGGGACGATCTGCACCTTACGAGCGTCAAAAACGGCTGCTCGGAAGGCGCGTGCGGCACCTGCACCGTGCTGATCGACGGAAAGGCGACAAAAGCCTGCGTTGCGCAGACTGACCGCATGGAGGGAAAGAGCATCCTCACCTGCGAAGGGCTGACCCCGCGCGAGCGCGAGGTCTACGCATACGCGTTCACCGAAGCGGGCGCGGTGCAGTGCGGGTTCTGTACGCCCGGCATGGTGATGGCGGCAAAGGCGCTTTTAGATCGCGAGCCGGATCCGGCGCCGCGGCAGGTGAAGGACGCGATCCGCATGAATATCTGCCGCTGCACCGGCTATAAAAAGATCGAGGAAGCGATTCTGCTCGCGGCAAAGGTCTTTCGCGAAGGCGCGGAGGTCCCGCGCCGCGAATTGATCGGGATCGTCGGCGAAAACCTCGACCGCGTCGACGCGCCGGCTAAGGCGCTCGGCACAGCGTTGTACGCGGACGATCTGTACCTTCCGGGCATGCTTTTCGGCACGGCGAAGCGCAGCGACTATCCGCGCGCAAGGGTGCTGAAAATCGACACGGCGGAAGCGGAAAAAGCGCCGGGCGTCGTGTGCGTGCTCACCGCGAAGGATATCCCCGGCACACAGAAGATCGGACATTTGAAACAGGACTACGACGTGATGATCCCGGAAGGGAAGATCACGCATTTTTTGGGCGACGCGATCGCGCTGGTCGCCGCCGAAACGGACGCGCAGGCGCGCGCCGCAGCGGAGCTGGTGCGGGTTGAATATGAACCTTTGGAGCCCGTACTCGACATGATGGACGGGCTGAAGGACGCGATCCTCGTGCACGCGTCCAACGGCACGAACGTGCTCTCGCACGAGCATCTCGTGCGCGGCAACGCCGACGAGGCGATCAAAAACAGCAAGTACGTCGTGACGCATCGTTACAGCACGCCGCCGACGGATCACGCTTTTCTGGAGCCCGAATGCGCCGTGGCCGTGCGCGAGGGCGACGGTATGCGTATCTATTCCGGCGATCAGGGCGTTTATCAGACGCGTAAGGAATGCGCGCAGATGCTGGGGCTCCCGCAGGAAAAGGTCCGCGTGACCGCCATGATGGTCGGCGGCGGCTTCGGCGGCAAGGAGGATATGAGCGTACAGCATCACGCGGCGCTTTTAGCCTGGCACACGGGCTGTCCCGTCAAGGTCGCGTTTACGCGCGCGGAGAGCCTTCTCGTGCACCCGAAGCGCCACGCGATGGAGATGGAGTTTACGACCGCCTGCGACGAGAACGGATATCTGACCGGCATGAAGGCGACGCTGGTTTCCGATACGGGCGCGTACGCCTCGCTCGGCGGACCGGTGCTGCAGCGCGCCTGTACGCACGCGGCCGGCCCCTATAACTATCAGAACATCGACATCGACGGCAAAGCGATCTATACGAACAATCCGCCGGCCGGCGCGTTTCGCGGGTTCGGCGTGACGCAGAGCTGCTTTGCCACCGAGTGCAATCTGAACGAGCTTGCGGCTTTGGTCGGCATTTCCGCGTTCGAGATCCGCTACCGCAACGCGATCCGGCCGGGGCAGGTGCTTCCGAACGGACAGATCGCCGACGAAACGACCGCGCTCGTCGAAACACTCGACGCCGCAAGGCCGATCCTCGAGCGCGACCCGAAGGCCGGCATCGCCTGCGCCATGAAAAACGCGGGCCTCGGCGTCGGTATTCCCGATACCGGACGCTGCCGCATCGAGGTCAAAGGCGGAGACGTGTATCTGCATTCGTCCGCCGCGTGCATCGGGCAGGGCATGGGCACCGTGCAGACGCAGATGGTCTGCGAGATTCTGAACGTCCCGCATACGCGCGTGCATTACTGCGCGCCCGATACCGCGCTTGCGCCGGACGCGGGCAATACGACCGCATCGCGCCAGACGCTTTTCACCGGAGAGGCGACGGTGCGCGCCGCGAAGCAGATCAAAGAAGCGCTTGAAAAGGAGGGCTCGTGGGAGGCGCTCGAAGGACGCTCGTTTGTCGGCGAATACACGGGAATCACCGATAAGCTCGGCAGCGATAAGCCCAATCCCGTCTCGCACATCGCCTACGGCTACGCGACGCACGTCGTCGAGCTGAACGACGACGGCACCTTAAAGCGCGTGACCGCGATCCACGATCTCGGCGTAGCGGTCAATCCGCGCGCGGCCGAGGGGCAGATCGAAGGCGGCGTGGTGATGGGCCTCGGCTACGCGCTTACCGAGGATTTCCCCTTAAAAGACGGCAGACCCGCCGCAAAGTACGGCACGCTGGGGCTGTTTCGCTCCGACAAAACGCCGGAGGTCGTTTCCGTCCTCGTCGAGAAGGCGAAAAAGGACGGGCTTGCCTGCGGCGCGAAGGGCATCGGCGAGATCTGCACGATCCCGACCGCGCCGGCCGTGCAGAACGCGTATTATAACCGGGACGGCGTTTTCCGTACGAAACTTCCGCTTTCCGATACGCCCTATGCCAAAAAGAAATAAGATCCTTTCAAAGGAGATTGCAATGAAACGATGGCTGATCGCATTGCTCGTTTGTCTGCTGCTGCCGTTCGGCGCCGACGCGAAGGCGGAAACGGAAGAGGCGGCCGATCTCAGTAAGGCGTGCACGTTTGATTTCGGTTCCTACCCGGACGCAAACTACCGGGTGCTGCACAAAAACAAATATCATCAGAAGTTCGATGCAAACGCTTCGTTCTCGCTGACATGGGAGGAAGCGTTTTCCGACGCGCGGCTGTGCCTGCAATGGTATGAGATGCCGGAGGGCGTTTCCGTGCTGCAGTACGACGCCCTTGGCACGCTTGTAAGAAGCGACACGCTTTTGCCGTATCCCGAAACGATCACGCCGCTGCTGCCCGAATCGCGCAAGGCTGTGGTGCAGGCAGGCGAGGCAGGAATGCGGACGCAGTTCTGCGCCGTGTACGGACCGGGCGAGCTTCCCGATCCGTTTCACGAATGGCAGGAGACGCCGGATCACCTCGATTACCTACTGATCTCCACGCATCCGGACGACGACGTGCTGTTTCTCGGCAGCGTCGTGCCGACCTACGGCGCCGAACAGGGGTATATCGGCACGATCATATACGTCACGTGCGACTACCGCGCCCGTATGAGCGAGGCGGAAAACGGCGCGTGGGCGATGGGACTTCGGTATCGGCCGGTGTTCTTCGGATTGCCCGACGTGCGGCAGGACGCGCCGAAGGAGGAGAAGAACAGGTTCCGCTATGAGGAGCTTCTCGAAATGACCGTCCGCGCATACCGCAGCCTCCGTCCGGCGGTCGTGTTCGCGCAGGACGAAAACGGCGAATACGGACACTGGCAGCACAAGCTGACGTCGAAGGCGGCGCGTGAGGCGTTTGCGCTCGCCGCCGACCCGGCTTACGATCCGGAATCCGCCGAAGCGTACGGCACGTGGCAGGTGCAGAAGCTCTATCTGCATCTGTACCCGGAAAATACGCTGATGATCGACGCGCATGCCGGGCTGTCGTTTTTCGGCGGGCTGGACGCGTATCAGGTTGCCCGCGCGGCGTATAAGAAGCACGAATCCCAGCAGGCGTACAGCTTTGCCGTGAAACGGGACGATAAGGATTATGCGTTCAATCGCTTCGGCATGGCGGAAGGCGTCGTGCCGGCCGGCGAAGACGTGTTCGATCACGTCGAGCCGTCGCTGCTGTCCGATTACGTTCCGCCGCCTCCTACGCCGGAACCGACGCCGGAACCGACGCCGGAACCGACGCCCGATCCGACCCCCGAGCCGACCCCCGAGCCGACCGAAGCGCCTCCGGAAACGGACGCGAGGACCCCGGAAGCTTCGGCAGCGCCGAAACCGGACGCGTCCGCACCCGCGCCGTCGAAGTTCCGGCCGCTGATCTGGATCGCCGTCGGGACGGTCGCCGCCGCCGCGATCGGCGGAACGGCCGCGTATTTCTGGAGAAAGCGCAGGAACGCAGGGTAACGATCTTTTCGGGACCGCGGAAAGCCCGCGGTCCTTTTTGTATCCGGTTTCAGCGCCGAACCTTTTTTTCAAGGAAGGCGACCGCGTAATACATCAGCGCGGCGAGCACGCACAGGATGATGACCGACGCCATGACGAGGTCAAGCTTAAAGACCTGCCCGCCGTAGACGATCAGATACCCGAGGCCTGCCTTGCTGACGAGATATTCCCCGACGATGACGCCGACCCAGCTCATGCCGACCGAGATTTTGAGCGCGGAGATCAGATCGGGGACGCCTCCGGGCAGAACGACCTTGCAGAAGGTCTGCAGCTTCGTTGCGCCGAGCGTGCGCATCAGAAGCTGTTTTTCGTCGGTTGCGGCAAGAAAGCCGTTTAGAACCGTGACGGTCGTAACGATCAGCGAGACGAGCACGCCCATGACCACGATCGAGGCCATTCCGGCGCCGATCCATACGATCAGAACGGGTCCGAGCGCGATTTTCGGCAGCGCGTTCAGAACGACGAGATAGGGGTCTAAAATCCGGTTCAGCCTCGGCATCCACCACAGCAGCACCGCAAGGAGCGCGCCGAGCACGGTGCCGAGCAGAAAACCGAGAACGGTCTCGAGGAGCGTCGTTCCGATATGCAGCCACAGCGAGCCGTCCCGGTACAGCCTCGCGATCGTCCCGAACGCGCGCGAGGGCGAGGAGAGAATGAACGGGTCGAACCATCGAAGATCCGCGCCGAGCTCCCACAGAAGCAGAAAGCCCAAAAGCAGGGCGATTCGTAAAAGCCGGACGGTGCGCGCGTCGCGGCGGATGCGGCGAAGATAGGCTGCGTGCGCATTGGAAACGGCTTGTCTTTTCATGGCTGCAGCTCCTTCCAGATCCGGTCGAAATAGTCGTGAAAATCCGGCTGCTTGCGCCGTTCGAGCGGAGAAAGCACGGCCGGAAAGCCGATATTGATCATCTCCTTCAGTCTGGCGGGGCGCGCCGAAAACACGGCGACGCGATCCGCCATCGAAACCGCTTCGGAGATGTCGTGCGTGACGAGGATCGCGCTCTTGTGCTCGCCGCGGATGATGCGATAGACCTCGTCGGAAAGGTTCAGGCGCGTCTGATAATCGAGCGCGGAAAACGGCTCGTCTAACAGAAGCAGGTCCGGTTCGAGCGCAAGCGTGCGGATAAGCGCGACCTTCTGCCGCATGCCGCCGGAAAGCTGCGCGGGCTTATAGGTGCGAAAGCTCCCGAGCCCGTAGCGGTCGAGAAGCCCGATCGCGCGCGCACGGCTTTCTTCGGTCAGACGGTGCTGCACCTCAAGCCCCAAAAGGACGTTCTTTTCCACCGTGCGGTGGTCTAAAAGATGATCGCGCTGGAGCATATAGCCGAGCCGCAGATCCGGCGCTGAAAAGCGGATGCTGCCCTTTGAAGGTTTCAGAAGTCCCATAATCAGCGAAAGAACGGTCGTTTTGCCGCAGCCGGAGGGCCCGACGATCGCAAGGAATTCGCCGTCGTTCACGGTCATATTCAGGTTTTGTATGGCAGTCGTTTCGCCCTCGACCGTGTAATAGGAAAGCGAAACGTCGGAAAACGTCAGTAATTCGGATTGCATACCCGATCTCCTTATGTGTACTTATTCCATCGTATTCCGTTTTTTTTCGGGACGTTCCGTCACAGTTTGAGAAAGCGCGGCGTATGATAAGAAAAAAAGGAGGGAAGGCGTATGCGCGGAATCTGCGAACGAAAACGAAAGGCGAAGCGGCTGCTTCTTTGCGCGGTCGGCGCGGCAGTGACGGCGCTGGTATTCTACTGCGTGCCGTGGTGGGTGTTTCTGATCGCCGGGATCGTTTCGCTGCTCGCGGCGGGGTTTCTGCTTGCGCGGCAATAGTTAACCGATTGTTCACCTTCCGTTTGCGGATATTGTGATATACTGTATCATGTAGAGGTATATCGGAGGCAAACATGCGGAAGCTTTGGAAGAACAGACCGATGTGGATCGCGCTGATTGCGATCATCCTTCTGATCGTTCTCGCGGCGTTTACGGCGAACGGCCGGAGCGGATGGCCGGGGGACGGTCTGTTTCGCAATGCCGCTGCGCCGGTTGCGGAGTTTCTGCACACGCTGGAACGGGACGTGGGCGCGTTCTTTACGCGCGTGTTTGCCCCGTCCGAGATACAGGAGGAAAACGCCCGCCTGAAGGAAACGATTCTTGAACAGGAGCAGCGGCTTGCGCTGCTTGACGAGACCGAGAAGGAGAACGCGAGGCTTTCCGAGCTTCTGAATTTCGCGGAGGAAAACCCGAACATGCGTTTCGTGACCGCTTCGGTCATCGGGCGCGACAGCAATCCGTATATTGACGTGATCACCTTAAACGCGGGCTCGCGCAGCGGCGTGACCGAAAAGATGGCGGTCATTACGCCGGACGGCATGGTGGGGCGCGTATCCGAGGTCGGGCCGAACTGGTGCCGCGTGAAGACGATGTGCGACGAAAAGCTGCGCGTCAGCGTGATCGTGCAGCGTACGCGCGACGAGGGCATGCTCGGCGGGCTGTATGAGGTTGACGGCGCGGTCGTCGGAACCATGCTCTATTTTCTGTCGGGCAATGCGGATCTGCGCGTGGGCGATACGATCCGAACGAGCGGCATCGGCGGGTTTTTCCCGAAAGGCTTATATGTCGGAACGGTCATCGCGGTCAATACCGAAGGCAGGGGCACGCACGACGCGATCGTTTCGATGGACGTCGACTTTGCGCATCTCGAAAACGCGCTGATCGTCGTCGGCGTGGATGAGGCGGTCCGATGAAACGGCGGTTATGGCTGATTCCGGCTGCGGCGCTCACCGTGTTTTTGGACTGCTTCGTGTTTACGGGGCTTTCGGTCAACGGCATTCGTCCGCTGTTTACGCTGAGCCTTGCGCTTGCGGCGACGGGCGTTACGAAGGTGCAGGACGGCATGCTGATCGCGTTTTTCGGAGGGCTTCTTTCCGATCTGTTCTGCAATCCGTATCTCGGGCTGTCCGCCGCGGCGTATCTCGCCGCAGTCACGGTGATGCACGGGTTCGTCCGAAAGAGCGGCAAAAAGCTTTGGCTGTTCCCGCTGTTTGCTGCAGTCGGCGCAATCGCTGCGGAAACGCTGATTTTCGGGTTCTCCGTCGTGATCGGCGCCGTGTTTGATCCTCTGAAGCTTTTGAGGACGACGCTGCCGTCGATCGTTCTGGAAGCGCTGCTTGTGCTTCCGCTTTCCGCGCTGTTCCGGTCCCGCATAAAGGAGAAAGGCAACGCTTTCGTCAGATGAAACGCGGTGAAAAGGGAAAACTGAATACGCGCATCTGGATGCTCATCGCGATCCTTCTCGCGATGTTCGGCGTTTTGCTGCTCTTTCTGGACAAGCTGACCATTCGCGAAACCGAAGCGTACTCGGCGGCGGTGCAGCAGACGACGGAGGTCAATACCTATCAGTCCGGCAGCCGCGGCACGATCACCGATCGCAACGGCGTGGTGCTCGCCTACGACGAAACGACCTATAACGTGCTCTTTTACCGTGATCCGAACAACCGCACGCCCGTCGACAGCGCGCGCTACACGCACTCGCTGATGGAGGCGATCCGCATCATCGAGGAAGGCGGCGGGGAAACGATCGACACGTTTTATATCAACATGCTGTCCGACGGCACGTTCGAGTACGATTTCCGTACGACGAGCGAGTCCGTAGCCGCCGCGCGCAAGCGGAACTTTGTCGACGCGTGCAACTTCAGCAATAAAGACCTTACCGCGGAGGAGGCATACCGCATCCTGCGCGCTTCGTGGTGCATCCCGGACGACATGCCGTTCGACGAGGCGAAAAAGATCATGTCGATCCGTCAGGAAGCCGTTATGAACAGCTATCGCGCGTTCGAGGGCGTGCGCATCGCGTATGACGTTTCGCTTGCGGTTGTGACCGAGCTCGATATGGCGAGCGACCGGCTTGTCGGCATCATGAGCGAAAAGAGCAGCTATCGCGTGTACCCGTACGGGCATACCGCGTCGCACATCATCGGATACCTTTCGAAACAGGTGACGAGGGATATGACCGGCATCGGGTATTCGTATGCGGACTTTGCCGAGTTCGATACGAAAGGCAAAGAGACGAACAACATGCTCGACCTCGGTTATTCGTACAACGATCTTGTGGGCGTTGCGGGTGTGGAGAAGTCGCTGGAGCCGTACCTGACGCCGCATCTTCTGGGACGTCTCGGCACGACGCGCATCCTGAGAAACCGGCGCGGCGCGATCGTTGAAGTGCTCGATTCCACACAGCCGACCGACGGCATGAACGTGCAGCTTACCATCGACATCGAGCTGCAGAAGGTGGTCGAGCAGGCGCTGATCGAAAACATTGCCGCAACCCGTGAAAAGCAGGAGCAGCGCATCCGCTCAAATTACAGCAAATACAGCAAGCTGACCAACGGCAACGTGGAAAGCATCAAAACGGCCGAGACCGGCGCGATCATCGTCATGAACGTGAAAACCGGCGAGATCCTTGCGATGGCGTCCTATCCCGATTACGACCCGAACGTGTTTACCGACGGTCTGGACGAAAGCGAATTCGAGGCGCTGTTCGGCGCCGGAACCAACCAGCCGACGCTCAACCGCGCGATCGGCATCCGCACCGCGTCCGGTTCCGTGTTCAAGATGGCGACAGGCTTTGCGGGGCTGATGGAGAACAAGCTCACCACGACGGAGCGGATTTCCGACCGTTCGCCGTACTACTATTTTGTCGACGATCCGACCGTGAAGGTCGAGCAGAACGCGCCGAGCTGCTGGACGAGCTCCCCCGGAAGCCATTCCAATCTGACGCTTTCGCGCGCGCTGACCGTTTCGTGCAACTATTTCTTCTACACGGTCGCCGACCGCGTCGGCATCGAGCGACTCAACTACTGGGCGGGCAGGCTCGGTCTGACGGGCACGACGGGCGTGGAACTGCCCGGAGAGCTCTCGGTGCAGATCGGCGGACAGAAGGCGCGCTACGACTGTGAAAAACCGCTTTCCGAACAGACGTCCTCGCTGCCGCGGCTGATCTATAACCGCATTTATAATCTGCTGCGCTCGATCAATGATCAGCGGGAGCTGGGGCTTACGGACAAGCAGCTCGCAGCGTGCGCGGACCGGCTCTTGCGGCTGATGGACGGCGAACAGCGCGAGCGCGGCGCGGAAATCCGCCAGATTCTCCGGGAGGAAATGAACATTCCGATCGGCGTGTCCTATTCGCATACGAACTGGATCGTTTCGATCTCGACGTGGCTTGAGGAACTGCGCTGGAAGCCGACCTACACGATTCAGACCGGCATCGGGCAGGGCGTTATGCTCGTGACGCCGATCTCGATCGCGCGGTACGTTTCGACGGTTGCAAACCGCGGAACGGTGTACCGGGCGACGCTTTTAAAGGAAGTCGATCAAAGCGACGGAACGGTGTATTATAAAAACGAGCCGGACGCGGTCGATTTCATCAACGCGCCGGACCTCTTCTGGGACGCGATCTTAGAAGGCATGAAGGGCGTCGTTTCGCCGGAGGACGGCGGTACGGCTTCCTCGGTATTCTCGATGCGGTTTAAGCGCGACGGGTATCTGGAACGCATCAGCGGAAAAACGGGAACGGCGCAGACCTCCGCGACGAACAATATCGACATTGAAAATACGAGCTGGTTTGCGGCGATCACCCCTCGCGAGGATCCGGAGATCGCGATCGTCGTCTTTATTCCGAACGGGCTGTCCGGCAGCTCCAGCGCGCTCGCGGTTGAGAAAATCGTGACCTACTGGTACGAACGGCAGGGGCAGTAAACCGGATTCGTCCGGATGCAACAGAATTGCAACATAGATATGAAATTTTGATAAACATCGACGCGGAACGCTTGCACATTTCAAAAAACGGCGATACACTTTCGGTATGGAAAAGCAGAAATTGACGATTTCTTATATCATACATAACTGGAGCAGCCTTTCGATGGAGAAGAAGCGCACGATCCTGTCGCTGCTTCTGTTCGGTGTTGCCGCGTTTTTGATCGTAATTGCGCTGATAATCGGCATTGCTTCCTGCAAATCCGGAAAACAGGGCTCGGAGACGACGGAAGCTGCCGCGGAGATTCCCGCGCTTTTGCGCGCGCCGCAGGGCAAAAACCGGCAGCAGGGCGCAAACGCGCCGGACCCGGACGCGTCGGATCCCGAGGCGCAGCTTCCCGAAATCACGGAACCGGACGATACCGCCGGCGATCCGTCCGATGAACCGACGGACGAGCCTTCGGATACGCCTGACGATCCCGAATCACAGTATACGACGCTGAAAAAACACGATAAGGGCGAAGCGGTCACCGCGCTGCAGAACCGGCTGATGGAGCTCGGTTATCTGGAAATCGAGGAGCCGACCGACTATTACGGCAACAGCACCGCGTACGCGGTCACGCTGTTCCAGCGTCAGCACGATCTCAAACAGGACGGCATCGCCGGCGCGCAGACGCAGGAGCTGCTGTACGGCAGCGAGGCCAAGCATTATATGATGCTTGAGGGCGCGGAGGGGCGCGACGTAAAGATGCTGCAGGAGCAGCTCGTGGATCTCGGCTATCTGTCCGGGGACGACGTGGACCGCGTATACGGCGAAAAGACGGTCGAGGCGGTCAAGGCGTTCCAGAAGCGCAACGGGCTGACCGCGGACGGCAAGGCGGGCGAGAAGACGCTCGATAAACTGTACAGCGACGAAGCGAAGATTTCGAAGGAGCTCGAAGCGCAGCAGAAGGCCGAAGAAAAGGCGGCCAAGGAGAAGGAAAAGCAGACCGCAAAGGCGACGCCGAAGCCTTCGGGCAAGACGACCAAGACGCCGACGCCCACGCCGAAGAAGGACACCAAGCTCGATAAATTCATCAAAGCGGCCAACTCCAAGCTCGGCTGCGAATACATCCTCGGCGATTCCGGTCCGAACACGTTCGACTGCTCCGGCTTCGTAACGTGGTGCCTCAGACAGGCGGGCGTGTCGACGACGCGTCTGAACGCGGCGGGCTTCTCGCGGTCGAACCGCTGGAAGAACATCACGAGCATCAACGATCTCAAGAAGGGCGACATCCTGTTCTTCCGCAGCGATTCGAGCTCGACCGTATCGCACTGCGGCATTTATATCGGCGGAAACATGATGATCGACGCGTCGAGCGCGAACGGAAAAGTGGTCAAGCGTTCGCTCTCCGCATATTGGAAGCGCAACTTCGTCAATGCAAGACGCCCCTGGAACTGATCGCTCTTTACGCATTTTTTACAAAAAACCGGCAAGAAATCACGCCGGTTTTTTTGCATAATGAGAAAGAATATGATATAATACCCGCAAAGACAGGAATGGGGACACGATTATGGATACAAAATCGATCATGCAACAAATCGAACTCGTTTTGAAACGCGACGCACAGGTCTCCCTGAAGGAAGCGACGGTGCAGCAGCTTCATGCGGCGCTCGCTTCGGTCGTCATGGGCGCGATCGCCGACCCGTGGTACGAAAGCCGTCATGCGCACGAGCGCACGAGAAGCACGTATTATTTCTCGGCGGAGTATCTGGTTGGACGCATGGTTTACAATAACCTGTTTGCGCTCGGCATTCTCGACGAGGTGAAAAAGGAATTTGCGGAACGCGGGCTTGACCTTGCGATGTTCGAAGATATCGAAGACGCCGCGCTCGGAAACGGGGGCCTCGGCCGCCTTGCCGCGTGCTTCCTCGATTCCGCCGCAACGATGAACCTGCCGCTCGACGGCTACGGCATCCGCTATAAATACGGTCTCTTTAAGCAGACGTTTACGAACGGCTTCCAGACCGAAAGCGCGGACGACTGGCAGCGCTTCGGCGATCCGTGGAGCCGCCGCCGCGACACGCACGAGGTGCTCGTGCGTTTCTCCGATCAGACCGTGCGCGCCGTGCCGTACGACATGCCGATCATCGGCTATCACACCGACAACATCGGCACGCTCCGCCTTTGGCAGAGCGAAGCGGTGCAGGACTTTGATTTCGAGAAGTTCAACAACCAGGAATACGCGGTTGCCGTGCTTGAAAAGAACGCGGTCGAGGACATCACGCGCGTGCTGTACCCGAACGATACGACCACCGCGGGCAAGCGCCTGCGTTTGAAGCAGCAGTACTTCCTTTCCTCGGCTTCGCTGCAGGACCTTTTGTTCCGGTTCAAACGTGAAAACCGCCCGATCACGGAGTTTGCGGATCTCGTTTCAATCCAGCTCAACGATACGCATCCGACGGTCTCGATCCCGGAACTCATGCGGCTTTTGATGCTCGAAGGGCTTACGTTCGACGAGGCGTTCGACATGGCGCAGCGCACGTTCTCCTATACGAACCATACGGTCATGCAGGAAGCGCTCGAAAAGTGGGACGTAAATCTGTTCCGCGATCTGCTGCCTGAAATTTTCGACATCATCTATCGCATCAATACCAAGCTGTGCGGCGAGATCATGGCGAAGGGCCTCGACTGCGAGCCGTACGCGATCGTTTCGAACAACATCATCCGCATGGCGAACCTCGCCGTGTACGCGTCCAACTGCGTCAACGGCGTGGCGGAGATTCATACGCAGATCTTAAAGGACGACGTGCTGAAGATCTGGTATCAGGTCTATCCGGAACGCTTCCAGAACAAGACGAACGGCATCACGCAGCGCCGCTGGCTGGGGCTGTGCAACCCCGAGCTTTCCGACTACATCACCGAGCGCGTCGGCGGCGGATGGATCACCGATCTCGAACAGCTGAAGGGACTTGAGGCGTTTATGAGCGACGCGGACGTCGACGCGTTCATCGCGGTCAAGCGCGAAAAGAAGCGCCAGCTTCGCGAGCTGATCCGTGCGCGCGAGGGCGTCGACCTGCCGGAGACGTTCTGCTTCGACGTGCAGGTCAAGCGTATGCACGAGTACAAGCGTCAGATCCTGAACGCGTTCGCGATTCTCGACATCTACTTCGGCATCAAGGACGGCCGCATCAAAGACTTTACGCCGACCGCGTTCATCTTCGGCGCAAAGGCCGCGCCGGGGTATCTCCGCGCAAAGGCGGTCATCAAGTTCATCAACGAGATCGCGAAGAAGATCAACAGCGATCCGGACGTGAAGGATCTGATGCGCGTGGTCTTCGTGCACAACTATAACTGCTCCTATGCCGAGCATATCATTCCCGCTGCGGACATTTCCGAGCAGATTTCCCCTGCAGGCACCGAGGCGAGCGGCACCGGCAACATGAAGCTCATGCTCAACGGCGCGGTCACGCTCGGCACGTTCGACGGCGCGAACGTCGAAATCGTGCAGGAAGCGGGCGAGGAGAACAACTACGTATTCGGCTACAGCGTCGACGATCTCAACGCGCTGCGTCCGCACTACAATCCGAAAGCGATCTACGACTATGAACCGCGCGTGCGCCGCGTCGTCGATACGCTGATCGACGGCACGTTCTCCGACAACGGCACCGGCGTGTTCACCGATCTGCACCGTTCGCTGCTGTTCGGCAACGGATGGCAGAAGCCGGACTATTACTTTGTGCTGCAGGAGATGCTGCCGTACATCGACCGCAAGATGGACGCGCTGAACGATTATAAGGACATCCGCATGTTTACGAGAAAGTGCATTGTCAACACGGCGAACGCGGGCAAGTTCTCTTCGGACCGTACGATCCGCCAGTACGCGGACGAGATCTGGCACATCAAGGAACTGCCGCATCACGACGGCATCCGGCTTTGGTAAACAATTCGGTTCGTTGAAAAAGAAGGCATCAGGCGGCGATCGAAAGACCGCCGCTTTCCTGTTTCCGGAAATAATTGCCGAAAACAGAAAATTGTTGCAGTTTAGATACAATTTGGACGAATATATGTGTTATAATGATCATACATACTGAGAAGTATCTGTAACGGGGGAGAACCGATGAACGATCCGAAATCCATTGTGGAAGAACTGAAAAAGGCGGTTGTCGGCAAGGATAACGTGCTGATCATGGCACTTCTGGCGATTCTTGCGCGCGGGCATATTCTGCTTGAGGATATTCCCGGCGTCGGAAAAACGACGATGGCGCTCGCGTTTTCGAAGGCGCTGGGGCTTGAGTACCATCGCGTGCAGTTTACGCCGGACGTGCTGCCGAGCGATATCGTCGGGTTTACCCTGTACGATCGCGCAAGCGGGCAGATGACTTATAAGCCCGGCGCAATTCTGTGCAATCTCTTTTTGGCGGACGAGCTGAACCGCGCTACAAGCCGCACACAGTCCGCGCTCTTAGAGGCGATGGAGGAGGGCAACGTCACCGTCGACGGCGTGACGCATCCGGTGCCGGATCCCTTCGTGGTCATTGCAACCCAGAACCCGGTCGGCGCAAGCGGCACGCAGCTTTTGCCGGATTCGCAGCTCGACCGCTTTATGGTTCGCCTGTCGCTCGGCTATCCGCGTCCGAACGACGAGCTGGAGCTTCTGAACCGCAAACAGCGCGGAAATCCGCTCGACGGCGTACACCTCGTCGCGGACCGCAACGGCCTTTACGGGATCCGGAACGCGGTCGACAACACGTTCGTCGACAAAAAGATTCTTGACTACGTGATCCGTCTTTCCAACGCGACGCGTTCTCACAGCGCTCTTTTGCAGGGCGCAAGCCCGCGCGCGTCGCTCGCCGTTGTTTCGATGGCAAAGGCGGCGGCATGGGTGCAGGGACGCGATTACGTCGTTCCGAACGACGTCAAGCTGATCTATCCCGCCACGATCACGCACCGTTTGATTCTCACCCCGGAAGCGAAGGCGTCCGGACAGACCGCCGAAGACGTTCTGAACGACGTGATGGCGCACGTTGCGCCGCCGGCCGTGCGCGGATGATCGGCAGGAGGCTGACATACGGAGTGCTGCTTTTGGGAGTCGGCGCTCTTCATTTCGCCTACGGGCAGTATGTAACGTATTACATACTGCTGTTTCTGTTATTCCTGCCCGTATTCTCTCTTCTGATCAGCCTTCCCGCGATTCTGACGTCGCGCGCGGACCTCACCGGCGGCGCGGACGTGCAGCGCGGCAGGAAGACCGTCGTCCGGCTGGACGTGCGCTGCCGCTTTTTTCTCCCGCCCGAGGCGTGGAAACTGAAGATCGAACAGCATAATCTGTTTCTGGAAACGCGTCCCTCGCGCTTTAAAGTTCGTCTGCTCGGCGGCAGGGAAGGCACAGAGCGCTTTTCACCGGATACCACGCGCCTCGGCACGATCCGCTATCGCATCCGTTCGGCGCGCGCGTGCGATTATCTCGGCCTTTTCGCGATACCGATCCGAAGGGGCTCCGCGGCTGTGATGACCGTTTTTCCGAACACGGAAGCGCCGGTGCCGATGGCGGAGCTGATCGAACCGTCCGATCGCGTACTGAAGCCGAAGCCGCTTGGGTTTTCCGAGGAGCACGAGCTGAGGCCGTACCGGGAGGGCGACGCGGTCAATCTGATCCATTGGAAGCTCACCGAAAAGACCGACACGCCGATCGTGCGCGAGCCGCAGGAGCTGGTCCGAAAAAAGATCGTGCTCTGCATGGACCTTTTTACGGCGTACGACGCGATGCAGAGCGTACTGGAACAGCTTCGCTTCCTTGCGGATCTTCTGAATGAAAACGGAATCCCGTTTCTGCTGTATTACGGACTTTCGAACGCGCAGATCGAGGGGAACGGAGATTTTGAGCGTTTTCTGCGCGCGTTCCTTTCCGGGCCGGTTCGTGATGAAAAGGCGCAGCCGGTCGTTACCGGAAACGATACGATCGTGTATCGGATCGTGCCGAAAAAGGAGGTGCGGTCATGAAACGCGGAGAGATCGTCTTATCGGGCTTTGCGGACGCCGTACCGGTGGCGTGCGGTATGATCGCGATCGCGGCGGTGGTGCCGACGGCGTTCGGGATCGGATTTCTTGCGGGATATCTCATCGCGTTCTGCGCCTTTTCCGCCCTGCTGCTATCGTTTTGGATGCACGTGCCGCGCTACGGCTTCGGGTTCGGCGCCATCTATTTTACGACGCTGATCATGCTGATCGTCTTTGGCTCGAAGCAGATTGCCGAGGGCGCGCAGACGCTGTTTTACCGGGTGATGGATACGCTTCCGGACAGCCTTTCGCGTACGTTCGACATGGGGGCGCTGGCGGAAAAGGTCGAATCGTTTACCGATCCGGACGCGGGCGTTACGCTCGTTCTGATGCTGATCACGGCATTGTTCGGTTTCATGCTCGCGTTTTCGCTGATTCGCAGCAAAATTGTGCTGCTTTCGATGCTGATTCCGCTTCCGCCGACCCTTTTGAGTCTGTATTATACGGATCAGCCGCCCGCGCTCTGGACGATCGTTTTGCTTGCGGTGTACTGCGGATACGTGCTTCTGGGCAATGCGCTGCGAAAGAGCGAACTGCCCGGAAAGGGCAGGTTTTTCGCGGTGCTCGCGCTGATCCTTCCCGCTTTTCTGCTGCTGATTCCGGCGGTATTTCGCCCGGACGCGTTCGAGCCGGTTTCCCCGGAAATGCGGCAGAAGTTTTTAAGCGACCGGTTTGGCGAGCTCGGCGATACGGTGCTTACATGGTTCGGGAAACAGACGCCGGACACGATCGAGCTCGACGACGTCGAGAACCGCGACGTCGATCCGGAGGAGATATTCAAAATCTGGGTCAGCCGCACGGGAACGTATCATCTCAGAACGCATTCCTACGGCGCATACCGGGATAACGCGTGGCCCGAAGCGGACGAATACGACGGCGAATGGCGTTCGATGGCGGCGCTCGGCGCAAGACAGCCTGCCGCGGGCTCGCATTTTTCAGTCAAGGATTCCATATCCGCCGAGCGGATCGTGCCTTACGCGTTCCTGCAGGAAGACATGACTGTGGACGAGTCGCGTGTACGCGCGAGCGGCAATACCGCATACAGCATCACGTTTTCGAAAAAATACAGTACGGTTCCGGGCAACGTGACGGAAGAGGAATTCCGCTATTATTCTTTCGCGCTGGAGCAGTACACGATGCCGGACGGACCGGAACGTGACGCGCTTTTGAGCATCGCGGAAGGCGCGGGCCTTCTCAAGCGAGGAGATGCGTATGCAACGGCGATGAACGTCGCCGCGTTCGTGCGCGATTCCGGCACGTATACGCTCACGCCCGGAAAAACGCCGCGAGGGAAAGATTTCGTTCTGTACTTTCTGACGGAAAGCCGCAAAGGGTACTGCGTACATTTCGCGAGCGCCACGACCGCCATACTGCAGGCGATGGGGATCCCCGCGCGCTACACGACCGGGTATTACGTCGCCGTAGACAGCGTCGAAGCCGGAGAATGGCATTCCGTTCCCGGAACGGCCGAGCACGCATGGGCGGAGATTTACGTGTCCGGCGTCGGCTGGCTTCCGGTCGAAAGCACGCCGGGATTCTCACCCGGAGATTCGGATGATTCCGGCGGCAGTCAGCCGGGCAATCCGGCTGCGCCAACACCCGCGCAGACCGCGGCGCCGACCGCCGTTCCGACGGCTTCGCCTACGCCCCTGCCGCCCACGCCGGAGCCTGCTGCGACACCGGCGCCCGACCCGCAGCGGGAAACGCCCGCGCCGTCCGAGGTTCCGGCGGAAACGGAACTGCCCTTGCCGACGATTGCGCCGACGGACGCGCCCGGCGCGCTGATCGTCAACGCGGACGCGGAGGAGAAGCCGCGCGGAACCGGCGCCTGGTGGCTTTTGCTGCTGATTCCGGTCGTGCCCGCGATATGGATCGGCGCGGGAATACTGATCCGCAGATACCGGGAAGCACTGTTCGGCGGCAAGGACGCGAAACGCGCGATTCCCGAGATGGCGCATTATCTGAAACGGTTGGAAAGATACGGATATCCGAAGGATCCGGACGCGGACGAATGGGCGGAAAAAGCGGTGTTCTCGAATCACTCGATGATACAGGAGCATCGGGAACTTTTGAAACGCGTACATACGGCGCAGCGCGAGGTTTGCAAAAACGCGCCGGTCCGCCGCTTCCTGCTCCGGTGGATTCTGTTCGCAATCTGACGGAGAACCGTCGAAAAAACGCGAAAAGGCTTGCATCATGTACGGCCGGTGTGATATAGTGCATAGGTATGGATCGCGCCGCCGCAGGCGCGAGCGGTTCCGCCATGATTTTCAGGGAGAATGCAATGGAGAAAAACAGCAACAAGTATTCCGCGCTTCGCGTGATTGCGACGGTTCTGGCAAATCTGACCGCCATTCTTTCCGCGAACTACATCGTCTTTTATATTCTGGATCACTACAATTCAAACCAGCATTACGTCGTGCGTTCGGAGAACCCGCTGACGAAGTATCTGTACATCATCATCCCGATTCTGATGCTTCTCACCGCGCTGCTCTATCTGATTCTTCTTACGGGAAGGACGTACGGGAACGTGCCGTTTTGCAGGAAGCGCTTTCTCGCGATACTGATTGTCGATATCGTGGTTGCCGGCGCGTTCGCGCTTGCGGTCAATACCTATACGTTCGACTGGCTGAGCTGCCGCAGCAAGAACGTTAACATCGTGCTTGCGACGATGCCGCCTGCCGACGCGCAGGGACAGCCCGCACCGACGCCGGATGCGTCGCCCGACGACGGAACGGATACGATCGTGCCGCAAACGGAACCGAGCAATCCCGACGCATCCGATGCGCCGATACAGAATCCGACCGAAGCGCCCACGCCCGCGCCGACGCCGATCCCCGGGCTTCTGGGAGACAAATATAAAGAAAAATTCTCCGACGGCGCGCCGGTGATGACGGAGCCGAACACGACCGAAACGCTTGAAGACGGGACCGAAAAGACGCTGATCTATGCGTATGCCGGCAGCAAGGTTGCGGTTGAGCTGTATCATTATCAGAAGGGCAAGCTCGAATATCAGATCGCCGAGCTGTACGTGCGCGACATCAATAACCTGTCCGCGGGATACGATTCCAAGGGCGGGAAGGAAATGATTTACGACTTCGCCCGCGACATGAACGCGATCATCGCGGTCAACTCGGACTATTTCGTTACCAACGCGATCAGCGAGGGTCTGATCATCCGCAACGGCGTTCTGCTTCGCGACAATCCGTGCAAATTTTCCGATCTTTGCGTGATTTATCAGGACGGAACGGTCGAGTGCTACGACTGCAAGACCGACAAAATCGACTATAACGAGATCTACGCAAAGTATCCGTACCATTCGTTCTACTTCGGACCGTCGCTTCTGGACGCGGACGGAAATCCGAAGACGAAGTTCAACACCACGCTCGAGGGCGCGAATCCGCGTACCGCGTTCGGATACTACGAACCGGGCCATTACGCGTTCATCAGCGTGCTCGGCACCCGCGGGATCAAGGATCTCGACAAGAACCCGCTCGGAAACGGCAAGTCGCCGGGCATGTCGCTTACGGAACTGTCCGAGATGTGCCATGCGATGGGCATGAAAGCGGCGTATAACTTTGACGGCGGCGGCTCGTCCGGCATGTTCTGGAACGAAAAGCTGTTCGGACACAACACCCGCGTAACCGGCGATATCCTCGCCATCGTGGAATGACGGGAGGCATGCATATGAAACGGAAAACGTTACTGACGATCATCGCGCTGATCGCTGCTGCTGTCGCGCTTTTCTATCTGATCATTGTGGTACTCTGGGCTTCGACCGAGATTCTGCCGGATGAGACGATCGAGGAGCAGATGTTTGTAAAAGGATACGCGTTTCTGCCGCTGCCCATCGCGGGACTCTTGGCGGGGATCCTTTTGCAGGTTTTTTCGGTTGGGAAGAAAAACAATCAATAAAAGGGGGCATATCATTCCATGAGAACAATTACCGTTGAAAGACAGAAGAAATTCACGGGGGCTGCCGTTAAATTCAACGTCTACGTTGAAGACCACGAGCAGTTCGACACGATGATCGGCGACGTGCCGTGCCGCATGGCAGGAATCCTGAAAAACGGCGGAAGCGTCTCATTTCAGATCGACGATCGCGAAACGCGTGTGTTTGTAACGCAGACGAGCCTGAGCCCGAACGTGGAAACGATTCGCATTCCCGTGGGGCAATCCGATCTGACCCTGACCGGAAAACTTGCGGGCATGGGTTCCGGCGTTGCGTTCTGGTTTGACAATAACGATTCCGAGGAAGTGCAGGAGAGACGTAAGACAGCCGTGAAGAAGGGGAAAAAGCAGCTCATTCTGTCCATTCTTCTGACCGCCGCGTTGATCGTCGGCGGTGTCGTCGCCAGACTCGCAATCAAGGACAGCGTCAGCTGCGCGGGCAAATCGAGCAATCAGGAATTCACCGTGCAGGAGATGACCATCAAGCTCAATAAAACGTTCTCGAAGGAGTCGCAGGTCGGATATGCCGCGGTCTTTCGGTCCTCCGATGCGATCGTCTTCGTCACGCGTGAGTCGAAATCCAATCTGAATGACGGCGTAACGCTGGACGACATCGCAGAATACGTTATGGAGCAGAGCGAGGTCGATGACATGTCCGGGCTGAAGCATGAGAACGGCATGCCGTACGTTGAATATACCATGAAAGACGATAACTCCGGCGAGACGCTCAAGGGCTACGTTACGTTCTACGAGAGCGATAAGGCATTCTGGTATCTCGAGTTCATGACACTGCAGAAAGACTACAAAAAGATGCTCCCGTCGTTTGAACGGTGGGCGAAGTCCGTCACCTTCGACGACTGATCACGATCATACGGATCCAAGCCGGCATATGCGCCGGCTTTTTTCGTATGCGCGCCGCATTTGCAAACTTGTTGAAAACTTCCGTCATATCGGGGCTTTTGTCGAGCGGTTTCCCTTGACCGCCCCGGCAAAAAACGATATACTGTATTTGTGAGATTTTACGGAAACGAGGAAAATAGCATGTTGGATCTGGCAATTATCGGCGGCGGTCCCGCGGGGCTGGCGGCGGGGTTGTACGCGGTGCGCGGCGGAGGGGACGTCTGTCTGTACGAGGAAATGTTTACGGGCGGACAGATCGTCAAAACGCATCGGATCGACAATTACCCGGGCATTTCGGACGGACCGGACGGGTACGCGCTTGCGGCGCGGTTCGAGGAGCACGCGACGGCGTTCGGGCTTCGGATCGAATACGGCTCCGTCTCGGAACTTGACCTTCTGAGCAATCCGAAACGGTTCACCTTCAACGGACAGACGGTCGAGGCGAAGACCGTGATCCTCTGCACCGGCGCGTCGCCCAAATCGCTCGGCATCCCGGGCGAAAAGGAGTTGACCGGACACGGCGTCAGCTACTGCGCGACCTGCGACGGCGCGTTCTATAAAAATCGCACGGCAACGGTCATCGGGGGCGGCGACACGGCAATCTCCGACGCGCTGTATCTTGCGAAGCTCTGTAAACAGGTCTACGTCGTGCATCGGCGCGACGCGCTTCGCGCAAGCGCGGTTCTTGCGGATGCCGCGCTGAAAACGGAGAACATCACGTTCGTGTGGAACAGCGTTCCCGAAGCGTTCCTGGGCGAAGGCAAGCTTTCCGGCGTGCGGCTCCTTAACCGTGTGACGGGCGAGGTTTCCGATCTTCAGACCGACGGCGTATTCGTCGCGGTCGGCGTGAATCCGCGCACGGAGCTGTTCAAAGAGCAGGTGAAGCTTGCGGAAAACGGAAGCGTCGAAACCGACGCGCACATGCAGACGAGCGTTGAGGGCGTATTCGCCGCGGGCGACGTGCGAAACACGCCGCTCCGGCAGGTCGTGACCGCCTGTGCCGACGGCGCGATCGCCGCGACCTATGCGCTGGAGGCAAGCCGTGTTAAGTGAAGCAAAGCGGGCAGAGGTTCTCGGCATTCTGAAGGAGACGTATCCGGACGCAAAACCGGCGCTGCATTTTTCCTCGCCGTTCGAGCTGCTTGTGGCGACGATGCTCTCCGCGCAGTGCACGGACAAGCAGGTGAACAAATGCACCGACGTGCTGTTTTTGAAGTACAACACCGCGGAGGCGTTCGCGGCGCTCGATTTTGAGACGCTCGAGCCGTACATCAAAAGCTGCGGCGTCTATCGCAACAAGGGCAAAAACATCCTTGCGATGAGCAGAATCCTCCTCGAACAATACAACGGCGAGGTGCCGAAAACGCGCGAGGAGCTCGTTAAGCTTCCGGGCGTGGGCAGAAAAACGGCGAACGTGGTGCTTTCGAACGCGTTCGGCGTTCCGGCGATTGCGGTCGATACGCACGTATTCCGCGTGGCAAACCGCATCGGACTGACCGAGGCGAAGGATGTGGAAAAGACGGAGCAGCAGCTGATGGCGCACATCCCGGAATCCGATTGGGGCGACGCGCATCATTGGCTGATTTATCACGGAAGACAGGTCTGCACGGCGCAGCGGCCGAAGTGCGGGACCTGTCCCATTAAGGAGATTTGCGAACATGCAGTTCATTGACAAGGCAACGATCTATATCAAAGCGGGCAACGGCGGAGACGGCTGCGCGGCGTTCCACCGCGAAAAATACGTGATGAAGGGCGGGCCTTCCGGCGGAGACGGCGGCAGGGGCGGCAATATCGTGTTCGTCGCGGACCCGCAGCAGTCCACGTTGCTTGATTTCAAACGCTACCGGCACTTTCGCGCTAAGGACGGCGAGCCGGGCAGAGCGGAGCTTCAGGCAGGCGCAAACGGCGAGGATCTGATCATCAAGGTTCCGGTCGGCACGGTTGTGCGGGATATCGAAACCGGCAGCATCGTTGCGGATATGAGCGAGGCGGGCAAGACCCGCGTGGTGCTCTACGGCGGCAGAGGGGGCAAGGGCAACGCGCGCTTTGCCACGGCGACCAAGCAGGCGCCGCGCTTTGCGCAAAACGGCGTGAAGACCGAGGAACGGCAGGTGGAGCTGGAGCTCAAGACGATCGCGGACGTCGGCATCATCGGGCTGCCTTCGGTCGGCAAATCGACGATCCTTTCCGTGCTGACGAGCGCCAGACCGAAGATTGCCGCGTACCATTTCACGACGCTGACGCCGAACCTCGGCGTGGCGACGCTCTACGACCGCTCGTTCGTGATGGCGGACATCCCCGGGCTGATCGAGGGCGCGGCCGAGGGCGCGGGGCTCGGACACGACTTTTTACGGCACATCGAACGTACACGCATTCTTGTGCACGTGCTCGACGCGTCAGCAAGCGAAATGCGCGATCCACTGGAAGATTATGTAAAGATCAACGCGGAGCTGTCGAAATTTTCCGACGCGCTCGCCGCTTTGCCGCAGATTGTCGCCTGCAATAAGATGGACATTCCCGGCGCGGAGGAGCATTTCGAGCGCATCAAAGAAACGCTCGAGCCGCGGGGCGTTCCGGTATTCGCGGTTTCTGCGGCGACGACCGAGGGCTTCGGACCGATGCTCGACTGCATCGTGAAAATGCTCGACGCGCTTCCGCCGGTGCGCGTGTACGACGAGGCGGAGCTCCTCGTGGGCGCGCAGTACGAAAAGGGCTTTACGGTGCATCGCGACGATACCGGCGCGTACGTGGTTGAGGGCGGCGACGTCGAGCGCATCCTCGATACAACCGATCCGGAGGACGACGTTTCGATGCGCCGCTTCCAGCAGCTTCTGATCAAGACCGGCATCATCTCCGCTTTGCGCGAAATGGGCGCGCAGGACGGCGACACGATCCGGCTCGGCGAATGGGAATTTGACTTTACGAACTGATAAAGGAGAACAGAAATGACGGGAAAAGAACGCGCAGAACTCAGAAAACAGGCGAACACGCTTACCGCGATCTTTCAGATCGGCAAGGAAAACATCACGGAGCCTTTGATCGAGGCGGTCGACGCGGCGCTGAAAAAACGCGAGCTCATCAAGCTTTCGGTGCTGGAAACGAGCGAGCTTTCCGCAAAGGAAGCGGCGGAGGAACTGGCGGAGGCGACCGGCGCAGAGGTCATTCAGTGTATCGGGCGAAAACTCGTGCTTTACCGTGAAAAGGAAGAGGAGTAAGCAATGCTGGAAATCAGGAACCTGGTGAAATCCTACGGGAACGGGCCGCGCGCGGTCGACGGGCTGACGCTTTCGGTCGACGCAGGCGATATTTACGGCTTTATCGGGCACAACGGCGCGGGCAAGACGACGACGCTCAAGTGCATTTCGGGCATTCTGCCGTTCGACGGGGGCGAGATCCTCGTCGACGGAATCGACGTCAGAAAGGATCCGATGGCGGCAAAGCGCATCATGCGCTACATTCCGGACAATCCGGATCTCTATACGTTCCTGACCGGAGAGGGATATCTGAATTTTCTCTGCGATATCTACGGCATCGGCGAATCGGAGCGGCGCGAACGCATCCGGAAATACGCCGCGGCGTTTGAGATCGAATCGAAGCTCGGCGATCTCGTCGGCTCGTATTCACACGGCATGTGCCAAAAGCTCGCGCTGATCGGCGCGCTGATCCAGCAGCCGAAGCTTTTGATGCTCGACGAGCCGTTCGTCGGGCTGGATCCGAAGGCGTCGCATACCTTAAAAGGCATCATGCGCGAACTGGTGGAGAAGGGCTGCGCGATCTTTTTCAGCACGCACGTATTGGAGGTCGCCGAAAAGCTCTGCAACAAGATTGCGATCATCAAAAACGGCAAACTGATCGCCTCCGGCCCGATGGACGAGGTGCGCGGCGACAATACGCTTGAGGAACTCTTTTTGGAGCTGACGGACGCATGAAACCGCTTTGGACGCTGATCAAACTGTATGTAAACAGCATTTTCCGATTCCAGGTGATGCGGTATTCAAAGGACGGCAGGGAGCGCAGGAATGCGATCATGAGCCTTGCCGCCATCGTGCTCATCGTCGTCGTTTACGGCGGGATGTCCGGCGTGCTGACCGCGCAGATGCTGTCTGCCGGCGTCGACGCGTCGATCCCGTTCCTTCTGGTCGGCACGATGGGGAGCCTGTTCGCGCTCGCCATGGCGTTTGCGCAGGGCAGCGCGACGCTGTCGGATTTTGCGGATTTCGACACGCTGATGGGCATGCCGATCAAAACGTCCACGATCGTGCTGGCGCGGTTTGCGGCGATGTATCTGGCGGAGATGGTTTACTCCGTCGCGTACGTGCTGCCTTGCGGCGTCGTCTACGCCGTAATGCGGCATCCCGTGTGGTGGTTTTATCCGACGTTTATGCTGCTGTTCCTGCTGCTTCCGGTCGCGCCGGTCGTGCTCGGCAGCGGCGCGGATCTGCTGCTCTCCGTCGCGTTTGCAAAGAGCAAGTATAAGAAGGGCGTCACGTCGACGATCAAGATGATCGTTCTGATGGCGTTCATCATCTTTGCGTATCTGCTGCCGCAGATCAGCGAGAGCTTTCTTTCGGCGCCGCAGCGGACGGCGTCGCGCATCGCGCGTATCTATCCGCCGGTACAGTGGTTCGCGTCCGGCGCAAGCGGCTCGTTTCCGCTTTCCGCGCTGTTTATCGCGGCATCCGCCGCTGTGTGCGTACTGTTTTTGCTGCTGCTGAACAAAACGTTTCTGCCGCTGCACGACCGGCTGACCGCAGGGTATCACGTAAAGGATTACCGGCTCGGCGCGCTGAAAAGCAGCGGTACGCTGAAAGCGCTGTTCACGATCGAACGAAAGCGGTTTTTCAGCAGCACGGCGTGGGTCATCAATACGATCATCGGCGCGGTGCTGATCGTCGTGTTCGGCGTCGTCGGCGTCGCGCTGTCCAAAACGCTGATTCCGGTCCTGAACGCGGCGTCCATGACCGGGATCGCGCCGACCGTGATCACGGGCATCCTGATCTTATGCGCGACGATTTCTCCGACGACCGCCTGCGCGATCTCAATGGAGGGGAAGCAGAGCTGGATCACCAAGACGCTGCCGGTTCCGGCAAAGGATTGGCTGAACGCCAAGCTTCTGATGAATCTGCTTCTCGTCGGACCGGCGCTGCTGATCGCGATCACGCTGCTGTCGATTGCTTACCGGAGCATGCTGAACGCGGTCGACGTGCTCGGGATCGTGCTGATGCCGATCGCAGCGATGCTGTTTACCACGGTATTCGGCCTGTACGTGAACGCGGCGATGCCGCGGCTGGACTGGGAAACGGATACCGAGGTGGTCAAACAGAGCGGCGCGGTGCTGATCCTGGTGCTGGTTGGGCTCGGACTGACTGCGGCATCCGTGCTTCCCGCGCTTCTTTCCGGGCTGCGGTGGCTCACGCCGGTGATCGCCGCGGCGGTTTTGGCGGCGTCCGGCGTCACGTACGGATACCTGATGAAAAACGCGGAACAAATTCGCGGGAAATTGTAATAATTGCGTGACATTTATGACGCATTGATGCTATAATATATGTGTTGATGCGTTTCTTCGGAGAGCGGGAAACGCAAAAAGGGAGGCGATCGGCAGCGTGGAACTGATCAAGATCATCCGGACGGCTTGGAGCGCGTTCAAACAGCCGGGCGACGTGGTGAGCATCGTCTTTGACGTGCTTATCATTGCCATTTTCTTATATAAGCTTTTGGAGTGGACCAGAGAGACGCGAGCCTATCAGGTTTTAAAAGGCATCGGGATTCTGTTTCTGGTATCCCTGCTCGCGCGGAACCTGAATCTTTCAACGATTTCCTGGGTGCTGGACAGCATTCTTGCAAGCGGCTCGATCTTTCTGATCCTGTTCATTCTCTTTACGCCGGAACTCCGCCGCGTGCTGGAGCGCCTCGGTTCGCACAGGATCTCCAAGCTCGGCGCGATCGCGGACACGACCGATTCCCGCCGCACCGTGCAGGATCTGAAACGCTCGATCCTGCATCTTTCCAACCGCCGCGTGGGAGCGCTTCTCGTGTTTGAGCGGCGTTCGGGACTCGGCGATATCGCCGCAACCGGCGTTTCGCTGAACGCGCAGCTTTCCGGCGCGCTGATTGAAAACATCTTTGAGCCGAACACGCCGCTGCATGACGGCGCCGTTGTGATCCGCGGAACGACCGTGATCGCGGCGAGCTGTCTTTTGCCGCTGTCCGACGATATGAAGGTGTCGAGAGAACTCGGCACACGGCATCGCGCGGCGCTCGGCGTTTCTTCCGCGTCCGACTGCGTGGTCGTGGTCGTATCCGAGGAGACCGGCGCGATCTCGGTCGCGCGCGAGGGCAAACTGATCCGGTATCTCGACGACAAGGCGCTGACCAACGTGCTCGAGGGGCTGCTGGTGAAGACCGACGGGTTTGTGTTCCCGTGGAATCGCAGGAAGAAGGAGGCGGAGGCATAACATGACGAGAAGACAAAAGATTTTCTCCGCGCTCGGCCGTTTCTTCAAAAACCTGTTTACCAAGAATATCACGCTGAAGGTCACGGCACTGCTGTTTGCGCTGCTGCTCTGGGGCTACGTGCTCGCAATGGAAAACCCCGAATACGTCAAGCGCGTGCGCGACGTGGATATTGCGATCCTCGGCGAGGACTCGCTGAACAATCGCGGTCTGATGCTTGTAACGCGTGATATCGGAACGACCGACGTCGACATCCGGTGTAAAATCAGCAAGCACAGCGAGCTTGACGCTTCGCGTGTGACCTGTTCCGTCGACCTGTCCACCATCGCGAATCAGTTCGCCGCGGACGAGGACACAAAGACGGTTTCCGTGGAAGTAACGGCAACCCTGCGCGACGCTGATTACGGCACGATCGAAGGACTTTCGACCAGCTCGGTCGATCTTACGATCGCAAGAATTTCATCCCGCAGCAACGTGCGGGTTTCCGTCAAGACGGAAGGCGCGCTTCCGGATCTCTTCACGTATTCGCTGGAGCAGAGTCAGAACCTTACGGTTTCGTTCCGCGGTAAGAAATCCGACGTCGATAAGATTGCGCGCGGCGAGGTAACGGTGGATCTGGCGTCGTTTGCAATCAACGATCCGTCGACGCTTGCCGGAATCTACGATCTGAACCTTCCGGTCCGGTTTTACGACAGCGCAAACGTTCTTCTCGATGATATCGTAACGAGCAACGGCGAGTCCGTAACGACCAACGTGCGGGTGATCATTCGTTCGTATAAGGACGTTCCGATCGTACCGGACGTCTCCCCGAGCGATTTGTTCAACAAACTGTTCGAGTACGAATGCGTTCCCTCGCAGGAGACCGTGCGGCTGTACGGTTCGTACGACATCATCAAAGAAATCAATTCGATCGGCACAGAACGCATTCTGCCCGAAATGGAGCAGGCTGAGAAGGTTCTGAAAACCAATCTGATCGTTCCGGAAGGAACGGAGCTTGAAGAAACGCAGAGCAGTTCGATTTCCGTCGTGCTGAGCGTTACGGAACGGCAGGCTGCAGAACCCGTTACGCACACGATAACGATCAATTACGTGAACGTCAAAAATTCGCTTTCGCTCACGGGAAGCGAGCCCAAGACCGTTACCCTGACCGTAAGCGGAACGATCCTCGGCCTACAGACGTTCAATCCGAATTGGATCCGGGCGGAGGTCGATCTGTCCGGCCGGAACGCCGGCAAGCATGAGCTGCCGATTTCGTTCACGCTTGACGATCGCGCGGCGCCGTTTACGATCACGTATTCGATTGAAACGGCTGAAGTGGAGCTGACCGACGCGCCGCAGACCGAGAGCGGACAGAACCATTGATCCGCGCCGGAAAATGAAAACGCTTTATCTGCAGAATTTAAGAAGAGAGCTCGATGCGACGGACGAATCGTTCGCCGCTTCGTGCTGTAAAAAGCTCGGAATCGAAAAGGACGCGCCGGTACGCATCCGGATCGTTCGGCAGTCTCTTGACGCGAGGAAGAAGAACGATATCTTCTATTGTGTGCATGCGGAACTGACCGTAACCGACGCAGCGGCAAAGCGGATTCTGAAGGATCCGAAATGGAAAGCGGAACTTTTGAAACCCGCCGAAGACGCGCCGTTTCCGTTCGGAGCGAAGCAGGCGGACGGCAGGATCGTCGTGGTCGGGCTGGGTCCCGCGGGGCTTTTTGCGGCGCTGAAGCTTGCCGAAAACGGCTATCGCCCGCTCGTGATTGAGCGCGGCAGACCGATCGAGGAACGCATAAAGGACGTGGAACGCTACTGGTCGGGAGGGATCAGGGAACCCGATCCGGACAGCAACGTCGCGTTCGGCGAGGGCGGCGCGGGCACGTTCTCGGACGGGAAGCTCACCACGCGCATCCGCGATCCGCATATCGACGGCGTTCTGACGGAAATGATCGCCTGCGGCGCGCCGGAGGAGATCGCGTATCTCGCAAAGCCGCACATCGGTACCGACCGGCTCAGGACGGTCGTCGGGAATCTCAGAAGAAGGATCGAAGCGGCGGGCGGAGAGGTGCGCTTTTCGGCAAAGCTTTGCGATTTCAGAACGGTCGACGGATTGGTTACGGCGGTCTGTGTCGAGCAGGGCGGGCAAAGGACGTGGGAACCCTGCGCGGCGCTCGTGCTCGCGATCGGACACGGCGCGCGGGACACGGCGCGGATGCTGTTTGACAGGGGTGTTTCGATGGCGCCGAAGGCGTTTGCGATCGGCGTGCGCGCGGAGCACCCGCAAAGCATCATCAACGAAAGCCAGTACGGTCCGATGGCGAATCATCCGCGGCTCGGCGCGGCGGAATACCGGCTGACCGCAAGGAGCGGCGAACGCGGCGTGTACACGTTTTGCATGTGCCCCGGCGGGCAGGTCGTGGCAAGCGCAAGCGGCAGGGAGCAGATTGTCGTCAACGGTATGAGCAATTTTGCGCGCGACGGGAAGAACGCAAACGCGGCGGTCGTCGTGCAGATCACGCCGGACGATTTCGGTACGCATCCGATGGACGGGCTTCGGTATCTGGACAAGCTCGAACGCGACGCGTTCCTTTTGGGCGGCGGCGACGGGACCGCGCCAGCGTCCACGGTCGGCGCGTTTTTGCGCGGAGAAGCTTCGGGACCGTCCCGTTCGGTTGCGCCGACGTACCGTCCGGGCGTGCGCTATACGAGGCTTGCGGACTGTCTGCCGGACTTTGTCGCAAAGGGCATTTCCGACGGGCTTACGGCGTTCGGACGCCAGCTCAAAGGGTACGACATGGAGGATGCGGTTCTGACGGCGGTGGAAAGCCGCACGTCCTCGCCGCTGCGGATTCTGCGCGATGAATCGATGCAATCCGTTTCGCACCGGGGGCTGTACCCGGTCGGCGAAGGCGCGGGGTATGCCGGCGGCATCGTCAGCGCGGCGGTGGACGGCATGAAGGCTGCGGAAGCGGTCATGAGAATCTTTGCGCCGCTTCCATAATTTCCCGTAAATGCGTCAAAGTTTCGTCATTCTTGTAAATAAAATTTCAACAAACGCTCTTTGGCGTTTGTTTTTTATATGATTTATGGTATAACGGAAACAGCGAGAACCGGAAAGGAGAACGTACCGTGAAAAAGCTGATCAGCCTGCTGCTTTGCCTGCTGCTGCCGATTGCCGTCGGCAGGGTTACGAGCGCGGAGACAGAGGAGACGGTCGTGCGCGTGCTTCTGTCCACCGGAAACGCGGATACCGTAACGGTGAAGCTGTCTGGAACCTATGCGGTCGACGGCAAAAACGTGACCGGCGGAACGGTAACCGCGAAGATCGCCAACAGCAAGATCACGCTTTCGCATTCGTCCGCGGGCACGCTGAAAACGACGGGCACTTCCGCAGCCCTGAAGCGCGTCGGGACGAGCGCTTCCACGACGCTGACGTTCGACAACGCCAAGCACGGTACGCGCACGTATTACGGCGACTTCGTGTTCTATAACGACGGCGGCATCCTGCGCGTGATCAACCACGTCGATCTTAAGAATTATCTATACGGCGTCGTCAGCGGCGAGATGTCGGATTCCTCGAAGCCCGATCTGCTGAAGACCGAGGCGGTCTGCGCGAAGTGCTTCGCGCTTTGCGAGGTAGCGGCGCGAACGACGAAGTATTTTGATGTATACGACACCACGAGCTCACAGCTCTATTACGGCTACGTCGCGACCGACAAAAACACGATCGCGGCTGTCGACGCGGTCTGGAAGCAGACGCTTCGCTATAACGGAAAGGTCATTACAACGTATTACAGCACCGCAAACGGAGGTCAGGCGATCACGCCGCGCATCCGCTGGGGCGGGACGACGAACGACGGCGCATACTGGTTCGGCTATGATCCGTTCGATCTTGCGGGCTCGACGAAGAACGTCATCCTCACGGTGAACGGCGCTTCGCCGAAGAGCATGGACGCCGCGCTCTATGCGTTCCTGCTCGGAAAGACCGGAGCAAAGGAGATCGTTTCCGTCGACGCGCTCACCGGGATTTACGATCCGGATAATCCGAACGGAACCGCGCGCTATCCGAGCACGCTTGCGCCTGAGAAACGCTATGACTGGACGCTGACGGTAAAAACGGCCGACGGCAAAACGAAGCAGGTCAGCCTGTCCTGCACGCCTGACGAAGTCAAAGCGGCTGCGGCGCCTTCCGCGGCCGGGACGATCTGCTTTGCGGTGCATACCGCCGAAAAGGAATGGAAACTCGTGTGGGGCGTCAACAGCGGTCACCGCGCGGGGCTTTCGCACCGCGGGGCGGGGCAGATGGTCAAGCAAGGATATTCCTACGTCGACGTGCTGAAGTTCTATTACCGCGGCGCGACGCTCTATGACGACGTAACCGGCAAGGCGATTGAATCCAACGCGACGTTCGCGTTCACCTATGAGGACGGCGCGGCGCCGTCCCCCGGCACGACGCCTACGCCGACGCCCAAGCCGACGCCGACGCCGAGCGCAACGCCGACCCCGTCGGTCGAACCGGTCGATTCGCAGTATGACGTGATCGTCACGAGCACGTCTCTGAATCTTCGGGACGGCCCGTCAACCGCGACGGCTTCGATCAAGGTGCTTTCGCTCGGAATGATTCTCGCGGTTTCCGGTACGAGCGGAGAGTGGCTCAGGGTTTACGACGCGGCGAGCAAAAAGACAGGCTTCGTGCACGGCGATTACGTGAGCTATTACGAACGGAATCCGGAGCCGCAATGGGAAGGCGTATGCAACGCCGACGATTCCAACCTCCGGTCAGGTCCGTCGACGAATTTCAGCAAGTATTGGCCGCTGAACAAGGGCGACAAAGTATACGTCTACTATCAATCCAAGAACTGGTATTACGTCATGGACCGCGCGACCGGGCAGGGCGCCTTCATCTGGAAGAGCTATATCACGCCGGGAAGCCCTGTACCGGCGGTCATGCGCGGCGACGCAAACGGCACGAAGAACGTCACGGCGGCGGACGCTTCGCTGATCCTGCGGTTTGCCGTAAAGCTCTCCGTGATCAAGGATGAAGCGCTGCTGGCCGCGGATTATACGCATGACGGCACGGTCGACACCGCAGACGCGGCCGCGATCCTCAGGCACGTCGTCGGGCTGGAATAAGAACGGAATGAAACAGGCGAACGGGTTTTCCGTTCGCCTTTTCGCTTTTTTCGGTTCACTTCGGATTGCGGAGCAGATCGCGTTTGATGTGGTTTTCGCGGATCTTTGCTTCCTGACCCTGATCGGAGGGGTCGTAGTAGCGCGTTCCGACAAGCTCGGTCGGCATGTACTGCTGCTGTACCCAATGGGCGGGGTAGTCGTGCGGATATTTGTAGCCCGCGCCGGCGCCGATGCGGTCGGAGCCGTAATAGTGCGTATCGCGCAGATGCACGGGCACCGGCTCGAATACGCCGCCTGTTTCGGTATCGCGGAACGCGGCGGACATTGCGCTTGCGACGCTGTTCGATTTCGGCGATTCGCAGATAAAGATGATCGCCTGTGAAAGCGACAGCCGCGCTTCCGGAAGCCCGACGAGCTCGACGGCTTCGGCCGCCGCGACCGCCTGCACCATCGCCTGCGGGTTCGCAAGCCCAACGTCCTCGCTCGCGTGCGCGATCAGCCGCCGCGCGATGATACGCGGATCGCAGCCCGCGTAGATCAGCCGCGAAAACCACGCGAGCGCGGCGTCGGAATCACCGCCGCGCAGGGACTTGCAGAACGCGGAAAGCATGTCGTAGAAGAGCTGGTCGTCAAACTGCATGACCTTTCTCTGTCCCGATTCGGCGGCAATCGCCTTCGTGACGCGGATCGTGCCGGTTTCATCCGGCTCGGTGGTTAAAACCGCAAGCTCCAGCGCGTTCAGCGCGTTGCGGCAGTCGCCGTTGGAGAGCGCAATAAAGGTATCGTACGCGTCGGGATCCAGCAGAACCTTTCGGTCCCCGAAGCCGTTTTCCGTGTCGGCAAGCGCCTGATCGATCGCTTTTCGGATGTCGGCGGCGGAGAGCGGATAGAACTGGAATACGCGGCAGCGCGACACGATCGCGCTCGTCATGGCGATCATCGGGTTTTCGGTCGTGGAGCCGATGAAGCGGATCGTGCCGTTTTCCAGCGCGGGCAGAAGCGCGTCCGACTGCGATTTCGACCAGCGGTGGCATTCGTCGAGCAGCAGATAGGTGGGCTTGCCGTGAAACCTCAATTCCTCCGCGGCGTGTTCGATGACGGAGCGGAGCTCCCTGACGCCGCTCGATACCGCGTTCATGCGCACGAAGTTTGCGCCGGTCGTTTCGGCGATGATGTTCGCAAGCGTCGTTTTGCCGGTGCCGGGCGGGCCGAAGAAGATCGAAGACCACAGCGAGTCGGTTAAAATCGCGCGGCGCAGGAGCCGTCCGGGACCGACGATGTGTTCCTGACCGATGAAGCGGTCGAGCGTATGCGGACGCATGCGGTCCGCAAGCGGGGCTTGTTTTTTGGCCGAAGCCGAAAAGAGATCCGAATTTTCCATATTTTCAGTATAACATACTTGCATCCGAAAGAAAAGCGGTGTATAATATTTTGGTTCGTTTTTTGAAAGAATACAGAGAATCCGCAGAAAAGAGGGACTTTTATGAATATTCGCAACGTAGCGATCATCGCACACGTCGACCACGGCAAGACGACGCTGGTCGATCAGCTTCTGAAGGACGCCGGCGCGCTGCGCCGCAGCGAACAGGGAACCGAGCGCATCATGGACAGCGGCGATCTCGAGCGTGAACGCGGCATCACGATCCTGTCCAAGAACACCGCGGTCACCTACGGCGATACGCGCATCAACATCGTCGACACGCCGGGTCACGCGGACTTCGGCGGTGAGGTCGAGCGAATCTTACAGATGGTCGACGGCGTTCTGCTGCTGATCGACGCGTTCGAGGGCTGCATGCCGCAGACGCGGTTTGTGCTCAGAAAGGCGCTGGAGCTGAACAAGAAGGCGGTCGTCGTCGTCAACAAGGTCGACCGTCCCGAAGCGCGTCCCTATGAGGTCGTGGACGAAGCGCTGGAGCTTTTCATCGAGCTCGGCGCAACGGACGAGCAGCTCGATTTCCCGATCGTATACGCCTCCGCGCGCAACGGTCAGTCCGGCTATGAACCGGATCAGATGGAAAACAACATGCAGGCGGTGTTCGACACGATCATAAAGGAGATCCCGTCGCCTTCGACGGATACGGAGGCGCCGCTGCAGATCCTGTTCTCCACGATCGATTACGACGAGTACGTCGGCAAGATCGGCATCGGCCGCATCGAGCGCGGCGTGGCGAAGCGCGGGCAGATCATCACGCTCTGCGGCGGACAGGAGAACCGCCGCCGCGACACGAAGATCACGCGGCTCTATAACTTCGAGGGCCTGCAGCGCGTCGAGGTCGAGGAAGCGTACGCGGGCGATATCGTCTGCGTCGCGGGCGTAGAGGATCTGAACGTCGGCGAGACCGCGTGCGATCCCGCACTCGTCGAGCCCATGCCGTTCGTGAAGATCGACGAGCCGACCGTTTCGATGATGTTCCTCGTCAACGACAGCCCGTTCGCCGGCAAGGAAGGCAAGTACGTCACGAGCCGCAACCTCCGCGACCGCCTTTTCAACGAGGTCAAGACGAACGTCTCCATGCGCGTCGAGGAGACCGAGTCGACCGATACGTTCCGCGTCAGCGGCAGAGGCGAGCTGCACCTTTCGATCCTGATCGAGCAAATGCGCCGCCAGGGCTACGAGTTTGCGGTGTCGCGTCCGAAGGTCATTCTGCACAAGGACGAGAACGGCGTCGTGACCGAGCCGATCGAGGAGCTCACCATCGACGTGCCGCAGGAATACGTCGGCGCGGTCATGGAAAAGCTCGGCATGCGCAAGGCGGAGATGACCGACATGACGACGCTCGGCGATACCGGTACGCGCCTGAAGTTTTTGATCCCGGCGCGCGGACTGATGGGATATCGCAGTGAACTCATGACCGACACGCGCGGCAACGGCGTCATGAACCATATCTTTTACGGCTACGAGCCCTATAAGGGCGATATTGCCGAGCGCAAAACGGGAAGCCTCGTCGCGCACGAAACGGGCGAATCCTGCTCGTACGGGCTGTTTTACGCCCAGGATCGCGGCCGGATGTTCATCGGCGCAGGCGTGCCGGTCTACGAAGGCGAGATCGTCGGCGAATGCGCCAGAGCGGACGATATCGTCGTCAACGTCTGCAAGAAAAAGCACGTCACCAACATGCGCGCCGCGGGCAGCGACGAAGCGCTGCGGCTCACGCCGCCGACGCTCTTTACGCTCGAGCAATGCCTCGAGTTCATCGCGGACGACGAGCTCGTTGAGATCACGCCCAAAAGCATCCGCATGCGCAAGCGCATCCTGAGCAAGGAACAGCGCATGAAGCTTGCGGCGAAGATGATGCGGGAATAACGGATATAAGGAATTCGGCCGATACGGGAGTTATGAAGAAGAAGGAGATCACACTGTTTTTAGCGGCGGTCGTCAGCCACGTGTTCTGGGGATTCAGCTTTCTCGGCACGCGGTCCGCGCTGGACGTGGCGGATATGTATCTGCTTTTAAGCCACCGGTTTCTGATCGCGTTTCTCATTATGAATCTGCTGCTCCTGTTCCGGGTCGTCAGGATCGACTTTCGGGGCAAGGGGAAGCGCATCCTCTGGCCGCTGCTCATGGGGCTGATGGAGCCGGTCGTGTATTTCATCGGCGAGGAGTACGGCGTTCTGCATTCGACTACGATCTTCTCCGGCGTCATGATCGCCGTGATCCCGATCGTGTCGATTATCGCGGCGATCCCGCTGCTGCACGAGAAGCCGAATGTGTGGCAGGTCGTGTTCAGTTTCGTGTCGGTCGGCGGCGTGATCGGTATCGGGCTGCTGACCAAGGACAGCGGCAGGCTCGACTGGATCGGCGTGGTCGCGCTGATCGTCTCGGTGCTTTCCGCCGCGGCCTACGGTATTCTGGACCGCGGGCTTTCCGCGGAATTTACGGCGTTTGAGCGCACGTATCTGATGATCGGCATGGGCGCGGTGTGCTTTACGCCGATCGCGCTCATACGGTGCCGCTTCGACCTTCCCGCGTTCTTTGCGCCGATGGGAAATCCGGCGTTTCTGCTGCCCGTTCTGTTCCTGTCGGTCTGCTGCTCGGTCGTGAGTTACTTTTTGCTGTCGTATATGGCGACGTATATGACCGTGACGCGTTCGACCGTATACGCAAATCTGACGACGGCGGTCTCCGTGATCGCCGGCGCGCTGATCCTGAAGGAGCCGTTTTCATGGCTCGGCGCGCTGTTCTGCGCCGTGATCCTCGTTGGAATTTACGGCGTGCAGAAATTTGCGAGAAAGGACGAATCCGCCGTGTGCGGGCAAATCACAGGGGAAGAGAAGCAAGGGATATGAGAAAAGACGGAAGACGCGTCAAAACGGCGCAGCCGATGTATCAGGTTGCGGCGCATATCATGGATCAGCGCTGCGATTCGATGAACATGATGGAGCTCGACGTTCCCCTTGCGCCGATGCAGGCGTATCTGAACAAAAAGCGCGCGGAGGGCAAGGAGTATTCGCACCTCGGGCTGGTGCTTTCGGCGTACGTGCGCACGGTTGCGGAGTATCCGATCATCAACCGCTTCGTCGTGAACAAGACGATCTACGCGCGCAACGAGATCGCGGTCGGCATGGTGGTTTTAAAGCCCGGCGAATCCGAGGGCACGATGAATAAAATGCATTTTAAGCCGGAGTTCACGATCGACGACGTGCATAAAACGCTCGAAACGTACGTAACGGAAAACCGCGCGAAGGGCGACACGAATTCGACCGACGACCTCATCCGCAAGCTCCTGAAGGTCCCGGGACTTTGCCGCTTCGGCGTGTGCGTGTTCAAGATCATGGATAAGTTCGGCTGGCTCCCGAAGGGCATTATCGACGCAAGCCCGTTTCATTGCTCGCTGACGATCACGAACCTTGCGAGCATCCGCACCAACGCGATCTATCACCACGTTTACAACTTCGGTACGACGACCATGATCATGGCCATGGGCATCCCGCGCGAAGTGCCGCAGAGAAGAAAAGGGGAGATCGAATTTGAAAAGTGCATCCCGATCGGATTCGTCATGGACGAGCGGGTGTGCTCCGGCTCGCAGTACGTCATCGCAAGCCGGAAGCTTCTGAACTATCTGAAGCATCCGGAGCTTCTGGAAGTCCCGCCGAAAGAGATCGTACAGGACATTCCGTAATTCGCACAAATCCGCGCCCGCATCAAACGCGGGCTTTTTTTATGCCCGTAAACCGGGCGGATCCGCGGAAAAACGCATTGTAAAATATATGAAAAGAAATGGGATTTCTTCTATATTGTTATTTACAAATAACGGCGATTGTGCTATACTGTTATGGTAAATTGTGAGGAGAATAGGCATATGCGGATCAAGGGAATCGAACTGCATCGGTTTCGCAACTATACGGACCTTACCCTGTATCCCGAGCCGGGGCTCAACATCCTTTCGGGGCTGAACGCCGAGGGGAAAACCAACGTGCTCGAATCCGTTTTTCTTTGCGCGCTGGGAAGAAGCCACCGCACGCCCCACGACAGCGAGCTCATCATGGACGGACAGTCGGAAGGCAGCGTTGCGCTTGCTTTGGAAACGCGCGGCGGATCGCGCTCGATCCGGATCGAACTCGTCCGCGGGGAGCGCAAGCGCGTGTACCTCGACGAGGCGCCGCTTTCCCGCTCGGGCGAGCTGATGGGCTGTCTCAACGTGGTCATGTTCTCGCCGGAGGATCTGCAGCTCGTCAAGGACGGCCCGCAGGAGCGGCGGCGGTTTATGGACATGGAACTTTCCCAGCTCAAGCCCGCGTATTACTACACGCTGCAGCAGTACAATCAGGCGCTGAAAAGCCGCAACCTGCTCCTTAAGGAAGAGACCGTTCCGTACGACATGATCGAGCTGTGGGACGAGCAGCTATCAAAGCTTGGCGCAACGATCATGCAGAACCGCGCGTTGTTCGTTGAGGAGCTGTCAAGCAACGCGCACACGCTCCATGCGAAGATGAGCGGCACGAAGGAGCTTTTGGAAACGGTCTACGAGCCGACGGTGCCGGTGCAGGATTACGACACGATGCGCGAAACGCTGACCGTGCAGCTCGGCGAACGGCTGGAGCGCGACGTGTTCCGCGGGTTTACCTCGGTCGGTCCGCACAGGGATGATCTGGGACTTTTGCTGAACGGACGCGATCTCAGGGTTTACGGCTCGCAGGGGCAGCAGCGCACCGCGGCGCTGTCTTTGAAGCTTTCGGAGATCGACCTCGTGAAGAGAGTGCGCGGCGAACGGCCCGTATTGCTCCTTGACGACGTGTTCTCCGAACTCGACGCCGAGCGGCAGGCAAGGCTTTTGGAGGTCGTTTCGGACTGTCAGACGTTTGTAACCTGTACGCATCTTGAAGAGTTTGTGAAGGCGGGCGCGCTTTCCATGCAGGTGTACCGTGTTCACAACGGAAAGGTGGTGGAGGAATAATGCTTTTGCACATCGGAGAAAACCGCTTCGTGCCGACCAAAGACGTGATCGCGATTCAGCCCGCGGACAAGGCGACGGCAGAGACGGAGCGCATCATCCGCGACTGCGTCGAGGCGGGGCACTATTATCCGTCCTACGGCCGTCCGAAGGCGTACGTGATCTGCGAACGCGACAAAACGGTCTTCGTGTACGCCGCGGCGACCGCGGTGGAAACGCTGAAAGAACGATTGAATGAAACAACAATAGATTGAACATAGAAACGGAGAATGCTTTTTAATGGAAGATCTGCAGCATGAAGTGAGCGCGGACTACGGCGCGTCACAAATTCAGGTTCTGGAAGGGCTCGAGGCGGTCAGACGCCGTCCGGGCATGTACATCGGCTCGACCGACTCGAGAGGCTTGCACCACCTCGTATACGAGCTTGTCGACAACTCGATCGACGAGGCGATGGCGGGGTTCTGCGACCACGTCAACATCGTGATCCACAATGGCGAGACCGTCACGGTTTCCGACAACGGCCGCGGCATTCCGGTCGGCTATCACGAAAAGACCGGCAAGGACGCGCTGGAGGTCGCGCTGACGATCCTGCACGCCGGCGGCAAGTTCGGCGGCGGGGGCTACAAGGTTTCCGGGGGCTTACATGGTGTGGGCCTTTCGTGCGTCAACGCGCTGTCCGAGGAGCTGACGGTCGAGGTGCGCCGCGGCGGAAAGATCTATCGGCAGAAGTATCAGCGCGGCATCCCGATGACGAAGGTCGAAGTCGTGGGCGAATGCGCCGAGAACGACACCGGCACGAGCGTCACGTTCAAGCCGGACGCGGAGATCTTTGACGAGGTAAAGTTCGAGTTCGACAAGCTCAAGTCCCGCCTTCGCGAGCTGGCGTTTCTGAACGCGGGCGTACGCATTACGGCGATCGACGAACGCGAGGAGCCGAAGCTCGAGCGCGACTACTGCTTCGAAGGCGGCATCCGTTCGTTCGTTTCGCATTACAACAAGAATAAAGAAGTCCTGCATCCGGACCCGATCTACTTCTCCGCAAAGCGCATGGAGAACGGCGAGGAGACGGCGACCGTCGAGATCGCGATGCAGTATAACGACGGCTACAACGAGGACATCTACACCTACGCGAATAACATCAACACGCACGAGGGCGGCGCGCATCTGGACGGTTTCAAACAGGCCCTGACCCGCGCGGTCAACGATTACGCGAAGCGCGCGAACCTCTTCAAGGAAAAGGACGGCTCGCTTTCCGGCGAGGACATCCGCGAGGGGCTCACCGCGGTCATCTCGGTGAAGCTGCAGGAGCCGCAGTTCGAAGGACAGACCAAGACGAAGCTCGGCAACGCCGACATCCGCCCGCTGGTAAGCAACACGGTCTATAAGGGACTTTCGGAGTTTCTGGACGAGAACCCGCCGATCGGCCGCATGATCGTCGATAAGTGCCTGATGGCGTCCAGAGCGCGCGAAGCGGCGCGCAAGGCGCGTGATCTGACCCGCCGCAAGACCGCGCTCGATTCGACCGCGCTGCCCGGAAAGCTTTCTGACTGCACCGAAAAGGACGCGTCGCTTTGCGAGATCTTTCTCGTCGAGGGCGATTCCGCGGGCGGCTCCGCAAAGATGGGCAGAAACCCGAAGTATCAGGCGATCCTGCCGCTGCGCGGAAAGATCCTGAACGTCGAAAAGGCGCGTCTCGACCGCATGCTTTCTTCCGACGCGATCAAGTACATGATCACGGCGTTCGGCGCGGGCATCGACCAGGAATTCGACGTATCGAAGCTCCGCTATCACAAGATCATCTGCATGACCGATGCGGACGTCGACGGCAGCCATATCCGGATTCTTTTACTGACCTTCTTCTATCGGCACATGCGTCCGCTGGTGGACGAGGGCTACGTGTATATCGCGCAGCCGCCGCTCTATAGAGTCAAACGCGGCAAGCAGCAATGGTACGTGTATTCCGATGAGGAGCTCGACGCGAAGCTCAAAGAGATCGGCTCCGATCCGAAGCCGGAGATTCAGCGCTACAAGGGCCTCGGCGAGATGAACCCGGAGCAGCTCTGGGAAACGACGATGGACCCCGAACAGCGCCTGATGCTCAAGGTCACCGTGGAGGACGCGGTGGAGGCGGACCGGCTCTTTACGCTGCTGATGGGCGACAAGGTCGAGCCGCGGCGCGAATTCATCGAGCAGAACGCAAAGCTTGTCACCGATCTGGACATCTGATGAGGTAAGCATATGAGCGAAACGACAACGACAAACAACGGCCGCATCCGGCCGATCAATCTGGAACGCGAGATGCAGAAGAGCTTCATCGCGTACGCGATGTCGGTCATCACGAGCCGCGCGCTCCCTGACGTGCGCGACGGCATGAAGCCGGTGCACCGGCGCATCCTGCACTCGATGGAAGAGCTGGGCGTCACGCCCGACAAGCCGACCAGAAAATCCGCGCGTATCGTCGGCGACTGCATGGGTAAATACCATCCGCACGGCGACTCGTCCGTATACGACGCAATGGTCAGGCTTGCGCAGGACTTCAACACGCGCTATCCGCTCGTCGAGGGGCAGGGCAACTTCGGCTCGGCCGACGGCGACGGCGCGGCGGCGATGCGTTATACCGAAGCGCGCCTTTCGAAAATGGCGATGGAAATGATGCGCGACATCGACAAGGACACGGTCGATTTCCAGCCGAACTTCGACGGCACGCAGCAGGAGCCCACCGTGCTCCCCGCAAGATTTCCGAATCTGCTTGTAAACGGCAGCAACGGCATCGCGGTCGGCATGGCGACGAACATGCCCCCGCACAACCTCGGCGAAACGATCGACGGCCTCGTCGCTTTGATCGACAATCCGGACATCACGGTCGATGAACTGATGAGCTATATTCCCGGTCCGGACTTTCCGACCGGCGCAACGATCCTCGGAAGATCCGGCATCGCGCAGGCGTACCGCACCGGCCGCGGCAAGCTGATCGTTCGCGCAAAGACCGAGATCGAACAGCTTTCGCAAAACCGCAGCCGTATCGTCGTGACCGAGATCCCGTATCAGGTCAACAAGGCGCGGCTCGTCGAGAGCATTGCGGACCTCGTGCACGAAAAGCGCATCGAGGGCATTTCCGACCTGCGCGACGAGACCGACCGAAACGGCACGCATATTGTCATTGAGCTCAAGAAGGACGTCAACGCGAACGTCGTTCTGAACAATCTATATAAGCATACGCAGCTGCAGGATACGTTCGGCGTGATCAACCTCGCGTTGGTTGACGGCGAGCCGAAGATCCTGAATCTCAAGGAGATTCTGTACTACTACCTCGAGCACCAGAAGGACGTCGTCACGCGGCGCACGCGCTTCGATCTGAACCGCGCCGAGGAACGTCTGCACATCCTGGACGGACTTTTGCGCGCGCTCGACGTGATCGACGAGATCATCGCGCTCATCAAGGCTTCGCCGAACGGACAGGCCGCAAAGGAGGGCTTATGCACGAAGTTCGGGTTCTCCGAGCGTCAGGCGCAGGCGATCCTCGATATGCGTCTGCAGAGACTGACCGGTCTGGAACGCGAGCGCCTTTTGGAAGAGGACAAACAGCTTCGCGAACGCGTTGCATATTTACGCACGATCCTTTCCGACGAGCACAAGCTTCTCGAAGTTGTCAAGGAAGAAGCGCTTGACGTCAAGACGCGTCTAAGCGATCCGCGCCGCACCGAGATCACGCAGGCGCTCGACGATATCGACCTCGACGACATCATTCAGGAAGAAGAGATGGCCGTCACCATGACGCATTTCGGCTATATCAAGCGCACGCCGTCCGAAACCTTCCGCGCGCAGAACCGCGGCGGAAAGGGCGTTAAGGGGCAGGCGACGAAGGATGAGGACTACGTCGAACGCGTGCTGGTTTCGAGCACGCACGCGCCGATCATGTTCTTCACAAACTTCGGCCGCGTCTTCCGCATCAAGTGCTACGCGATTCCCGAAGCAAGCCGTACGTCGAAGGGCATTCCGGTGGTGAACCTTCTGCAGCTTAAAACCGGCGAAAAGGTTACGGCGATGTTCATCGTCCCGCGCGAGGTCGAGGAGACGGGCTATCTCGTCACGGCGACGCGCGACGGTCTCATCAAGAAGACGCGGATTTCGGAGTGCATGAATATTCGCAAGGGCGGACTCGTGCTTCAGACCGTGCGCGAGGGCGACGAGCTGATCTCCGTGGAGATGAGCAACGGCGAGCATGAATTCATCATCGCGTCCAGAAACGGCAAGTGCATCCGCTTCCGCGAAAGCGACGTCCGCGTCACCGGCAGAGGCGGCATGGGCGTGCGCTCGATCAAGCTGGACGACGGCGACGTCGTAATGGATATGGTCCTCGTGAAGCCCGGCGGACTCGTGCTGACCGTCACCGAAAAAGGTCTCGGCAAGCGCACCGAGGAGAGTCAGTTCGGCGTGCAGGGACGCGGCGGCAAGGGCATTCTCGCCATGAAGGCGACAGACAAGACCGGCGGACTCGCGTGTCTCAAGATGACGACGGAGGACGAGGACCTGCTGCTCGTGCGCGACGACGGCGTGATCATGCGCATGCCGGTCGATCAGATCCCGGTCATCGGCAGAAACACGCAGGGCGTGCGGCTGATGTCGCTTGACGGCGACACGAAGATCGCAAGCGTAGCGCTCTTACCGCATCAGGAGATCGCAGCCGACGAGGAGGAAGGCGAAACACCCGCCGCGCCGGAAGCGACCCCGGAAACACCCGAAGGAGAAGCATAATATGTTAAAGCTGCCGGCCGCGCTGCGCGCGTTTGCGAAGACCCTCGAAAAAGAGGGCGCGACGCTCTACGCGGTCGGCGGCTGCGTACGCGATTCGCTGCTGAATCGTCCGGTACACGACGTCGATCTTACGAGCAGACTGAAGCCGGACGCGCTGATCGAACGGGCGAACGCGTTCGGAATCGGGGCAAGGATCGTACAGCAGACGCTCGGTACGGTGCTGCTGACCGTCGACGGGCAGACGTTTGAGCATACGACGTTCCGCACCGAATCGTACGGCGCGGGCGGCGCGCACAGACCCGACGCGATCCGGTTTTCGGATTCGCCGATGATCGACGCGTTCCGCCGCGACTTTACCGTCAACGCGCTGTACGAATCCGTTTCAAACGGTTCGATTACCGATCCGACCGGCGGACTGAGGGATCTCGAACGCCGCGTGCTTCGCACGACGACGCCGGATCCCGGAATGATTCTCAAAGACGACGGGCTGCGCGTTCTGCGGCTCGTGCGGTTTAAAGCGTCGCTGGATTTTTCGATTGATCCGAAGACGTGGGAAGCGGCAAGGGCGAACGCCGCGCTTCTCGAGGACGTCGCGTGGGAGCGCAAGCGGCAGGAGCTTGACCGCATGCTCACGGGAGAACGCGTGTTTGATGCGCTTTCGATGCTGAGAGACGTCGGCGCGCTCCGTTACGTTCTGCCGGAGCTTCAGGCGTGCGACGGCATGGAGCAGCGGAAGGACCATCATAAATATGACGTGCTCACGCATCTGTTCCATACCTGCGAAAACACGCCGGACGAGCTCGGCTGCCGGCTCATCGGACTTTTGCACGACGCGGGCAAGCCGGAGGCAAAGCGGCGCGACGGAAACCTGTACGCGCACGATATCTACGGCGAAACGATTGCAAGGACGATGCTCGAACGGCTGAAATACCCGAACGCGCTGATCGAGCGCGCGTGTTTCGCGATCCGCGCGCACATGTTCGATCTGACCGGGACCGCCTCGGACGCGACGCTCAAAAAGCGCTTTGCCGGGTTCGGCAGGGCGCGGACGGAGGATCTCATTATGATCCGCGAAGCGGATATTCGCGGCAGCGGGTATCAGACTGAATACGTTGCCGAACGGTGGCGGCGGATCTATTCCGAAATGCTGGAAAAGAACGCGCCGTTTTCGGAAAGCGAGCTTTGCGTTTCGGGACAGGATATTATGAAAGAACTCGGTATTCCGGCGGGAGAGCGTGTGGGACGGATCAAGCGGCAGCTTTTGCTGCGGTGCGCCGTGCATCCGGAGGAAAACCGGAAGGAAATCCTGCTGAAACGGATGCACGACTACGTATAATCGTCAAACCTGCAAGATTTTTGTGAATAATTTCCGATCCGCCTTGCGGACGGCCGAAAATGTGCTATGATACAATCGTTGCAGAATGTATGGGCAAGTTGAGGAACCGATATGAATAATAAACAAAAACAAAAACGACTCATCCTTGCGATTGCGCTGATCATCCTTCTGGCGCTCATCGTCGCGCTGTCCGCGGCGATCGGCTGCGGCGCGACGCGCTGTCAGAAGGAGGCGGCAAACAGCGCCGACGTGTATATCAGCGAAATCCTGGTCAGCAATAAGCAGACCGTGCGCGATCCGCTCGGTATGTACAGCGACTATGTGGAACTGTACAACAGAAGCGGCGCGGACGTCGATCTGTACGGTTACGGGCTGACCGACGACGAGACCTCGATCTGGATGTTCCCGAGCGAATCGGTCATCAAGGCGAACGGATACCTCGTCGTGTGGTGCATGAAGGACGACCCGACCGACGGCCGGGGCAATCTGACGATCCGCAACGACGACGGAACGGAGGATCGCCTGATCATCGCCGATTTCGCTCTGTCGAAAAACGACGTCCTGCGCTTTATCGACCCCACGGGAAACGCAATCGAAACGGTCGATCTGTCCGATTTCTACGGCGGCTACAAGGGCGATGCAAACGCGTACGGAAGCGGAGACAGCGTGGAGAGCGAAACGATCGCGGCGGACGGCAGCTCGTTCGTGCATGAGAACAGCGGCAAATGGACGTCCATGAAGCCTACGCCCGGCTTCCCGAATACGGAAGAGGGCTGGGAAGCGTACAACGCGTCCAAAAAAACAGACAAGGAAATCGGCGTTGCGGAAACGACCGACTGTCCCGTTTACGTGACCGAGCTGATGGCGTCGAACGGCTCCGCGTTCAAAGCGCCCGACCAAAGCTACTGCGACTGGATCGAGCTGTACAATTCCGGAAGCGAAACGTTCGACCTGTCCGGATACCATCTTTCGGACGACGTCACGAAGCTGCACAAATACACGTTCCCCGAGGGATCGAAGATCGAGCCGTATTCGTACCTGTTGCTGTATCATACCGCGCAGCAGATTCCCGGCGTGTACTGCTTCGATTTCGGCCTGTCCTCGCAGGGCGAGACGCTGGTTTTCTCCACGAAGAACGATCTGATCGTCGATCACCCGATCGTGTTCGGCCCGCAGGAGAAGGACCTTTCCTATTCGCGTCAATATACGAACGGCTCGTTTGATCCGTACGCGGACTTTAAAGCTGACAAGCCGACGCCGGGTTATGACAACACGGAAAACGGCCGTGCGCTGTTCGAGGAGAAGGAGATCGGCCCGATGGGCGTGGACGATATCATCGTCAGCGAGGTCCTTGTGGACGGCTACTATATCACCTATTTTCAGTCAACCAAGACCAACAGCATGCGTCCGGACGACGCCGATCTCGGAAGCTGGATCGAATTGTACAACCGGTCGGATGCGGCGGTGAACCTGTCCGGGTATTCGATATCGGACAACGAGACAAAGCCGAGGAAATGGGTTTTTCCTGACGGAACGAGTATCGCCGCAAAAGGATATCTCGTCTTGCAGCTTGCGGGAAGCCTTCCCCGCGAAGGACAGTCCAAAAGCGATATAACCGATGAACAGAGACGGCTCACGCTCAATTTTGACATTGCGGCGGCGGGGGAAACGATCTATCTTTATAACGAAACCGGCAGAATGATCGACCGCGCGGTCGTGCCGAAATCGCGCTCCTGCGTATCGTACGGACGCGACGCGTCCGGCGCGTGGAAGCTGTTCAATACGCCCACGGAAGGCGCCGCAAACGCTTCGGACGGACGCGGCCTCTATTGTGAAGAGACCACGACGGATACAGAAAGCGGCATCTATACGGGCGTACAGACGGTGAATTTCCACGTCCCAGAAGGGTGCTACGCAACGTATACGCTTTCGTGCGGAACGGAAAACGATCCGGTGAAATCCACCGCTCCGACGGAGTCGTCCACGCGTGTATCCGGGCCGATTGCGATCAGCAGCAACACCGTTCTGCGTATCCGCACCTTTACGGAGGACAACAGCCGCTACCCGAGCGATATCAAGTCCTACACGTACGTAATCATCGGAGACGAGGAGACCGTCGAGGCGCACAATACGAACCTGCCCGTCGTGTTCCTGGTGACCGATCCGGAGAACCTCTGGGACAAACAGTACGGGATCATGATCAAGGGCAACGACTATACCGGCAAGGGCGAAGCTGACGAGATGATGATCGGGCAGACCGTCAAGGATGAGGTAATGGGCAAGTACGCCAACTTCAACATCCGCGGCCGCACGTGGGAAAAGCCGGCGAGCTTCACCTATCTGGACGCGGGCGGAAAGAACGTGCTCTTTGAGGAGGATCTGTACATCCGCATCTTCGGCGCGTTCTCCAGAAAGCTTGCGCAAAAGGGCATCGCGCTGATCGCAAGAAAGGGGCTCGGAGACAGTCATCTCAACTATTCGTTCTTCGAGAACCGCCCGTTTACGACGTATAAATCCCTCGTGCTGCGCGCATCGGGACAGGACGCGGCGCTTTCGCGTATTCGCGACGTGCTCGTGCAAAGCCTTCTGGACGACGCCAAGGTGAACATTGCGAATCAGGCGTTTACGCAGTGCATCGTCTATATCAACGGGCAGTACTGGGGCGTGTATAACCTGCGCGAAAAGATCAGCAAGCATTATATTGCGCAGCACTATGGCATTGAGGACGAGGATACCATCGACATCCTCAAGGGAAACGGCAACAATAAGGAATGCATCGTCTGCAGCAACGCTTATGAAGAGGATAACAAGGGCCTGAACGATTACATGGCGCTGATCAAGTTCTGCGAGGATCATAACTGCAACCTCTCGAACCCGGACGATTACAAATACGTCTGCGACCGCGTGGACGCCGATCAGTTCGCGATGTACTGCGCGTTCGAGATCATCATCGGCAACACCGATACCGGCAACATCAAGTGGTGGCGCTCCAGCGAGAAGGACAACAAGTGGCGCTGGATCCAGTACGACTATTGCTGGGCAATGAATGGCGACAACCCGAGCCAGGAGGCGTCCAAGTCCACGGGCTACCGCCGCGACTTCTTCTGGCGGTACTTTGATCCGGCAGGACACGGCGCGGGGAAGGGATTCTCCACGGTGCTCGGCCGTTCGATGCTCTCGAACAACGAGTTCGTCGAGCTGTTCCTGAAATGGTGCGCATACTTCTATAATGAGGTCTATACGCCCGAAAAGATTCTGGCGAAGGTTGATCAGCTTCAGGAGAATATCCGCAAGGAGATGGAAACCTGGGACCTCGTCCGCTGGAGACCGTATCATAACCTCTCCACAAAGGGCTGGAATTCGCACTGCGATAAGATCCGCAATTATGCGAAAAACTATCAGGACTGGTACCTGTATTACTGCCAGCATTTTATCAACGAGCATACGAACTATCACCTCAGCGACGACGAGATGATTCGGCTGTTCGGAAAGGTAGGCAAGATTTCATGAGTTTCAACATCAAGCCGAATGCGAAGGGATATCGGCATGAGCTGAAATATGTGATTTCCGACGCGGACGCCGAGCTTCTGGCAATTCGCCTGAACGCTGCGCTTTCGCCGGATCCGTATGCGGCGAAGACCGGCGGCGGGTATCACATACGCAGCCTCTATTTCGACGATCCGTATAACGCGGCGGTGGAGGAGAAGGTCGCGGGCGTGCAGTACCGCGACAAGTGGCGCGTCCGCATCTATAACTTTTCGGATCGCGTCATCAAGCTGGAGCGCAAGCATAAGAACGGGCAGTTCATCAAAAAGGACAGTCTGTCTCTGACGCGGCAGCAGTGCAACGCGCTTCTGGACGGCGCTTATACCTTCCTGCTGTATCAGCAGAGCCCCTTTGCGAAGGAGGCGTATGCCGCGCTTCGCACCGAGGGCCTCACGCCGAAGGTCATCGTCGACTATTACCGGCAGCCGTTCGTATTCCCGCTGGAGGAGGTCCGCATTACGCTCGACCGCAACATCCGCACGGGTTATTTTTCCACAGACCTGTTCAACCCGCATGCGATCACGTATCCCGCCACGGGGCTGGTCGGACAATGCGTGCTCGAGGTAAAGTTCAACAACTACCTCGATCCGTACATCGCTGCGCTCGTGCAGCTTCCCGCGTCGCTGAAAACGGCGGCAAGTAAGTACCTCTTTTCAAGGCAATACGACTGCTGATTTTATAAGAAAGAAAAAACTATTCGGAGGATATTATGGGTTCTTTAAATCTCTCGGAAATCTTTAACTTCTCGACCAACCAGGTCGTGCCGCTGCTGGTGTCCGTCGTTCTGTCGTTCGTGATCGGCATGTTCGTATACCTGATCTACCGTCTGACGTTCTCCGGCGTGATCTACAGTAAGACCTTCAACATGAGCCTTGTCATGCTGACGATGGTTGCAACGCTGGTCATTCTGATCATGTCGAACAACCTGAAGCTCTCGCTCGGCATGGTCGGCGCTCTGTCCATCGTCCGTTTCCGTACGGCGATCAAGGATCCGATCGACACCGTCTTCATGTTCTGGGCAATCGCAGAGGGCATCGTGCTCGGCGCGGGATTCTTCCTCGCCGCGATCGTCGGCGCGATCCTGATCGGCATCTTCATGCTGCTGCTTGCTTCGTCCAAGAAGAAGGCGTCCCTGCCGTATCTTCTGATCCTGCACTATGAAGAACGCGCTTCGAAGCAAATCAAGTCCATGGTCGCGCAGATCCCGTACGCGCGCGTCAAGTCCAAGACCGTTCAGCGCGAGGGCATCGAGCTTGCGGTCGAGCTGCGCGTCCGCTCGAGCGAGACCGGCTTTGTCGACAAGTTCCTGCGCGTCGACGGCGTCTACGACGCCACGCTGATCGCGCATCAGGGCGACATGATCTCCTGATTATAAGAAACGTTTCGGATCGGAAGCATCGCATGGTGCTTCCGATTTTTTGTTCTGTTCGGCTAAAGCAGATCTATAGAAGATATTCTTCTGAAAAGATATGTCTGATTATCGTTCTTCTCTATAGAGGAGAACTTCTTCTTAAGAAGTAATATCTAAATATCATTCTTCTCTATAGAGGAGATATTCTGCATTTAAATATTCTTCTTCTCTATAGAGAAGAACTTCTTTTCTTCCTGTTTCTGAAATACATAGTATTATTCGACGTCGAGGGGAGAAATCCTTCTTTATATGTGTAAATCTTTTTATAGTCTTTTTTTCACAATTCAGAGACGCGCTGCCTGCCGTTCCGGGAGCGAACCGCCAAGTGACTTGCAGTTCAAGTAACAATCCCCCAGTCTGCTTCGCAGCCAGCCCCCTTTACACAAGGGGGCCAATGTGCATATGTGGTGAAAAGGTAGGGACGGGCATTGCCCGTCCGCCGCAATAATATGCAGTGTTTAAATGAATTGTCCTTCGGACCTGAATAGACCTTACGGCCAAGAACAGGCTGCGCCATGAATTTCCTGCGGCATGAAAAGATGGTACGGGAGCGCCGGAAGGCGCTCCCGAAATGATTTTTGGGGGAGCAAAAATATATTGTAGAAAAAGTCGAAAAAGGGGTTGACAAGCGAGAGGGGAAGGAGTAATATAAGGCACGTTCGCGACCGGGAAGCGAGCGGCACCGAAAAAGACTTGAGAAAAAAACTTCAAAAAGTTGAAAAAAAGGTGTTGACAAACGGAACGGATTGCGGTATACTAACGAAGCTGTCCCGCAAAAGGGGCGGCGGAAAAGCACCTTGAAAACTATATAGTGCATCAACAACAAGCCAAGTCAATTCAGATCGAGAGATCAAAGAATAACGGACGCG
>JAFOTD010000022.1 GCA_017388175.1 Clostridia bacterium | reverse complement strand
GTGCATGGTATCGCTTTTTTCCCGCTTGGGGCTGCCGTTTATGACCAGTATTTTCATGCGAAACACACTCCTGTCCCGTTCATTATACGCATCATACCACAACCGCGCCGCCGTGTCACCATTGATACGAAAAAGAGTGCGGACGGACAACCGTTCTTCTATTGAATAGAACGCGGATGCGTGATATACTGATGATTTGAACGGAGCGTCGAAAACGGCGCGAACGAAAGGAGAAACCGTATGAAATTTTCGGAAATGCCGTATAACCGTCCCAATCCCGAAGCGGTGAAGGCAAAGCTCAAGGACCTGACCGAACGGCTCAGGAATGCCAAGAGCTATGAAGAAGCGAAAGCCGTCTTCCTTGAAAAGGAGGAAGAAGAAAAGGTCCTCGGTACGATGAGTACGCTGGCGTACATCCGTCATTCGATCGACACGCGCGACGAATTCTACGACGGCGAGATCGAATTCTGGGACGAGATCGGTCCGGAGATCGAAGAATACGAGCAGGAATGGCTCGAAGCAATGCTTTCTTCGCCCTTCCGCAAGGACTTCGAAGCCGAGTACGGCGATCTGTTGTTTGTGAACGCCGAAATGGACCGCAAGACCTTCTCGCCCGAGATCATCGAAGACATGCAGAAGGAAAACGAGCTGACCACTGAGTACGGCAAGCTGCTCGCGTCCGCGCAGATCCCGTTCGAGGGCGGTGTGTATACACTTTCCCAGTTGACACCGTTCAAGACCGACGCGAACGACGACCGCCGTCTTGCCGCGTGGAAAGCCGAAGGCAAATGGTACAAAGAGAATCAGGAGCGCCTCGACGCGATCTATGACGAGCTCGTGCATCTCCGTGACACGATGGGCAAAAAGCTCGGCTACGGCGGCTATACGCAGCTCGGCTACTACCGCATGGAGCGCAACTGCTACACGAAGGAGGACGTCGAACAATTCCGCGCCGCGGTGCAGAAGTATCTCGTGCCGCTTGCGGACAAGATCTACCGGAAACAGGCGGAGCGCCTCGGAAAGCCCTATCCGCTCTCCTTTGCGGACGCCGCGCTCGATTTCAGAAGCGGCAACCCGCGCCCGCAGGGCACGCCGGACGACATCCTTGCCGAGGGTAAGAAGTTCTACGACGCGCTCTCGCCCGAAACCTCCGAATTCTTCCGCACGATGCTCGACGAGGAGCTGATGGACGTGCTGTCCACCGAGGGCAAGGAAGGCGGCGGCTATCAGACCGAGCTTCCGCTGTATCAGCGCCCGTTCATCTTCTCGAACTTCAACGGCACGCAGGGCGACGTCGAAGTCATTACGCACGAAGCGGGGCACGCTTTTGAATACTGGATGAACCGCAAGCGCATTCCGATCGAGTATTCCTGCCCGAGCGCGGAGGCGTGCGAGGTCCACTCGATGAGCATGGAGTTCTTCGGCTGGAGAAACGCGGACGGCTTCTTCGGTCCCGACGCGAGAAAGTTCAAGTACAGCCATCTTTCCGGCGCGCTGACCTTCATTCCCTACGGCACGATGGTCGATCACTTCCAGCATATCGTCTATGAGAAGCCGGACATGACGCCCAAAGAGCGCCACGCGGAATGGAAGCGGCTTTTAGGCGTCTATATGCCGTGGATGAAGCTGGACGGCGAGATCCCGTTCTACAGCGAGGGCGAGGGCTGGCAGCGGCAGAGCCACATCTATGAGGTCCCGTTCTACTACATCGACTACTGCTTCGCGCAGACGGTCGCGCTGGAGATCTGGGCGATGATCCAGAAGGACGAGGCAAACGCCTGGAAGCACTATATGGCGTACACCGAGCAGGGCGGCAGCCGCACGTTCGTGGATCTTTTAAAGCACGCCGGCCTCACCACGCCGTTCGACGAGGCATGTCTCAAGGAGGTCTGCGAGACGGCGAACGCGTGGCTTGAAAGCTACGATATGACGGGGATCGAGTAAAGGATCCGTTAAACAGGGCTGCTTCGGCAGCCCTTTTCTGTTGCGCGGACGGAAAGAGCGTGATATAATAACATGAATCTGTCAGATGCGGCGACATGCGCGGTCTGACACCTTACCGGTTTGCGGAAGCTTATTCTGCAAACCGAGGGGCGAAAGCCCCTTTCACCCCTCCCTATCATAGGCGTGGGGCAATACGTGTTTTGGAAAGGAACGAATATGTATCTGATCGTCGGGCTCGGCAATCCCGGGCTGAGCTACAAAAAAACGAGACACAACGCGGGCTTTCAGGCGCTTGACGCGCTGGCGGAACGCTTCGATATCCGCGTCAAAACGAAGGGCTTTTCCGCACTGTACGGCGAGGGGCGCATCGAAAACGAGCGCGTGATCTTAGCAAAACCGCAGACGTACATGAATCTTTCCGGCGACGCGGTGCAACAGCTTCTGCATTTTTACAAGCTCGAGCCGGAACGGCTGATCGTGCTCTACGACGACATCGACCTGCCGCTCGGAAGCATGCGCATCCGCGCGAACGGCTCGGCGGGCAGTCACAACGGCATGCGCTCGATCCTCGCCTGCGTCCACTCCGAAAACTTCCCGCGCATCCGCATCGGCGTCGGCAAGGACGAAAGCGTCCTTCTTCGCGATTACGTTCTGAAGCGCCCCTCCAAGGAGGAGCAGAAGACGCTTGACGAGGTCTTTGAACACGCCGCGGACGCCGCCGCGCTGATCGTTTCCGGCAGCATCGCCGAAGCGCAGATGAAGTACAACAAAAAGCACGAAAAGAATCAATCCGTCTCGATCGACGGTCATCAGAAGGAAGCATAACTTGGTGTAAAAACGCACCATATAGGATGCATGAAAGAGCTATTACAGGCAATTACAAACGATCCCGGATACCGGCAGCTCCATACGGCCCTCGAGCAAGGCGACGGAACGGTCGCTGTTTTCGGCTTATCCGAAGCGCACCGTCCCGCCGTCAACGCGGCGCTTTCCCTTGACCGCACGGTCGTCTGGGTCGTGCCGACGCCGTCGGAGGCGATGCGGCTTTACGAGCTGCAGCGGGCGTATCGCCCGGATACCGGGCTGTTTTTGCCGCGCGAGCTGCCGCTTACCCATCTTGAGGCGGTCTCGTCCGAGCGCCGCGCCCAACGGCTTTCGGTGCTTTCCCGCCTTGCTCTCGGCGTATCGGGTCTTATCATCACCTGTTCCGAAGCGCTGATGGAACGGCTCGTCCCGCATGAGACTTTTTTGTCGCAGATCGTGCGCGTGCAGGTAGGCGATACGATCGACCCGCGCGTACTTTTGAAAAAGCTTCTGGCAGCCGGCTACGAGCGCGCCGCCGAGATCGAAGGGCCCGGACAATGCGCTTCGCGCGGGGACATCCTCGACGTATACCCGCCGCAGGCGGAGCTGCCGTACCGCATTGAGTTTTTCGGCGACGACGTGGATCAGATGCGCGTGTTCGACCCGCTGACGCAGCGCAGCGTCGAGCAGGTAAACGCCGTCGTTCTGCCGCCCGCGTTCGAGACGCCGCAGACCGAAGAGGCGATGGCGCGCGCTTTGCGGCTTTTGAAAAACGCGCAGGGGTTCGACGCGCAGCGTGAATCGTGGAAGGAGCGGCGTCCGTGCGTCGGCGCGGACGTTCTCGTGCCGCTTCTGTACCCCGTTACCGAAACGCTTCTGGACTATCTTCCCGCGCGTCACGCGCTTGTTTTAAACGATCCCGGACGCATTGCGGACGAGGCGAAAGCCTGCGAGCTCGTCTTTTCGGAAACCGTCGCGGCGACGCTCGAGCGCGGCGAGGGGCACCCGTCGCAATCGAAGCTTCTCGTCGGCGCGGACGTAATGATGCGCCGGCTCGATACGCGGCATACCGCCGCGTATTACGCGCTGTTCCGTCCCTATGCGAATTTCAAACACCGCGCGCGGGTAGGCTTTTCCGCCGAGCCCGCTCCGGCGTATCTGAACGATTCCGAGCAGTTCCTTTCCGAGCTGAAACGCCTGCTCGACGCGCGCGAGGCCGTGCTGCTGTACGTGGGCGAGGCGCAGGAGCGTATGAAGGAGATTCTCGGCGACAGCAGGCTGAACGTCGCCTATGCGGACGCTTTGCGCCGCGCGCCGGTGCGCGGCGAGGCGCTGATCCTGTCCGAATCGCTGCCGCAGGGATTTTCGTTCCCCGAGCTGCATCTGTACGTGCTGACGGCACAGGAGCTGTTCGGCAAGAAGCCCGCTTCCCATACGCGCAAAAAAGGCGGTACGCTGAAATATACGGATCTCGCGGTCGGCGATTACGTGGTGCACGAGGCGCACGGCATCGGCCGCTTTATGGGCGTGGAAAGTCTGACCGTGCAGAACAGCACGAAGGATTACCTTCTGTTCGCCTATCGCGGGGACGACCGGCTGTACATTCCGACCGATCAGCTCGACCGTATCCAGAAATACGTCGGCGCGGACGCCGAGGTTCCCCCGCAGCTTTCTAAACTCGGCGGCACGGAATGGCAGCAGCGCGTGGAAAAGGCGCGTCAGGGCGCGAAGAAGCTTGCGGTCGACCTTGCGCGGCTTTACGCGGCGCGAACGAGCAACGGCGGCTTTGCGTTTTCAAAGGACACCGCGTGGCAAAAACGGCTCGAGGACGCTTTCCCCTATGAGGAAACGCCGGATCAGGCGCAGGCGATCAAGGACGTGAAGGCGGACATGGAATCGCCGAAGCCGATGGACCGGCTTTTGTGCGGCGACGTCGGCTACGGCAAGACCGAGGTCGCGATGCGCGCGGCGTTCAAGGCCGCGCAGGACAGCAAGCAGACGGCGTTCCTCGTTCCGACGACGATCCTTGCGCAGCAGCATTATCATACGCTTCTGCAGCGGTTTTCGGACTTTCCGGTGCGCGTGGCGTGTCTTTCCCGCTTCCAGTCGCCCAAAGAATGCGCTGAGGTCAAAAAGGGCCTTGCGTCCGGCGAGATCGACGTGGTCGTCGGGACGCACGCGCTGCTTGCGAAATCGGTCAAATTCAAAAATTTAGGGCTTCTGATCATCGACGAGGAACACCGCTTCGGCGTGAACCACAAGGAGCAGATCAAGGCGCTCCGGAACGAGATCGACGTGCTGACGCTGACCGCGACGCCGATCCCGCGGACGCTGAACCTCTCGATGACCGGCATCCGCGATATCTCCACGATCGAAACGCCGCCGGAAAACCGGTTCCCGGTGCAGACGTTCGTCATGGAATACAACGACGCGTTCATCGCCGCCGCGCTGCAAAAGGAGCTTGCCCGCGGCGGGCAGGCGTTCGTCGTGTCGAACCGCGTACTCACAATGGGCTCGACGCTTGCGCATCTTCAGGCGCTTTTGCCGGAAGCGAAGATCGCCATGGCGCACGGACAGATGCCGGAATCGCAGCTCGAAGAGACGATGATGGCGTTTTTAAACCACGAAATCGACGTGCTTCTGTGCTCGACGATCATCGAAAGCGGCGTGGACATTCCGAACGCGAACACGCTCGTCGTGCTCGAAGCGGATAAGCTCGGCCTCGCGCAGCTTTATCAGCTTCGCGGACGCGTCGGAAGAAGCACGCGCATGGCGTACGCGTACCTTACCGTGCCGCAGGCGCGCGCGGTCTCCGAGACGGCGCAGAAAAGGCTTCTGGCGATCCGCGAATTCACGCAGTTCGGCGCGGGCTTCCGGCTTGCGATGCGCGATTTGGAGATCCGCGGCGCGGGCAGTCTTTTAGGCGCGGAGCAGCACGGGCATATCGCGGACGTCGGCTATGAATTCTACTGCAAGCTGATGCGCTCCGCCGTCGCCGAGGCGAAGGGCGAAACGGTCGCCCCGGAGATCGAAACGACGGTCGACGCGCCGATCGACGCCTACGTGCCGAAAACGTTCCTGCCGTCCGAGCTGCACCGGCTCGCGATGTACAAGCGCATCGCGCAGATCGGCGACAACGACGCGTATACGGATCTTCTCGACGAGTTCAACGACCGCTACGGCGATCTGCCGGAACCGGTCATGACGCTGATGCAGCTTGCTTTGATCCGCGCCTATGCGCGGCGGGCAGGGTTCGTTTCCGTCACCGTGCGCGACGGAAAGACCACGCTGACCTACGACGCGTCCGCGCATCCGGACGGGCTGCGGCTTCTTGCCGTGCTCTCCTCGGAGCCGAATCTCAAACTCCTTGCAAACGAGCCCGCCGCGATCGAATGGATCGATAAAAAGCGCAATATTCGCGATTTTGTCATGAATCTTCCACAATTAATTTACAGGTTGATGCATTGCACAGACCCCGATCTCGGAGTATAATGATACAAACAAACGGAAAGGGTCTTTTATCATAGCAATGAGAAACCATACTCGCATCATCATCCTTCTGACGGTGCTCGTTCTGACGCTGTCGGTCTTCGGCTGCCGTCTCGTGCCGAACGACAACGAGCAAAGCGGCGGCGCGGACGCAACCGACGCGAACGCAACCGACGCGGACGCAACCGACGCGGGCGCGACCGACGCCGCTCCGTCTTCCGAGCCCGAAGCGGGGATCGACGGGTTTGACGGTGACGCGATCGCCATTGAGCTCGGCGACGTGAAAATTAAAGCGAACGATATCGCCAACGCGTTCGATCAGTACATCAGCATGTTCGCTTCCTCCGGGTCCATCGACGAAGAGACCGTTTCGCAATGCATGTCGATGGTTGAGGACGAGATGATCCGGTACTACCTGCCGCTGTGGAAGGCGAATGAGCTCGGCGTTACGCTGAGCGAAGCGCAGGAAGCGGAAGCGCGGAAAAACGCGGAAAGCGACGTCGATGAAGAGCGCAACGCGCTCCTGTGCCAGTTCGCATACTATGCCGGAACCACGGACGCGATTGCGGACGACGCCTCCGAACTGACCGAGGAACAGACGGCGGCGGCGATCGAGCTGATCAACGAAGAGCTTGCCGACATGTTCGAGGCGGGCTTTACGCTCGAAGATTACCTTGCTCTGGAGCTTGACAATTATCTCGAAAGCTACCGCATCGACACCCTTTCCGAGGAATTGAAGAACCATACGGTTTCAGATTCCATCGACACGGATCAGATCAACGCATGGTACGAGACAACGCTGGAAGCGCAGAAATCCAAGTACGCATCCAGCCCGGAGGAATACTTCTACGACGAACAGGAATTCCGTTCCGGTCTCAGCACGACGCCCGTTCTGTACGTGCCCGGCGGCTACCTTCGCGTGCAGGTGATCGAAGTGCGCCCGGACGGAGAGATCGACGCAGCGGTCACGCAGAACAATTCCGAAATGGACGCGCTTGAAGCGGAATACGGCGCGCTCGTCCTGAACAACGAAGACCCCGCCCGCCGAAAGGAAATCGAAACCGATTACGCCGCATTAAAAGCGGAGAACGCCCGGATCGAAACCGCCTACTACGCCGACGCAAAACGCACGATCGAAAAAGCGTATGCCGCGCTGCAAAACGGATCCTCGTTTGAGGAAGCGATGCAGACGTATAATCACCCCGATGAAAGCGGTTCCGGCACGGACGAACGTCTCCTTTACGTAAACGACGTCGATAAACGCTACGGAGCGCTCTCCGACTACGCGAAGACGCTCGTGGCCGGCGCGTATTCCGAGCCGGTTTTGCTCGACGGCGCGTACGTGATCGTCAAGGTAGTGGAAGTTCTGAAGGAGGGTCCGGTCGACCGCGCCGCGATCGAAGACGTCATCACGGCAGCCGCCGGCGCCTCTGTCCGGGACGAATCGTGGGACGAGCAGTTTGACGCCTGGCTGACCGAAGCCAAGGAGATCGCCGTGTTCCATCGTGAGACGTACGATATGCTCGGCAGTTATTACCTGTATTAATCAACGGATGCTATAAGGAGGAATCTGTATGACGTATTGCCCGAAATGCGGAAAATCGCTCCCCGACGACGCGACCGTCTGCAGCGCATGCGGCGCGACCTTCGACCCGATTCCGGATCCGGATCTGATCTTTGATCCGCCTCAAAACAATCAGAAAACGAAAAAAACCAAATCCTCTTCAAAATCGCCCGAAGTCAGAACCGCGTTTCAGAAGTGGGCGCACGATCAGGGCATGTTCTGCCTGATCGCAAAGGCCGTCGCCGTTACGGTCATGGTATTCTACCTGCTGACCGCGATCGTGTCTGTGATCAGCCTGATCGCCAATGGAAACGCCACCGGCGGAGCGGTCTTTTCGACGTTCTTCCTGGACGTCCTTGCCGGCATCGTCTACGGCGTAATCATCTGGCTTCTTTCCGACGCCGTGCTGTATCTGCAGAAGCTGTATGAGATGAAAAAAGAGGAAACGAAAAAGCAGTAGCCCTTTTTCATGACGCGTCGGCCGCCCGGCATTTCGGGCGGCTTTTGTATTTGTAACCGTTTTTTCTTCTTTTGCATACGATACAGCGGACGGCTTTCGCCGTCCGGAAAGGAGAAAACATATGGCTATCATTACCAACCAGGCAAACCTGACATATACCTACGGCACGACCACTGCGTCCGTGCTGTCGAACATCGCGTCGACCGAGCTCACTTCCCCGCTGACGGCCGCAAAGCGCGCGCTTGACGCCGCCTACCGGCTCAACACCGATCTGACCTACATCATCTCGCTGAGCAACGAGAGCGGGGCCGCGCTTACGAATCTGCCGATTTTGGACAACCTCGGCGCATACACGCCGGACGGCGCGGCCGTGCCCGTGCGTCCGCTGACCTACACCGGTCCCGCCGCGCTGTATATCGACGGCGTGTTTTCCGCCGATCTGACCCCCGCAATGCAGGAGGACGGCGTGCTTTTCACGATTCCGGAGATCCCCGCCGGCGCTTCCGCGCTGCTGCTCTATAAGGCGACGGTCAACAGCTTTGCGCCGCTTGCCCCGGGCAGCGAAATCGTCAATACCGCGACGATCGGTCAAACCGATCCCGTGACGGTCAGCGCAACCGTGCCCGCCGCGTCGTACGCGGACGTTTCGATCACCAAGGAGATGACGCCGGACCCGGTGACCGACGGCGAAACAATGACCGTGACCTTCACGATCGAAAACCGCGGCAATGAGGCGGCGACCGATCTCCGGATCGTCGACGATTTCCCGCTGGCGCTCTTTGACGTCGCCGTCACCGTCAACGGCGCGCCGATCACGGACTTCACGTTTGAAAACAACACCCTGACCGTGCCCGCCCAAGGCAGCACGCAGACGGCGCTCTCCGTGCCCGCCGCCTCGTTTACGCAGGACCCGTCAACCGGCGCAATCACCGTGGTGCCCGGCATGCTGACCGTTGTGATGACCGGCGTCGTATAATCCCGCCCTCCCCAAAGCCTTCCCCGCGGAAGGCTTTTGATTTTTTCATAAGATTTCTGTTGCGTTCGGCGATAAAAAAGGGTATGATAACTATGTATGAGTATCCATTCTGACATTGTGCAATCTATGGAAATTGCGCGGCCGGCGGATCCGCTTTCGCTGCCCGCGCTGACGCTGGCATACCTCGGCGATACGGTATACGACCTGTACGTTCGCACGCTTCTTGCCGAAACCCTTCGGCTTCCGATGCGCGCGCTGCACCTTGAAGCGGCAAAGCTCGTCTGCGCCGCGGGGCAGGCCAAAGCCTACCGGTGCATTGCGGACGCGCTGACCGAAGAGGAGCAGGCGGCGTTCCGCCGCGGACGCAACGCGCACAGCGGCACCGTGCCCAAGCATGCCGACGTGCGCGATTATCGCGTGGCGACCGGTCTTGAGTCGCTGCTCGGCTATCTGTACCTTCTGGGCAGGGACGCACGCATCGGCGAGCTGATGCGCCTTGCCCTGCAAATGATAAACGAATCCGAAAAGGAGTCCGAACGATGAGCGATCAAAGAAAAGAATACGGCAGACGGCCCTCCTCCGGCGAGACCGGCGCGCGCCCGCGCATGCAGTATGACAGACCCTACGGCAAGAAGCCGTATCAGGGCGAAAAAAAGAACTACGGAAACGGCGAGCGCGAATATCCGAAGCCCGTCTATGACCGTCCCTACGGCGGGGATCACCGCAAGAAGAACGCCGAAGAGCAGGGCGGCTATCAAAAGAAGCCGTATACGCACAAGGAAAACGGCCGCAAGCCCTATGACCGGAGCGAAAAGCCGTATGAAAACAAGCGCGGCCAGAGCGACCGCCCGAAAAAACCGTACGAGCCCGCGCCGTTCGAGAACGAGCGCGACGAACAGCCGTACCTTCTGATCGGCCGCAACGCGGTGCGCGAGGCGATCAAAGGCGGGCGCAGCATCGACCGCATTCTCGTGACGACGGAGCACGACGGGTCGCTGGGCGAGATCGTCACTCTTGCGCGCGAGCGGAAGCTCGTCGTGCGCGAGGTCGACCGCAAAAAGCTCGACGAGCTGTGCATGCCGTTCGGTCACGGCGGAAAGACCGCGAACCATCAGGGCGTCGTAGCGTACGCTGCAGGCGTGACCTACTGCGATATTTCCGACATCCTCGACGCCGCAAAGGCGAAAAATGAGGACCCGTTCGTGATCGTTCTGGACGGTGTGGAGGATCCGCACAACCTCGGCTCGATCATAAGGAGCGCGGACTGCGCCGGCGCGCACGGCGTCATCATCGGCAAGCGCAGAAGCGCGTCGGTTACCGCCGCCGCGGTCAAGACGAGCGCGGGCGCGGTCGAATACGTCAAGATCGCGCGGGTGGTGAACATTTCCGCGGCGCTCGCGCAGCTCAAGAGCGCGGGGCTGTGGGTCGCCGGAGCGGATATGCACGGCGAAAACATGCGCACGCAGGCGCTGAAAGGCCCGCTGGCGCTCGTCATCGGAAACGAAGGCGAAGGGCTTTCTAAGCTCGTTCGCGACAACTGCGATTTCCTCGTTTCCATCCCGATGCAGGGACACATTGATTCATTGAACGCCGGCGTTGCCGCCGCGGTTCTGATGTTTGAAAAGAAGCGTCAGGACGCTGAATAACCATGCAAACGCTCACAGACGAACAACTGCTTGCCCGCATCCGCGAGGGCGACGGCGAGGCGGAACGGCTGCTGTACGAACGCTACAAGCAGCTTGTTCGGTCGCGCGCGCATTCCTATTTTCTGATCGGCGCCGACCACGAGGATCTCGTGCAGGAGGGCATGCTTGGGCTGTACAAGGCCGTCTGCGAGTACGACGGAAACAAAGCGGCCTCGTTCAAGAGCTTTGCGGAGCTGTGCGTGACGCGGCAGATTCTGTCCGCCATCAAGAACGCAACGCGTAAAAAGCACACGCCGCTGAACCATTACGTTTCTTTGAACAGCTCGCCGATCGAAGCGGAAAGCGAGCTGACGCTGCTGGATACGATGCGCTCTTTAGGCGTGGCCGATCCGGAGGACGTGGTGATCGGGCGCGAAAATTTCGACCGCATGGTGCTGTATCTGGAAAAAACGCTCTCGCCGATGGAACGCCGTGTTTTAAGCCTGTATCTGGACGGATTCTCCTATCCGCAGATCGCGGCGCGCATCGAAAAGCCGTTAAAATCCATTGACAACGCCATGCAGCGCGTCAAGCACAAGCTTGAAAACTTCAAAAGCTGACACGCGGCGCCGCATAAAAAAATCCCCGGACCGATTCGGTCCGGGGGCAGGCGCGACGGATGATGATCGCGCCTTGTTCGGAGGAAATTCGGGGTTTTTCCCCGTTTTTTTATTTGACCTTTCCGCTCGTCACGTTTGACCATTCGCCGAAATACGTCATGGTATCAAACAACTGGTAGGAACGCACGCGCGCGTAGTAGGTTTTTCCCGCTTTCAGATTTTTGAACGTCGTCCGGTATACCGACGGGTCCGTGATTTTCAGCGTCTGGACGTCCTTCGTAAAGCCGCTGTCCGCCGCGATCTGCACCTGATAGCCGGTAAACACCCTCGATCCTTCCCACTTGACCGTAAGCTGCCTTGTTCCCGGTTCGACCGAGCGCAGCGAGCGGGTCGTGATGCGCACCGTGGTTTTCAGCGGCCCGACGAGTCCGAGGTTGAAGTTGTCCATCGGATTCCCGAAGTACGCCTTGACGCCGTACTGGTAGCGTGTGCCGGCATAGACCTTCGTGTCGGTCCACTCCGTTCCGGCCGTATTGTTCCAGCGTTCGAACGTCGTCCAGCCGGCGGAAACCAGATTCCATGCTCTGCGATAGATGACGTATCCCTTTGCGCCGGGGACCGGGTTCCACGTGATGCGGATGCCGTCCGCCCGGTTTTCCACAAACGTCTTTTCGGTTGCCGGGAGATAGATTTTGAACATCAGGCTTACCGTCTTGCCGTTCATCGTGACGTCCGCATACGCCGTGCCGGGATTCGTGTTGTCGCGATAGGTGAGCGTATACCGGCTTTCTCCGATCACGCCGCCGTCCGTATCCTTTGCGACCACCTTCGGCTTCTGCGCCTTGCCGTTATAGACCACGTACGCCGTATCGCCCTTGTATCCGACCGCCCCGTCCGCAAATTCGATCGAACCGAGCTCCGGGGTCCGTATGGTGAACTTCGCGGTGTTGCTGTACGCGGTCTGTCCTCCTTCGATGACCGCGCAGCGGAACAGCGTGCCGCTTTTGAACCGATATGCCGGAAAGGTCAGCGTATCCTTTGTCGCGCCGTCCAGATAGTACACCTTTTGCCAGGTTTTTCCGCCGTCCTCGCTGGACTCCCAGCGATAGGTGACGTTGCTCATGCTGCCCTCGCGGAGCGACACGCGGACGCGGAAGGTCGCCGAGCCGCTGTTTTTGACCGTCTGATCCTCTGGCTGCTCCTCGAAGATGATGTTGCTGATGACGTGCAGCACGCAGGTCGCCGTATACCCGCCGTCGTAGGTCGTCGCGGTCAGCGTCGTCGTGCCGATCTTTTTGACCTCGATCTTGCTGCCGCCGTAATATTTTCTGCAGTCGACGGTCGCGACGTCCGGATCGGAGGATTCCCACGTGAGGTAGACGCAGCGTGCGCCTTCCGGGTTCAGCGTCACGGGCATCAGCGCGCTTCGGTTGCTGGAAACGATCGTGTATTCCGCGGGAAGCGTGATCCCCGTTACAGGCGTGTTGGAGAACGGCGTGCCCGGAAATTCGGTTCCGTCGTAGCAGAGGCCTTCCGTCGGAAGTCTGTTTCCGTTTTCCGCGATCTCCGCGCGGACGTACGCTTCCGCCTCTTCGGAACTCATGATCAGTTCATCGGGGATCGTCCAGCTGTAAAAATAATAGTTCGCGTTCGAATAGAAATACGGTGCGCGCCAGTCTTCGTGCTCTCTGTCATAACTGAAGATGACGTCCTGCGTATGCGGCTCGCCGTCGTGATCGACGTAGCTCACGTCATGCACGAGGATGTCCGCGTACGGATGATCCTCGAAGGACTCGTTCAACGCGGCTCTCTCATACTCGTTTACGTACTTGCCGTCGACCCACGCTTTGGACGCGACCATGCAGGCATCTCCGTGCGGCACGACATATCCGTAATACGGCTTGTAGTCCCCGCCGCGAAGCCTGATCCACGTTCCGCCGGTCGCCCGGATCGCCGCGTCGTACGTGCTTCCCTGCACGAGATCCATATAGTACGCGGCGTCATCCTGCGCGTTCTGATCATAGATCATGACCTGATCGACGAATGCGCTGAAATCGCCGGTGCAGGCGAGATCGTTCGCGCTTCCGTCAAAGGTGAACCGCGTGGCAAGCCGATCGGTGTACAGCGGTTCGGTCCCGCCGTTGCCCGCGCCGCCGAACGAACGCGTCTCTCCGTCCCACGTGACGTCGATCAGCCAGTGATAACAGTCGTTCCATTTGATCTCGGCATCCGGCTCCAGCCGTTTTGCGATCCTCCAGATCACGGACGGGAACGACAGGGAATCCAGCACGTACGGATACGCTTTGGTGATGAACATGTCCTCCGTGCTTCTCTTATACATATCGTAGCCGTCCATCAGCAGATGCTCCGGGTATCCCGAACTGTACAGATACGGATACGGCGTATCTTCGTTCGGACGATCCTTGTCATACAGCCACCTGGGATAGACGGAGATCTCCTCCATGCCATTCTGCAGCGAGCTGAGGTTCTCGAAGAGCGTTTTCGACGGATCGGTGTAGGTATCGACCAGATAGTTCATATAGGTCGTCATCTTCGGGCAGGTCACCGTGACGTCCGTATCGCGGTACTTGTGCGTGAAGATCGATTCGCCGTAGTGTTCGATCTCCTGCAGTACCAGCTCCCCGCCGTCCGAGAACGCCTTCCTCGCCTCAAAGATGTAGCCGCCGTTGACGCGTGCAATGCTTTTGTCTTCATACGCAACGTCCAAAAAACAGTACTGCGTGACGTAATACGTGCCGGGTTCGCATTTGATGCTCACGCCGGAGGTCGCCGACGTCCGGCGATAGATCTCGCCCTCGCTGCCTGCGGAATACAGGCTGCTGTCCCTGTCTATCAGACGAAAGCTCTCCGGGTCCGGATTGTCGGTCTTTACGTATACGTAATACGGAAACGGCGCAAGGATCGGCGCGACCTCATAGGTATAGGAGGTCACGCCTGTCGCGGTCGCCTGCGGCATTGCCGTCTCGGAATCCGGCAGCGTCAAAGACTGCAGCTCCGGCTCCTCAACGGGTTCCGGCTCCTCAACGGGTTCCGGCTCCTCGGCGGGTTCCGGCTCCTCGGCGGGTTCCGGCTCCTCAACGGGTTCCGGCTCCTCGGCGGGTTCCGGCTCCTCAACGGGTTCCTCCATCGTTTCGATGGACGGTTCGGGCTGTTGTGCGGGCTCTTCTCCGTCCGCAAGTGCCGCCGGGATCAGCGATACCGTCATCAGAAGGCACAGCAGCCATGCAATGATTCGTTTCATACGGTTTACTCCCTTTCCTTGGTCTTCACTGATAAGATGGCGCGAATTGCGATTTGGTTTTATAATTCTCAAAAAAAAACGGACCGTTTCACGATCCGTTCCGGTTTTCGGGCGATCGGGGTCGGCCTCCCGCCCAATCATGCGCCGACAAAAGCAATCAGACTCAGCGCTTGTTTCCAAGGTATCTTCGGATTCTTTGCGGATACTTCATGTTTCGATCGTCCGAAGCACCCGACACGGATTCCCGACCGCCACGACGCGATCGGGAATATCCTTCGTCACGACGCTGCCTGCGCCGATCACCGTGTCGTCGCCGATCGTAACGCCCGGCAGTATGATCGCGCCGGCACCGATCCAGCAGTTTTTGCCGATGCGCACCGGCTTGTTCATTTGAAGCCCTTTTCGGCGCGCGTCGTGATCCATCGGATGCGACGCCGTGATGAGCATTACGTTCGGGCCGATCAGCGTGTAATCGCCGACAAAGATGTGCGTATCGTCCACGCAGGTCAGGTTGAAATTCGCGTAAACCCGCTTCCCGAAATGGCAATGCCGGCCGCCGAAATTGGCGTGAAACGGCGGTTCGATATAACACCCTTCACCGATCTCGGCAAACATCTCCTTTAAGAGCGCCTGCCGCCGCTGCGCCTCGAGCGGACGCGTTTGGTTGTATTCGTACAGCTTTTCCAGGCATGCCGTCTGTACCGCGGCGATCTCCGGATCTTCCGGCGAATAAACCTCGCCCGTATGCAGCTTTTCCATCATGGCATTTCTCTCCGTATGTGGCGTTTCCCTTTATGCAGGCGGCGGATCACCCTTGGCAAAAACGATCAGTCCGCTTCGGTATACGTAATCGAAACGACGTTGAAATTGCTGTCCAGCCCGACGTAAACGAGCCCGTTGCCGGAGTCGTTCGGAATGGTAAAGCTGCCGTTTTCCGGCGAAACGATGATGCGGCCGCCTCCCTCGATATACAGCGGATCCATTTCGGAATACAGCATCGCCGTATATGCGCGATCGGCATATTCGCCGCATTTATTGAGCTCCGGACGGAGCGACTGGATATAGAAATCAAGCGTCAGTTTGCTCATCCATTCCTCAGCCGCGTCCCCGAATCCGAGAGACACCGACGCCGGATAGTCGTACGCGTCGGAAATCCGCGCGGCAAAGTCCGGCGACACGGACGCGAGCAGCGCGTCCGCCTCGTCAACCGACGAACTGTAGCTGTTTCTCCAATACGAATGAACGTTCTTGAAAACGTCCGCGCCCGCCTGCTCCGTCAGATACGTCTCGTAAAGGAAGACCACGCCGTACGAGCCGATCCACGGATCGTCCCCGTTAAAGTGATACAGGGACTGTCCTTTGCCGCAGCAGTCGCTGAAAAACATGTACAGATGATACAGCCGGTCATATTTCGTTCCCGGATAATTCAGCTCTTCCGCATATGACGACATCGCTTCGTCGAGCCACGACCGCACGAACGGGCTGTCGTAATAATAGAACGCTTCGGATGCGCAGATCATATGCTGAAACTCATGCGCGAGCGTTGCTTTCATCGAAGGCATATCGGTCTCGATATACTTGCTGTTCAGCGTAATGATCGCGTGATCGGTATTGATCCCGTAATATTCCGCCACGTCGCTCGGCGCTTCCGCGGAAGAGAAAATGTCGTATCTTGTAAAGAAGCCGAGCAGCCCTTCCTGCTCGAGCGGATAGAACAGGATATTGATCTTCCCGCCGTTTTCCGTAAAACGCGGCGTTCCGAAACACGCTGCGTTGTTCTCGTAGATCAGATTGTCAAACTCGTATGCAAGCGTTTCGGCGTCGTCTTTGCCGATCGAACCGTCCGTCGACCAGATATAGCAATGCGTTCCTTCGTAAACGCATTCGAAATTCTTCCGGACGCGCATCGTCATGGTCGAATCATAGGCAAAGAACGAATGTGTGTCGCCCGCGTAATACACGGGATCGTTCGCGCCCGCCCTGTCGCCCTCGCGATTGACCACGCTATCGTCAAAGTCCTTGTTGAGATCCTTCTGCGGGATCGTCCCCGGGAACGCAGGCGGTTCCTCCGTCTCGTCCGCACGGAAAAGCCCCGTCTCGATCTGCCAGCCGATATCGCCGGTATAGCGCATGGAATTCAGCGTTTGTGCCTCGTTGTTTTCATCATAGATATACGGATTGTAGATCATGACGTAATTGATCCCGTCGATCACGGTTCCGCCGGAAAGCGCCTGCGCCCCGCTGCCCGGGCTCTGCTGCTCCGGCTGTTTGCCTTCGTTCTCCGTCTGCGCGGACGGATTCGGCGCGGCGTTTGCGGAAATTCCGGGATCCGCGTCCGGTTCCTTAACCGGCGCATTCGTCTGATCCGCATTCTTTGCGCATCCCGCGAACGCGGCGCACAGCATGCACAATACCATAAAAACGCTGATGATTTTTCTCATAACCCCTCCTGTTTATTCTTCCGCCAAACGGATCCGTTCGGCGGTTGTATAAAAGATCGTGTCCTCGCCCTGCGACCGCACCTGCAGCAGGAAGGAAAACTCCGGAAGCCCGTTTTCCGTTTCCTCCTTCGGGATTTGCGGCGAAACAATCATTACGCCTTTGCTTTGTGCTCCGATCCGGTCGTTTTCCGTAAAGATGTAATCATCGTTCCATGCCGGGTCGACGTAAGGCGCGTCGCCCAGCATCGCGTCCTTGATCCGGATCCGAACGCCCTCCGCGCGGCGGTTGTTGATCAGCAGATAGTAATCCGCATTGACGTATCCTTCGATCCAACTGTCGTTAAGCTCGGCCCGTAAAAACCGAACCTCCAAAAGCCCGTCGTCATACAGCAGCGTGCCTTCCTCCGCCGCGTCCTCCGTCCGTCCGGACTCCGCCAGCGCAACCGGATACCACGTTCCGCCTTCCGTCTGCCGCGCGCCGCCGCTGTTTTCTTCCTCGCTGGTGAGAATCTGCAGCCGCATGGATGCGATGGAAGATATGCCCGCCGTATCAAAGGCTTTCTTTTCCGCATAAAACTCGATCAGGCAGCTCGTCCCGGGTCGGAGTCGCAAAGAATCTCCGGCCAGCATCGGAACAACGGTTCCGTTCACCGAAAGCCCGGAAAGATTGACCGGGATCGTTTCGTCCGTCCGGTTTTCCACCCATAAAAATCCGGTCAGCCGGTTGTTGGCGGGGGTATCAAAGAAGTGTCCGCATCCGAGCAGCGCGATCGTTACCCGATCGTCCGCGCGCAGCACCTGACGGTCCGCGCGCATATCGAGATAAGCCTCATACGCAAAGTGCGGATGCAGGCCTTCCGGAAACGCGATGCTGCACTCGCTCATTTTCACGTAGGCCGGATCCTTCCTGATCTGAACGTTTGCGGACAGTTCGGTTACGTTTTCGTATCCGATCATCGCGCAGATCTCATCGAGCTGCGGAAACGTACCCGAAACGCAGGCATCGCCGGATTCCCCTGCTTCGAGCGGAAAATAGAAGAATCCTCCGAGCTGCACGGTCTCGTTCAGCGTGATATCGGAAACGGTAATCCAAATCTGTTCATCCGTACGATTGTGTACATACAGGGAAAAGGACGACTCCAGATCGAGGCTCTGCATCACCACGAGCTCAACCAGACAATCCTCGCGTTCCAGCAGCGTAAACCGGCAATCGTGCGGGGAATACAGCGACGCGTCGATCGGGATCCGATCCTCCGGATTCGCTTCCGCCTCGCGTTTCTCCCGTTCCTGCGGCCCGGGCGTTTCAAATCCCGCTTCCGCCGTCGTCCCGGGCGTATTTGTTTCATTCGGCGAATCCGCCGTGCATCCTGCCGTCAGAAGGAAAACCGCCAGCATCAGCAAAATCATTCTGCGTTTCACGGTCTGTCGGCTCCTTTCTCCGAATGCCAGCCGAACCACTCCGTATGGGCCGGTTCCGTGCGGAAAGGCTGTCTTTCCTCCTCCCACGTATTGACGTCAAGCCTGATCTTTTGTTCCTTCTGCGTATCAAGATCCGCCCAGATCCAAACGTATTTCGCCGATTGCGGCGCAAACGTTTCATACGTGAACAGATAATCCCTCTCCGCGTCGATGCTTCCATAATACAGCCGGTCCGAACGGTTCACCACCCAGAGACATACGATTTCCGGGATCTGCCGTTGCGCCGGGTCGCGGTAGATGCTCCACGTTTCATCTTCATACAGCAGCTCGCCCTCAGGACGCAGCAATTCCCCCGTTCCCTTTTCTTTCAGCGCGATCGGACACCAGATCCCGTTGCCGTCGATCACGAACAGCGCCTCCGCTTCCGAAACGGACGCGATCATCGGCGCTTCACCCGCCGTGTCGATGCTGTAATGCGGATTCAGAAACATGATCTGCTCCCGCGTGACCGTTTGCAGGATATAGCAGGTGTTATGCGGCTTCAGGTCGAGAAAGCTTTTGATGTCTTTCGTGCTCGTCCCGATGCTGACGCCGTTGCATTTCAGCATCGGAACGGAAACGGCGTGCGTCACGCCCGAACGGTTTTCAATCCGATAAAGCAGCGTCATCTCCGCATCGTCTTCCGCCGCATCGACCGCTTCGTCGAACAGACTCCGCCGGGATCCGAAATACGCCATTTTCATCAGCGTAACCTCGATCTCGCCGTCGGAATAGATAACCTGTTCGTCCGCGCGCGCATCCAGCAGCGGCGCCGAAAAGCTTGCGCCCTTCTTTGGTTTTCCGACCGGCTCGATCCATCGGTCGAACAACAGTCCCCTGCTGTCGGCGTTTTCCGCATACAGGCGAAAGCGCAGCGCCTCTTCCTGTCCCGTTTTGTTCGTCAGCTTGCTGAGAATGTCGGACTTAACGGTCTTCGTTTCCCCAGGGTTCACGCTGAGATTGGTCCTTAACAACGCCATCGTAATGCCGTTTACGGATGCGTCGCGCAGCGCCAGATTCACCGGAAACCCGTTTTCATTGCGAACGGAAACCACGTATTCCGTTTTCCACCCGTTTAACGCCCCGGTGCAGTCGATGCGCACCGTAACGCCGTGTTCCTCGTATACGACGGCGCCGCTCTCCCACGGAATGCGGACTGCCGGCGCGGAATCGCCGTTCTCGGCGCGCTGCGCGGACTCCGGTTCCAGCATGAACGGTTCCGTACACGAGCTGTTTCCCTGCGCGTCCGTCAATTCAAACATGATGTCGTATTCATAACCGTCGTCGTACAGCGAGTCCGAAACGAACCGGATCTCATCCGCCAGCGGAAACTCATAGAAATAATACCAGCTTGATTTCTCCAACTCGTTGAAACCGATGATTCTGCCGTTTTCCGACCGTTCAAGATACCTCGCGGGCAGTTCCATCACCGACAGCACGTTCCATTCGGAAAGGTCGATCTCCGTTCTTTTACCGATCCCTTCCGCATCGTCATCCTGTTCGTAAACGCCCCGGATTTCGACCTGTCCGTCGCTCAGATCCGCCGAGATCTGCACCTCGCATCTTTGGATTGTATTCTCGGTCGTAAACAGATAATCCGTCTGCACGGCACAGTCCATGATGCTGTAATCGACGCGCGATCCGATCCGATCCGTCAGCCGAAGCGTCGGGATGGTTCGTTCCCCTGTCGCGACGTCTTCGCAGTAGATGATCCTGCCGTCAAACGAAACGGCCACGCCGCCGTCCGTTTTTTCCACGTTCGAACCGATATAGATCGGCGCGTACATTCCTTCGCCGAGCCTGCGCAGAACGTAATACTTCCCGTCGACCACGGCGTCAAGCTGTTCCTCCGACAGCGGAAGAAAATACGTTCCGTCATCCTGCTTTTCGATATTCATTCCGGCGTCGAAGAGCGCCTGCATATCGGAGGAAAGCCACGTTTGTTCATAACGGTTCAAAAAGTTCTGGTACTCGGGAAAAACGCCCATTTCGCGATAGACCTCACCCGAAAACGCGCTGTAATCGCTCTTGCGGAAGAACGGGAAAAACAGGCTGACGCCGCAGCTTTGCTCCGTGTTCGATACGGCGCTGACAACCAGACGGTCAAGAAGTTCCGTAAGCCGCCGCGCTTCCTCCGGATAAAACGCGCCCATCTCCTGCGCGAGGCTGTTCAGATCCACCAGATCATAATCGACGTTCGTGTTTGCTTTGCCGAACGACCTTGCGTTGACACGGGAGCTCGCAATCCGCGTAAACCGGCTCATGACGTCCGGCGCGGCGGAGCGGAAGAGATCGCAGACCGCGTCGCGCAGCTCATCGGCAAGCGACAGATCCACGACAGACAGCGTCACGTCGCTGTGACGGTTATTCCGTTCGTAATAGGCTTCGCAATATTCCAGATAAACGTCCGCGATCCTTACGGCAAGCTCCTTCGTGGGCAGGGTTCCGCAGTCGCTTAAAAACGCGTAGTTCCATCCGAAGGAAGGCTCCGTTTCCTGCGAGAAAACCATATAATCCGCGAATTCGCCGAGCATGCAGACGAGCTCCGCGCTCGCCATCAGGCAGGCGTCGAACCCGATAAAACCGAGCTTGTTCGTCCCGGAAAACGGAGACTCTGAAAGCGCTTCCCGCATTTCCTTAAGCGTGAGCGTATCGTCAGCGAACCGCTTATCCAGACAGTATCCTCTGATCGGTCCGCTGCCGTGATCCCAGAGAATCAGGTCGTACGTTTCCGCGGGAAAGTGTTCGTACGCGTAGTTCAGAAAGCGGGAAAGGTTTTCGGGCGCGCCCATAGACATGATTTCAAAGGCTTCCAGCCGTTCAAACCCGTTTTCCGTCAGCTGCAGCACGGCGTTCATGTTTTCCGGCACGTCGCTGTGCCACTTCTCCGCGCCGCCCGTATAGATCACAACGTTCGTTACGGAAAGATCGACGCCGCTGTCCATCATCTCCTGCATATCTTTCGTCGCCGCCGCGCATTTCGGCTCCAGATCCGATCCGGTCATATAAACCATGACCGTCGTTTTTCCCGCTCCCTGCTGCTCTGGCGCGGCAAAAACGCTCTCCGCAGCAGCGCGTTCCGTCTGTGCGTTCATATGCCCGCGACGCTGCCCCGGCACGGCGCCGGTCAGCAGCAAAACGGCAATAAAGAAAGATAGGATCTTCCGCATATCCGTCCCGCCATTCCTTTCTTCCGCTTTTGCATCCCGAAAGCGGCGCAATATCCATTTCCGGCAGCCGTATTATAGCATATCCGGTCCGGGGCTGTCCATTACGAATGCTTTCGCAACACCCGAAGAGAATCGGGGCATCTTATGGATTATACCGGTATGGACATGCCCGCAAGCGCTAAATAGCTGTTTCCCCATTTGCACAGAGCGTCCACGATCGGAACCAGCGTTTGCCCCGTCTCGGTCAGCGAATATTCTGTTTTCGGCGGCACAACCGGGTACAGAACACGGTTGACAACCCCGTCCTCCTCCAATTCCTTTAGCTGCTTGCTGAGCATCCGGGGCGTTGCCTGCGGCAGCGCCTTCCGGATTTCGGAATACCGCTTCGTTCCCCGCATCAGCTCATACACGATCTGCGCCTTATACTTCCCGCCGATCACGTCCATAGCGGCTTCGACCGGGCACCGGTATTCTTTGATCTTCTCAAGATTCACCATTGACTCCTTACTATACTTTTGGGTAGTATGTCACATATTTGTGCGTTCTTGTATTTTTGTTCGTTCATGCTATAATTATAATCGCCGGGCAGCTTCTGTCAAGCGACAAGGGGTTCAATGCGCTTTATGGAATCAGCGAAAGAGCGGTCTTCGACCTGTTCCTATCGGATCGACCCGCGAGATCAACCGTCTGTGCCGCTGTATCTGCGGCGCGCCGCCGATGTTCCTGATTTGCAGCGGCAGACGGCCGGCACGGAAAACCGCACAGAACGCGGCCGCGTTCCTCAAGGATCCCGCGCTGAATCCCGGCAATAGCCGTCGGCGGTATTTTTGTAACGAAAACAACCAATCAAAGGAAGGAAGGAACTACTATGAAAAAAGATCTGGGCGTACTCCCCGCGGTTTACCCGATGCCGGTGCTGATGGTGGCGGCATATGACAAGAACGAAAAGGTCAACGTGATGAACGCGGCATGGGGGCAGATTTGCGACGAGGACAAGATCATCCTGTTCATCGGCGAAGGAAAGAAAACGTGGCTGAACATTCAGGAGAGCAAGGCGTTCACCGTTGCGCTTGCGGATCGGGCGCACATGGACGTCGCCGACTTCTTCGGCATTGCCTCCGGCAACAAAATCGACGACAAGTTTGAGCGCACGGGCTATCACGCCGTAAAGAGCGACAAGGTGCACGCGCCGATCATCGAGGAGTTCCCGCTCGTGATGGAATGCGAGCTTCTGGAGTTTCTCCACAGCGACTACGTGGACGGTATTGTGGGAAAGATCGTCAACGTCAAGGCGGAAGAATCCGTATTGAACGAAAAAGATCAGGTCGAGCCGGAAAAGCTCAACGCGATCCTGTTCGATCAGTTCCGCAACGGCTACTACACCGTCGGCGAAAAGGTCGGCAAGGCGTGGAACGCCGGCGCCGCCCTGATGAAGCAGTAATCTGAAACGGCACGTGCCTTTGGCCGCCCGAACCGGACGCTTCGCGCCGCGTTCGATAGTGGGAATAACGTCTCCAAATCAAAAGCACCCGCAAGGGGTGCTGATTTTTTGGAGGCGCTTCTCGCTGCCGCTCGGTCACGGTTCGGCTCTGAAGCCGCACTGCGGCTTCATTCACCACCGAACCGACCCTCATCGAACCGGACGCTGACGCGCCCGTTTCTATGTGGGAATGCCGTTTCCAAATCAAAAGCACCCGCAAGGGGTGCTGATTTTTTGGAGGCGCTTCTCGCTGCCGCTCGGTCACGGTTCGGCTCTGAAGCCGCACTGCGGCTTCATTCACCACCGAACCGACCC